>JAZSCV010000072.1:0-30738 GCA_045530855.1 Acutalibacteraceae bacterium
GATAATATCATAATCATCTTCTCTTGTCAACATCTTTTTTTCGCTTTTTTGAGAACTTTTCCACACTCCCGCGCGTTTCGTCCCCTACCGCTCCCAAGATGTTCACCAACCTCTCGTCGGTGGGCTTCTTTCGTCGCCAACAGTTCGAAATTATATCATCACACTATTCAAAAGTCAAGCACATTTTTCAACTTTTTTCGACTTTATTGGCTATGTCGGTATTAGACATATCTACATAAGATTTTTTGTACAAAATACCCAACACATCCATATCATCATATAGTTCCTTAAGTGGCACAAGAACAAATGCCCTTTCCCCTATTCTCGGATGTGGCAATTTAAGCTCATCGGTATCTGATATAACACCCTCGCAGACTAATACATCTATATCTATAATACGAGGGCCATTTTTAAACTCTCTTACTCTACCCATACCTGCCTCTATACCAAGACACACTCCAAGCAAGGCATTTGGTGTAAGTGTAGTTTCAATCTCTACAGCAGAATTATAGAAACTTCTTTGCTCCGTGTATCCCCATGGTGCGGTTTCGTAAACAGAGGATGTGCGCAAAATTTCTATTCCGGGAACAAGTGAAAGACACTCCATTGCATCTTCTATATTTTTATATCTGTCACCAATATTGGTACCTAAACCTAAAACAGCCTTCATACAATATCCTCGCGATTTATAGTTTCCTCTACAGCAACATATTCAAATTCTGCTTTGATTGGTGCTTCAGGTTTCATAAGAAGTACGGTTACAGAGTCAAGTGCAGGATACGTTTCCATAATTGCCACACCAACTTTATTAGCTACTGTTTCTATAAGATCATAGCTTTTCTCACAGAATACAGCTCGTGCAGTTTTAAGAATTTTTGCATAGCTCACAGTATCATCAATATTATCACTCTTTTTTGCCTTATCCGCATTAAGAGTTGCAGTTATATCAAGCACAAAATTCTGACCATCGACCTTTTCCTCAGGATTTACTCCATGGTATGCAAATAGCTTTAAACCTTTTATAATTATTTTTTCCATTATATATACATCCTTTATTTCGTCATAATTGCTTCCAAAGTTTCTCTAACATCGTGAACACGCAAAACATCTGCTCCATCCTGAGAAACAATTTTTGCTATAGCTACACTTCCCGCTACTCTTTTTGCAGGGTCACTCTCACCTGTTAATTCTCCTACAACTCTTTTACGGGAAGCGCCAATCAGTAGTGGCGAATATTGTGACAATATGTCACAATTCGCAAGAAGCTCAATATCGTCCTCACGGCTTTTACCAAAACCTATACCACAATCGTAAGAAAGTCTACACGGGTCAATGCCGAATTGTATAGCTTTACTTTTCATATCCGCAAAAAATGAAAGCACATCTTCTGTTACACCATTTTTGTACACTGCAACTTCACGGGAGTTTTTATTACCCGTGTGCATAAAGATCCATCCACATTTGTATGTTTTGACAAGCTCAGCCATTCCAATATTGAACTGTCCGCTTTCATCGTTTATGATACTTACCCCTTGCGAAAGGGCATACTCAGCAACAGCAGGTCTGAATGTGTCGATAGAAACCGGCACTTTTGAATACTCAACAACCAACGGCAAAAACACTTTAAGACGGCGTATTTCTTCTTCCTCTGACACAAGCTCATTATTGGGTGCGGTAGAGCAAGCGCCAACATCAATGATATCGGCGCCCTCATCACATAACATATTAACCTTTGATATTACATTATCTATAGAAAAAGCCTCACCGCCATCAGAAAAAGAATCGGGGGTAACATTAAGAATCCCCATAACAAGGGGATGCTTTTTATTCTGCAGCAAAGAATCAAACGAAAACATTATTTACCACCTAAAAGCAGAGACATTACCTCTGACCTTGTTCTTGCATCGCTTCTTGCAGTACCTCTGAGAGCAGATGTCTGCGTTTGTGACCCTGCCGCCTTAATTCCGCGCATTGTCATACAGAGATGCTCTGCTTCGATTATTACAGCAACACTTTTAGCCTCTAACTCATCATAAAGGAAATCTGCAATTTGTGTTGTAAGCCTTTCCTGTACCTGAGGGCGTTTTGCATAAACATTAACTATTCTTGCAAGCTTAGAAAGACCTATAATTTTACCATCTGAAGGGATATAGGCAATATGCGCTTTACCCACAAATGGAAGAAGATGGTGCTCACACATAGAATATAATGGTATATCTCGCACGATAACCATTTCATCGTTACCTTTTTCATTAAATAATTTAAGGTGTACATGGGCATCCTCTGAAAGTCCTGAGAAAACCTCTTCGTACATATTGGCAACTCTTCTGGGAGTTTCTTTTAAGCCTTCTCTATCCGGATCCTCGCCTATTGCTTCAAGAATATCGCGGACCGCTCTTTCTATTTTTTCTTTATCCATAATAGTTAGTCACCTCAAAAAAATATGCAAATAGTATTCATTGCATCATCCGTCATAAATGCAACAGTTGTTTCATCTGCATTTTCAATAACACCTGCATCCTCAAATACCTCATATATTACACCCGTATTGAAAAGAGAATTTTTTGCCTGCTCCATTACAGCAATGTTTGGGAAACGGAATTCTACGCCTTTTTGCTTTTTCTGCACAGCGGCAAACACGCCATTTGAAATTGCAGATTTGAATGCTTCACCTGAGCCTGTGGTAACCTGCAAAAATTCTTTAACGAAATAATTATGCTCAGAATGTGTACATTCAGCAACTGTCTGTTCTATGTTTTTGTGATTTCTTAAAATTTCTTCTGTATTAAGATTAAAATATGTATGGCGAAGAATTGCTGCATCGCCTTTAGGGTCATCCCATGTTATATCTGTATAATAGCTTTTACCGTCAATGGTTACAAAATTCCACATATGAGGAATATATTTCTCACCATCGTCGGATGCATCACCTGTAATAAGGCGGTTATCTATATTGAGCTTACTCATAATATACTGAAAAGCTCTTGAATAACCCTCACAGGATGCCTTACCTTCCACGAGGCAACCATACATTGTATTACGATTGGATTCTTCTTGTGGATCCATATAAGTGCAATGTTCGATAATATAATCGTGTACAAATTTTTCCTTTTCGTAGTCTGTTTTATATATTGATGCTCTACTGATTATATCATCTGCAACCTTTTGCGCCTCTTTAAGCTGTGCCTTATACACCTTATAATCAATAGCATACTCCGGCTCAAAAAAATAATCATTGCCACTTTCATACATTTTACAATTAAGCCCTAAATTAAATAAATCAGGGTTGTCATAAGAAATGGCTTTGAATACCTTTGACAAATCTCCATCCTTCAATTGAGGAACCTGAATTTTATCAGGCTGTGTGTATAACTCTGCCACTAATACACGATAAAAAAGCTGTTCATTTTCATTAAGCTCTTCATAGCAATGCCTGTAAAAGCCTGTACCCGCTCCACTTACAGGAGCAGCATAATCTTTAAACTTGCTCTCTCTTATCATACTTTTCCCGGGACCTAAAACGAACCCGAAAACGACAACAGAGATTATTATCAGACCTACAACCACATAAAAAGCAATATTATTCCTTTTCACTTGTAATCTCCTCCGTTTCCTCAATCTTTATATTATCAGAAACAAAAACCTTCATTTTTTCCTTTGAGCTTGCAGGTAAGAGATAACGAAGCTCATCTTTAGCATTTGTGAAATCCACTATTGAAATATCGGTATCACAATAATCTATTATAATTGAGAATGTATTGTCTGCAGAATTGAAGCGCTCAGCTGTATAGAAGGAAGTGAATGCCGCAACCACTATTTCAGCATTTGCCTGAGCGCGCTCATACCCCTTCAACGATTCACAAAGATACTTCATATATTTATATGTTTTATCAGGCGTTAGTGTATTCTCACCGCGATTGAGCTCAAGAAACATATCCTCTGTATCATACCTGACATCTTCGGGGATTTTCATAGAAATATCACCCATAGCTCTGAAGAAAGACTTATAGCCGTTTTCCGTCATAAGCACATAGCGGTCAATCCCAATACCATAAAACTCATTCAAAAACTCAACTGTTGGTCTTACACCTTTGGTAATCAACAATTGGTGACAACTCAGACCTGTTTTTGTGTCTGCTATTTCACTATCAAGGGGAATAACACGTATTACCTTTTCGCTAAGATCAACAGAAATAAGATTCATAAAAAGTGTTTCTGTTTTCTTTTCATCTGTAATTGCAACTAAAAATTCGTAATTACCGCTATAGGACACACCATCTGTTTCCGTTGTTGTGGGGGCAACAGTAGTGCTTTCATCCTGCTTTACAAACATATTATTAAAATCGTAGTTATACGACCTCCATAAAAGGAGCATGGACACACTACCAAGTATAATCGAAAAACAAAGAAACGCGATTATTAAAATTATGTTTCGCTTTTTGTGTTTTTTATTTTTTTGTTGTAAATCAAGGCCGTATTCTGCCATTATTATACCTCATTGCTTATTAAATAATGTATGAAGAAACAAATACTTCCGCACACATAATTAAGTATAATAAATATCAAAGAAAAAAACAAGATATAATGGGATTAATTAATAATTGTGCAAAAGAAAAAACAGTTATCGGTTAACGATAACTGTTTTTAGTGTTTATCTTTTCACCCTACCATAATGGATGGGATTCAATATTTTATTAACCTTGGGTACAAGAAAATCTATCCACCAATGAAAATACCTACCTATAAGAATATTTTTAAGCTTATCCCCTATATTTTTAGCCTTTTCATCTGTACCTGGTTTTGATGATGGGTACATTTTGATTTTATCGCCATTAAAATTGAATTTCAAAATTCTTTCAGCAACGGCAGAAAGAGGACGGATATGTAACACAAGTGTATTTTGATCTTCCCAAAACGCATATGCCCTTACAAGTAAATCAAGTTCACCAATTTTTATTTTCTGTAAGCTTTCTTCACCGCTCATTGAAAGATAAAGGGTATTCTTAAAACCACCATCTTCAATCCATAAAAAATAACAGCCTGTATCAACAAAATTGAATGAAATGTTATCCATATTGCCACCACGCTCTACTGCAAAGAAAACAACAGGCATAGCGAAAGCACTTATAGGAAACCCTATGAAATTCACAAATCTACAGCGTCGCATACCATACACATTTCCATCAATCAATTTTTCTATCCGTTGACGAGGTTTAATGATCGTTCGGCTTCTATCCGGAAGCTGTATTTCATTTAAAGATTCTTCGTTTACATTTAATTCTTCAATGAATGCAGACGGCATATATTTCCAAATAACATCAAGCGTTTCTTGGAGATTACTATGCTCGGAGGTCATTACAAGACAAGCATCAAAATCTTCAAAAACAATGCCATATTGACAAAACATACCCTCACAACGATATGTATTTTCCATTCCTGCACATCGCCAGAATCCACAACCATAACCCGCGGCACTATCGGCATGCTTTTCCACTTGAGAATTGTCTGCAAATTTATCTATTGCCTCTTTCGCCCAGAATTCAGGAATGACCTGCACACCATCATATTTACCACCATTGAGATAGCACAGCATAAGCTTTGCGATATCTTCGGTTTTGACCATAATTCCCCAACCGCCTGCTTCAACTCCATCACGGGAATGCTCCCAAAACGGCACCGCTATACCTAAAGGCTCATAAAGCCGCGGGGTAAGATATTCTGTAATTGTTTCACCTAAAACCCGCGTAAGCATAGCTGAGGCAACGAAATAATTCTCGTTAATATAACGCCAATTCTCTCCGGGTGTAAAAATCCATTTTTGTTCAACAAAGCTTTTTATCCTATCAGGCTTATTTATTCCTGTTGTGGAGGATTGCTTACCTGCTGTCATTGTTATGAGGTGATGTATGGTCAGTTTTTCTAAACTTTCATCTTTCTTTTTAGGTGCATACTCCGGAAAAACATCCAAAAACCTTGTTTCTCGCGATATTTTTCCCTCATGAAGTGCAAAACCATATGCAGTTGACAAAAAGCTTTTACTTACGCTATATGCCATATGTGGAATTTCCGCAGAATAGGGCTTACTATATCCCTCGCAAGCAACCTGATTATGCCTTATAACCATCATACTATGTACACCAATTCCGCGCAAAGCCATCTCCTCGGCCATTTTTTGAATGACCGAGGAGTCTATACCTACTTCATATGAACTTTGGGCTCGTTTGATTGGTTTATTTATTACCAAAACCTTGCCTCCAAAAATCAGTTAAATTCATCAAAATCTCTTACACATTCAGATTCATAGTCTTTATAGATATCAACTGACCTGATGTGCCAATCAATAAAGCCATGCTCTTGTGCCATTTTATCAGCAGTTTCTTTCCACTTTCTTGCCACGTCTACAGTTTTGTTGAAAAGGTCCTCGATTTTTTCAGGTGACTGAAGGTCTGTAGACTTTGCACCTGATTCAAGAACAATTTTCTTGATTGCACCGGGGTTGTCAACAACAGGACAAGAACGGAGCATATTATCTGAAAATGGCTGACGAGCTTTATAAGCCATAAATATAGGACTCTTGAGAGCATCAAGAAGGTGCTTATCAGAATCTTTAATATTAACGTTTGAATAGTGCGCAAAAACGCAAGGCTCGCAGTCACCATTTGCGCTGATATGGAAATATTGTTTACCGGCAGCAACACAACCACCTACATACTCGCCATCGTTAAAGAAGTCTATCATAAACAACTGCTTAACCTGATCAAATCTCCACTTACGCACCTGATCGTACATTTTCTTTCTCTGTTCAGCAGTTGCCATAAGCTCAGCAGGTGCACCGCAACCAACGGGTACATATGTAAAGAGCCATGCAAATATTGCACCCTTATCTATAAGGAAATCAACATATTCATCTGTCGAAATAACATCTGCATTTTCCTTTGTATAGCAAAGTGAAAGGCCGAAAGGAACGCCACGTTTTTTCAGACGTGCCATTGCTTCAAGCGTAGCTTTATATGTTCCCTGACCTCTTCTGGAATCTGTTGTTTCTTCGTTACCCTCGATGGATACGGTAAGGATCATATTACCAACCTCTTTAAGTTGATCTGCAAAAGCATCATCGCAAAGAGTACCATTTGTAAATGTAAGGAAAAGACAATCGGGATTTTCTTTACATATTCTTATAAGGTCAGCCTTACGAACAAGCGGTTCACCACCTGTATAAAGATATACATATGTACCTAAGGCTTTACCCTCCTGAATAATTTTATTAAGGTCTTCATAGCTCATATTAAGCTTGTTGCCGTATTCTGCTGCCCAACAGCCTGTACATTTGAGGTTACATGCAGTTGTTATATCTATAAGAATTGCCCACGGAATGTTACATCCATGCTCTTCCATTGCGGCGCGACGCTTGTCGTAGCTTTTAATAACCGCATTAACAAATGGTGGAATAAGCTTGAGGATAACATCAGTATCTGTATCCATCACAATTCGCTTAACAAAATCCGCATACACATTTGTAGGGTCACTGAGCCTTTCCTCGAGCTTTGTGAGAACCTTAAGATGAAGCTCATCCTTAACCATTTTTTTACCCCAGGAAATCAATTTAAAAAGATTAGTATCGTAATCTTTTTTTACATACTCAATCCCCTGCTTGATAGCAACATTAAGTGCTTTTCCTTTTAAATCCATATCTTTTCGTCCTTTCGGTTATAAAATACTTTTTTATCATTAATAATTAAGTATCCAAGTTTCGGTTTGCTCTCCCACGAAGGTAGCAGAGCCACTTATCGAGCCTCTGTGTGCAGCACCGTTTATAGTCATTGGTACCTTATAAGCTGCATAAGTAACATAGCCATCCCCATTAATATGAAGTTCTATACTGGAGCCGCTATATATGATATCTGCCCTATCCACCTGCATAAAGCTTATATCAAAGGAATTTGTATCAAGGTAACCTATTGCACCTGCGTTATGCGTAGGAACTTGCCCCATTCCAACGCTTTCCGAAACAAGGCTTATTCGAAGAATATAGTTACCTCCGTTGCGTGTTGCCGAAGCACTTGTAACACCTTGAGCATCAAGATAAAAATTACCTCGTTTGGGCAAAATTATGGGTACGGTTTCACCCTCTGTATTAACAGTATAACCATTATTATAATTCAATGTTTCATCTGTCGGCTTAACAACCCAGCCAACCATTACGTTGGCTATAGACTGCACAATACTACCACCTGAGCATTCGGTAACAGTAGCATTAAAGGTTTCCTTGTGATTAACTGTAAGATTATTTTTATACAGTTTTGTTTTGTTGATTGCTTCAGTTGCCTTTGCTACTATTTCTTCTTTGTTCCACAATGACGGGTCCGCCTCCGCATTTACATCGGGTTGTTTTTGTGGTGGTTGTGTTGGTGTATCTATAGAAAAGTTAAAATCATTTCCTGCCGTAGTTTCGGGAGCGCTTTGTTGATCCGTCAAAATCAAATCCGGTATTAATGAATCTGATTTACTTTGTGACTCTTCCGTTGTGGTTTGACTTTGAAGAACATATTTTGTAGTCTCTTCCATAGTTGATATAATATTACCGTTTAATACTGCGCATATTATTACCACTATTGTCAACAACACTGCTACTTCAAGAACAATAATAGCAGCTTTGCTCTCTTTGGATAGTTGTGATTGACCTCTTTTTTTTGAGTTTCTCCCCATTTTATGACCCTTTTCGCACAATGATTTCCTACATATTTTAAACTACAAATGTTCTATAATTTTAAACTAATGTTAAATTTATGTTAAAAAGAACAGATAATCCTTCATTATTTATGAAGGACTATCTGAATTTCTGTACCTATATTCAATTCACTTTTTACATATATTTTTGCATCTAATATATCCACTATACGTTTCACAAGTGCAAGACCAAGTCCGTTACCTTCAGCAGAATGCGAAGAATCCCCTTGATAAAACTTTTCAAAGATGTGTTTTTGAGTTTCCTCACTCATTCCGCAACCATTGTCTTTAATTAAAAACAGAATTTCGTCATCATTTTCCTTGAGTTCAACAACAATCTTACCACCATCATCAGTAAATTTTATTGCATTTGACAAAAGATTGTTCCAAACGAGTTCCAAAGTTGTTTTGTTACTTTTAATAACAACCTCATCTAGTTTAGCAATTATCTCAATATTTTTTGATTCCAATTTTTCTTCAAATGAAAGTATGGCACAACGGATTTGCTCATCAAGAAAAAACTTTTCTTTCTGAATAATATCCTGATTCTCAATCTTATTCAAATTGAGTATATTGGAGACCAGGTTACTCAGATTATGTATTGCCTCTGACATACGCACCATATACTCTTTTTTCGTATCATCGTCAATACCCGGAGTCTGCAATAGCTCTGCATAGCTTTGGATAACACTTAAAGGGGTTTTTATTTCGTGGGAAACATCAGCAACGAAGTCATCACGTAACCGTTCAATAGACGCAAGCTCTGATACCATTTTGTTAAAATCTTCTTTAAGAATATCGAGCTCCGTTTTCAATGTTTTACCCGGAAGCTCCGCAAGCCTTATAGAAAAATCACCCTCAGCTACCCTTTGCGCCGCCTCGCAAACCATAAGAATATTCTGAGAATAAACACGTCCTCTTGTAAAATACACAAGAATACTGGAAACAGAGCAACCAAATAAAATAAACAGAATGATGAATACTGAAAACATCGGTATACTTATATTTTTGGATAGCATTTTATTGTAAATAGCAATAAGACCGTATGCATTCAAAAATACAATCAAAAAAACCATTCCGAATTCATAGATGAAATTATGAAAAAAACTCAGTCTATCGTCCCGTTTGTATTTTTTAACTAAATCATCTGTTTTCTTCAATTGTAAATCACCGCCTTATATCCAAGGCCGTGCACCGTAACAATTTCAACATCGTTACAGCCACTTAGTTTCGAACGAAGCTTTGTGATACACACATCAACTGTTCGTGGGGCACTCTCTGACTCATAGCCCCAGAAATCATTCATAAGCTGTGTTCGTGTGAATGTTCTTTTAGGATAAGAAAGAAGTTTAAAAAGCACATTAAATTCTTTAACTGATAACCCTATATTTTCACCGCCCACATATGCGGCAGTTTCGATAGAATCAAGCACCAGGTCACCAACTACTATTTTCTTTTTATTGGCAATATTTGCCCTTCGAAGCACCGCTTCTATTCTGAAAAGCATTTCCTTCATTTCCACAGGCTTCACTATATAGTCATCTATGTTAAGCTTGTAACCTCTTTCTTTTGATTGCATATCATCACGGGCAGTCAGAAAAATTATAGGAATATCCTTGTTAAAAAGTCTCACCTCTTCAGCGAAACGAAAACCATCTATACCCTTCATCATAACATCTGAAATTATAATATCAAAGGACATTTTTTCAAGTTGGAAAAGTGCTTCACCGGCATCAAGGCAACCAACGGCATTATAACCCTCACTGTCCAAGAACGAACATATTGCCCTGTTAAAATTAACATCATCTTCAACCACTAAAACAAAAACCATATTATCCTCCGTATTATACATATTGGTTATAGCTTATCATAACAATGTTAACTTTTTGTTAAGCAAAAATCAACATTTATTTTGCCCGTGGTTTTGTAAAGACGGATATAATGAGCGCTGAAATAACTGCCACCATTATACCGCCTGCACCGGATGTGAGAGGGCCGGTGAATATACCTATTGCACCATCTGTATCAATTATTTTCTTTGTACCCTCTGCAAGAGCAGCACCGAAGCCTAAAAGCGGTACTGTTGCGCCTGAACCCGCAAACTCTTTTATATATTGAAAAACTCCCACAGATTGCAAAGCTACACCCACAACCACAAATAAAACAAGAATTCTACCTGCGGTTAATTTTGTTTTGTCTATTAATATCTGACCAACAACGCAAATCAACCCACCAACAATAAAAGCCTTTATAAACATCATACTTAATCATCCTCATTTTTTATTGTTAGTATCTGCATAGAATGAAAAAATATGTAATGATAAAACCACGAAAAACAAAAAGCGGAGGCATCTCCTTTATGGAGTGCCTCCGTAAAAATCTTTTTAATTTACTCAGCAACTGTTTCGCTTACAAAGTCTTCATCAAGACATGAGCATGAAACATAATTGTCTTCATCGTAACCCTGAGGAGCTGTCTTCTCTTTAATTTTATTGATAATTACATAAACTGCTGCTGCAGCTGCTGCGATAGCGGCAATAATTCCGATAACCTTTAAAATCTTTTTCATATTTAAAACTCTCCTTGGTTCATTTATTATGAATTTATTATACCACACAACCCATAAAAGTCAATAAGACAATTATTAAAATTTGGTAAATAAAGGGTTGTTTACAAAAATAAATTCGGTCAATAATTTTTACATCAGATTGTTTTCTATGTACATATTCTTCACAAAAAGGAGTAATAAAATGTACTACAACAAAGTTGAAATTTGCGGAATTGACACAAACAATCTGAAAACCCTTTCTGAAAAAGAAAAAACAACTCTTATCGAAAAAGCAAAGCAAGGCGATACTGCGGCAAGGGACAAGCTTGTTACAGGAAATCTCCGTCTTGTTCTCAGCGTTATTCAAAGGTTTTCAAACAGAGGTGAAAATCCTGACGATTTATTCCAGGTTGGTTGCATTGGTCTTATGAAGGCTATTGATAATTTCGACACAAGCCACGAAGTAAAATTTTCCACCTACGCGGTACCCATGATAATCGGTGAAGTGCGAAGATATTTGCGTGATAACAACCCGGTGCGGGTAAGCAGATCAATGAGAGATACAGCATACCACGCTATGCAGGTACGAGAGCGGTTAAGCAACGAGTTTAACAGAGAACCTACAGTTGAAGAAATTGCCAAGGAATTAGGAAAAGAAAAAAGCGAGGTTGTTGTAGCACTTGAAGCTATAGTTGACCCTGTGTCATTTTATGAGCCTGTTTATTCAAATGGTGGTGATACAATTTACCTTATGGATCAAATCGGCTCCAATGAAACAGACGGAGACTGGATTGATGAAATATCTATGAAGGAAGCAATAAAAAGTCTTCCCGACAGAGAAAAGAAGATACTTTCCATGAGATTTATGAGAGGCATGACACAAACGGAGGTTGCAGAGGAAATAGGCATCTCTCAAGCACAGGTTTCAAGGCTCGAAAAGAGTGCCATTGACTATATTAAAGAAGGTAAATAATTGACACCGCCCCCTTTATAATGTATAATCTAATTAGAACAGAAATTAAATATTATATAAAGGAGGCAAAAGTATGAACAATAAGATTATTGCTATAAGCAGACAATTCGGTTCAGGTGGAAGAACAGTAGGTAAACTGGTTGCAGAAAAACTTGGGATACCTTGCTACGACCACGATTTAATTGAAAGGATTGCAGAAGAAAGCGGGTTTTGTAAAGAATTCGTAAAAGAACGTGGTGAATATGCTTCAAGCGGCAGTTGGTTGGCAAATGCTTTTGCCGACCGCGACTACTACGGACACTCTATACAGGATGATATCTGGTTTGCACAGAGAAGAATAATTCTTGATATTGCTGAAAAAGGTCCCTGTGTTATAGTGGGTAGATGTGCTGACTATATTCTTGAAGAAAACCACAATTGCATTAAAGTTTTTATACATGCAGATATGAAAGCCCGTGCCGAAAGAATTGTGAAACAGTATGGCGAAAGCGAGCAATCTCCGGAGAGAAGATTACGAGACAAAGACAAAAGAAGAGCTGCCTATTACAATTTCTACACAGACAGAAAATGGGGCGACCTTAAAAATTATGATATTTGCTTAAGCACCTCAACATTGGGAATTGAGAAATGCGCAGACATTATTGCTTCTGTTTATAACTTATAGGCACTTACTTTCGGAGGAATTATGGAAGTTAAGATTTTTGACGGCATTATTAATGATGCGCGTTTTATAAGGGAAACAGTTTTCATTAAAGAGCAAGGCTTTGAAAAGGAATATGATGATATTGATGCAATTGCAAAGCATATTGTTATATACGATGGTGAAAAAGCTGTTGCTACCTGCCGTATTTTCTGGTGTGACGAAGAAAACTCATACCACGTTGGCAGAATTGCTGTTTTAAAGGAATACCGCGGCACAGGTCTTGGCAGACTTATTATGACTGAGGCAGAAAAGCTCACTAAAACATTGGGTGGTAAAACTTTAAAATTAGGAGGGCAAATTCGCGCTGCTGGCTTTTACGATAAAATCGGCTACGAGCGTTGCGGAGAAGAATATCTCGATGAGGGCTATCCGCATATTCCGTTTGTTAAATATTTAGATTGAAAATTAACCGTCCTGCAGAGTTACGTTTCTGCAGGACGGGATTTTATTATTCAGTTATTTGTTTTGCTCTTTCAAGAGCCTTTTCTATATTGGGGCAGAAATTCTCTGCTCCGATTTTTTTATATAAGCCCGATTTTTTCAGAGCACCTAAGGGTTGCTCATTGGTGTGGGATATAATTAATTGAACTTTTTTCTTTTCAAGCGTTTCCAATACATCTTCAAAAGCATGCAAGCCTGTAGCATCAATTGTGGGCACGCTTCTCATCCTGAGAATGAGCACATTTTTATGCTTACCGTGAGAAAGAATAGCATCTGTGATTTTAGTTGCCGCACCAAAGAAAATTGGTCCGGTTATTTCAAACACAGCCACTCCTTCAGGAATTTCTTTAAGATTTATATTCTCTTTATCTGTTGCTTCATCAATTTCTTTCCAGCCGTATGCGTTTGTTTCATCGCTCATACGCTTCATAAAAAGAAGTGTTGCAAGCACAATACCTACACAAATTGCAACAACAAGATCAAAGACTATTGTAAGCACAAAGGTTGTTACAAGAACAATAACATCACTTTTAGGTGATTTTTTGCAGATATGTACAAATTCGCGCCATTCACTCATATTGTATGCAACCACAAAAAGAATTGCGGCTATTGCAGGCATTGGTATGTATGAAGCAAGAGGCATAAGCACGAGAAGTACCAAAAGGAGAACAACTGCATGTACCATACCGGCAATTGGTGTTCTGCCTCCGTTTTTGATGTTTGCCGCTGTTCTTGCGATAGCACCTGTTGCAGGAATACCACCGAAAAGTGCAGAGCAGATATTACCTGCACCCTGTGCGATAAGCTCCATATTAGAGTTATGGCGACTACCTACCATACCATCTGCTACAACACAAGAAAGAAGGCTTTCGACTGCCGCAAGAATTGCAATTGTAAATGCATCAGGAACAACAGCCTTAACTGTTTCAAAAGAAAACTCCGGAAGCGACGGCATTGGTGGTTTTGAAGAAATCTCATAAAGGTCACCAATTGTAAGCACATTCAAATCAAGGAATTTCACAAGAAGTGCAGATACAAGTATAGCAATAAGTGATGGCGGTATCTTCTTCAGAACTTTCGGAAGTAGTATAAGAATAAGAAGTGTTACTCCGCCTATTATAGTTGCTTCGATGTTTAATGTACCTGCAGACGCAACAATTTCCTTAACCTTATCTACAGTTTCAATTGGTGAATGAGAAAAGGTAAGACCAAAGAAATCCTTAACCTGGCCTATCAGAATAGTTACGGCAATGCCTGATGTAAAGCCTGTTGTTATGGTAAAGGGAATAAACTTAATAAGACTACCTAACTTAAATACACCCATTAATATGAGTATGATACCCGCCATAATGGTAGCTATTACAAGACCCGAAAATCCGTTTGTTGCAATAATACCTGCAACAATTGATGCAAAAGCTGCAGTAGGACCTGCAATCTGCACACGACTACCGCCCAAGAATGATATTACAAAGCCTGCAACAATTGCTGTATATAAGCCCTGCTCAGGTGTTGCTCCTGATGCTAATGCAAGTGCAATTGAAAGGGGCAATGCAATAATTGCCACAATAAAGCCTGCTGTAATATCCTTAACGAATTGCTGTTTATTATAATTTTTTATTACTGAAAAAAGCTTTGGTTTAAGTTTTTGCATATTGATTATTTCCTGTTCGTTTTTCTATTCTTAACCTTCAGCATAGCCATCATTCTCTGAAGCTCTATTTCACTTCTTCTGTGCTCAGAAAGGCTTTCTGCATTACGAAGCTGTTCTTTATCTTTTTCAATCTCTCGTTTTGTACGTGCCTCATCTATATCCTCCGGCCATTCGCAAATATGAGAGAACACCATAACATGGTCGGGGCGTACTTCCATAAAGCCGTCGGCAACATATGCCGTTTTAACCTCACCGCCAACCTTAAGACGAACCTCACCGGGAGATAATGCGGCAAGTAAGGGCTGATGACCTGCAAGCACGCAAAGCTCACCATCCGCAAGCGTACACACAAAGGACTCCGCTTTACCTAAAAAGAACTGCTTTTCGGGAGTGAACATTTCTAATATAAACTCAGCCATTCAGCCACCGCCTCTCAAATAAAATTAAAGTGTTTTTGCTTTTTGGCGGGCTTCGTTAATATCGCCCACCATAAAGAAAGCTGCTTCAGGTATATCATCTGCCTCACCGTCTACTATCTGACGGAAGCTTTCTATTGTATCAGCCAAAGGTACAAACTTACCCTTAACACCTGTAAAGCCTTCCGCAACATTCATTGGTTGAGAAAGGAATTTCTGTATTTTACGAGCTCTGTAAACAATAGCTCTATCCTCTTCGGAAAGTTCTTCCATACCGAGAATTGCAATAATATCCTTAAGCTCTGTATATCTTTGCAAGCATTCCTGCACCTTACGGGCAACACTATAGTGAAGTTCACCCACTATTTCAGGCTCCAGGGCTCTGCTTGATGACTCCAACGGGTCAACTGCAGGATAAATACCAAGTTCTGAAATACTTCTTGATAAAACCGTTGTTGCATCAAGGTGAGTAAATATTGTTGCAGGAGCGGGGTCTGTAAGGTCATCTGCAGGCACATAAACTGCCTGAACAGATGTAATAGAGCCGTTTTTTGTAGATGCAATTCGCTCCTCTAATGCACCTAATTCATTTGCAAGGGTTGGCTGGTAGCCAACAGCACTCGGAAGTCTGCCCAAAAGAGCGGAAACCTCGTTACCTGCCTGAACATATCTGTATATGTTATCAACAAAAAGAAGAACATCCTGATTCTTCTCATCACGAAGATATTCTGCCATTGTAAGACCTGTAAGGGCTACCCTCATACGACTTCCTGAAGGCTCATTCATCTGACCGAAGGCAAGAATTGCTTTGTTAATAACACCGCTTTCCTGCATATCGCTCATAAGCTCATTACCCTCACGGCTTCTTTCACCAACACCGGTAAATACGGAATAGCCACCATGGTTAACAGCAACATTATGAATCATTTCCATAATAAGAACTGTTTTACCAACACCGGCACCACCGAACAAGCCGATTTTACCGCCCTTTGTGTACGGAACAAGAAGGTCTATAACCTTAATACCAGTTTCAAGTACCTCTGTTGCAGGCTTTTGTTCACTGAGTGCAGGTGCAGTACGATGTATAGGAAGCCTGTGGTCTGAGTAAATTTCACCCTTACCATCAATAGGTCTGCCTAAAACATCCACAACCCTACCTATAACACTATCACCTACGGGTACGGTTATACCCTCACCATCGGAAACAACCGAAAGGCCACAAGAAAGACCCTCTGTTGCCTCCAACGCAATAGCGCGGACTGTATTTTCGTTAACATGCATTGCAACCTCAAGATGTTTATCTGCATTTTCAATAAAAAGAAGTGCATTTATAGGAGGCAGTGCATCGTCGAACCTGACATCAACAACAGGTCCTGATATTTTAACTACTGTACCGTTGTATTTTTTGCTCATAATCTTATCCTTATATTCCACCCATTTCTACTGCGGCAGAAATTTCTGTTATTTCGTTTGTAATCTGAAGCTGACGGGCTGCATTCAGCTCTGTTGAAAGATGCTTTATCATTTCATCTGCGTTACGGGTTGCGTTCTGCATTGCGTTCATTCGCGCAATATTTTCACTTGCGGAGGATTGCATAAAAACGTCGAACATAAAGCCCGTAACATATTGATAAACAAGCTGGTCGAAAACCACATCTATTGATGGTTCAAAAATCATTTCAGCAGTTTTGTTACCCTCTCGTTCAAGGTCGAGGAAATCTCGTCTTAAAAGCGGAAGAAGTCGTACACATTTAGGCTCCTGAACTGCAGGAGAAAGAAACTCTGTATATACAACATAAACCTCGTGATAGTCATCTGTAGAATAAAGACCAATGAGTTTTTCTGCAACCTGACTTGCAAGGTTCATTGTAGGATGCTGTGATGCACCGTACCAGGAATAAACAGGAATTATACCTTTGTCCCTGAACATCTTATCCCCTGTTATTCCCAATGAAATTACAACGGGATAATTATCATACTGAGAGATTTTCTCCATAGCAAGCTTAACAACAGCTGAATTATAGCCACCACAAAGACCTTTATCTGATGTTACCACAACAAAAACCGCTGAGCCTTTGCCATTATCCTCAATAAAACGATTGGTTAAATCGTTGTTTTTGGTTTTAGACAAAACATCCTTTATGGTTGTTCTTAACCTACGAAGATAAAACAGATTAAAGTCCACACTCTGCATGGCTTTTTTCATTCTGGAGGTTGAAAGAAGATACATAGCATTTGTTATCTGCCTTGTTTGTTCAACCGCTTTGAGATGTTGCTTTATTTCATTAACATTGCTCATTTAAGGCTCTCCTTAAACTCCAACATTTTTTGCACAAGCTGTACTTGTGTATCATCTGAAAGCTTACCTGTATTATTTATTTCGAACACAAAATCTGCACAAGTGGTATAAAGCTCCTGCAAGAGTTTTTCTGCAAATGTTTTTACATCCTTCACCTGTACATTTTCAAATATGTCTGACTTATATGCCAAAAGAATTGCTACCTGATCAAAAAGTGTCATAGGCTTACCCTTACCCTGTTTAAGAAGCTCGGTAAGACATTCACCTTTTCTGAGTAATTTAGCAGTAGATTCATCCACATCGCTACCAAAACGGGTGAAAACAGCCATTTCACGGTATTGCGAAAGCTCAATTCTTAATGTACCTGAAACCTTTTTCATAGCATCGTGCTGTGCACTTCTGCCAACACGGGAAACAGAAAGACCCGTATTAACAGCAGGCCTTATACCGCTATGGAAAAGCTCTGTTTCAAGATATATCTGGCCATCTGTAATAGAAATTACATTGGTTGGTATATATGCAGATATGTTACCACCCATAGTTTCAATAATAGGAAGCGCAGTAATACTACCGCCACCTAACTTTTCGCTAAGGCAAGCACTTCTTTCAAGAAGTCTTGAATGAAGGTAGAAAACATCACCCGGATATGCTTCTCTTCCCGGTGGTCTGTGAAGAAGTAAGGACATTGCACGATATGCTACCGCGTGCTTTGAAAGGTCATCATAAACCACCAAAACATCCTTACCTACATTCATAAAGCCCTCTGCAACAGAGCAAGCACAATATGGTGCAAGGTATTGTGTTGCAGGACTGTCTGATGCGGTTGAAGCAACAACCACAGTATAGCTCATAGCATCATTTTTCTTTAATTGCTCTACAACGTGAGCTATGTTTGATGCTTTCTGACCTATAGCGCAATAAACACAAATAACATCCTTATTTTTCTGATTAAAAATAGCATCAAGTGCAATTGATGTTTTACCTGTTTGCCTGTCGCCGATTATAAGCTCTCTCTGACCTCTGCCTATTGGCACCATACTGTCAATGGCAAGAATTCCTGTTTCAAGAGGTGTTTTTACGGGACGTCTTTCAATTATTGTGGGAGCAGGTCTTTCTGCAGGTAAATAGTTATGCACATCCAAAGGCTTGCCATCAAGGGCTCTGCCTATAGGGTCAATAACTCTGCCTAAAAGAGCGTTTCCTACAGGAATTTCTGCAACTCTGCCTGTACCTCTCACGCTGTCGCCTACAATTACGGAATCAGCACTATCGAAAAGAACGGCACCTACACCATTCTCTTCAAGATCCAATGCCATACCGAAAACACCGTTTTTGAACTCTAAAAGCTCACCATAAAGTCTGTTTTGCAGACCCTCAACACGAGCAACGCCGTCACCAACAGATTTTACTGTACCGTAATCATACACAAGAGGCTCAAAGGTAAAGCTATCCAATTTATGCTTCAGATATTCACTTTTTGTTTTATAAATATCGTTAGACATTAAAAACTTTCCTTTCAATCTGAAATATGCTTTTTTAGGCGCTTAAGCTGTGTTCTTAAACTATGATCATAAACAACACCATCAAGCTTAAGAACAAAGCCGCCAACAAGGGTTTCATCGTAAACTTTTTCAAACTCGATATCTGTACCAAGGTTTTCGTTTATACCCTTACAAAGCATCTCGTATGTTTCGTTACTCATATTTTGGGTGATTTTTATTATTGCTTTACGCATTTTTATCACCATCAATTGAATTGAGAAAATCCTCAACTATTTTCTTGTTATCCTCATCATTAATTTTTCTTTTGAGAAGCATTGAGGATGCATCTATTGTGAGGTTAACAATATAGTCGTTAGCCTCTTCTACTGCTCTGTTATATTTTTCCTGAGCCTTAGCTTCTGCTTTACCAATAATTTCCGTAGCCTTTTCCTTCGCCTCGGTTATTATCTGCTCAGACTCTTTGTGAGCAAGCTTCTCACCTTCTTTGATTGCTTCTGCTTTTGCAGTTTCGCACTCTGTTAAAAGGACATTGTATTCCTCGATTTTTTTGCTTGCTTCTTCATTCAAAGCCTCAGCCTGTGTCTTTTCTGCCATAATGCGCTCAGTTCTTGCATCCATAAAGTTTTTCACAGGTTTATATGCAAGTTTTTTTACAATGACAAAAAGAACAACTATACTGCCGATGTTTATAATGAGATCTGCAAGTAAATCCTTGGTAATACCTAAAGATGTAAGCATATCCATTCTAATTCACCTTATTTCGCAGAAAGAATAAGTGCTACAACGAAAGCATAAATTGCTGTTGATTCCGCAAGAGCACAACCTAAAAGAAGAATTGTCTGAATTTTACTTGCTGCCTCAGGCTGACGTGCTACTGCCTCTACTGCCTTTGATGTTGCATAACACATACCGAAACCTGCGCCAAGTGCTACAAGCATTGTTACTGCTGCTGCCATAATAAATTACCTCCGAATATTTAAATTTATTTTTTTTCTTTTTTATGTTCCTGAGGACTTTCAAGTGCCTCATCAATAAACGTTAATGAAAGTGTAATAAAAATATATGCCTGAATAAGCGGATGGAAAAGATTGAAATAAAGCCCTGCCACGCCGGGTATACCTGCGGCATATCCGCCTAAAGCACCCTTAAGAAGCTCCATAACTATCATTCCGCCAAGCATATTACCGAAAAGACGGCAAGCCAATGATACCGGTACTGCAATATCACTTACAATTTTCAACGGTATCATAATTGGTCGCATTGCAGGAACTGCACCACCCATAGATTTAAGTCTGCCGCCGAAGCCCAGCTTTTTAAAGCCGTGGTAATTGAGCAAGAAGAAGGTTATGAGACCTAAGGAAAATGTAACCGCAAGGTCTGATGTTGGTGCCCTTAAGCCGAAAAGCTCTGTTGCAGCGCTGAAAATAAGATAAATTGCAACCGTAAACATATACGGAGCAAGGCTCTTGCCAACCTTTTTATCTGTTGCCGTAATACAAAAGCTTTCAACTGTTTCAACGCAAATTTCCATAGCGTTTTGCAAGCCCTTTGGCTCTTCCTTGAATTTTGGGAAAACCAAAAACCTGAAAAGCACACAAAGAATTGAAACAATTACAACAATAGCAAGTGTTATAAGTGTTGTTTCAGAAAGCCTCATTCCTAAGATTTCTACCCCTGACCTTTCGCCAAACATAGAAAACTCAATATGAAGACCGCTTTTTTTGCCTGAAAACCAGGTAACAAAAACACCTATAGCAAACCATATGCTGATTATTACACCGGAAAAGCAAAGTGTTTTTTTCCTTTTAAGTTTTTTGAAGGCTTTCACATCTTCTGGCTGATTAAAATTCTTCAAAAGACTTTTAAAGTGAAGATTACCTACAAGGCACAAGGCAAAAACAACTACACTTACACCGATTTTAATCAGTTCCGCCATGCCCAATCGTATCATCTCCTTTTTCTGTATTGTTTTTATCTGTTTTTTTCATTTTTACTGCAAGTATTATAAACGAAATCAGCGCACCGGCAACAAACCCGGCACCTGCGTAAATGATACTGTCCATAAAGAAGAAATAAAGCACCGCAAAGCCTATAGCATAAACTAAAAACTTCAATAAAAGCGAAATGAGCATCGATTTCATTTTGCCACCCAAAGCACCCTTTAGTACCGTGCTTAAAAACAACATCTGAAAGGCCCCTATTACAGCACAAAATACAAATGCAATCACTTTCTACCTCTCCTTGTATAAAGTATTTATAATACATTTTCGATTCTACTCCTTTTTTCTTTTTTTATCAATGATAAATCTTACAAATTACAGCCTCTTCAAACAAAATAATTTAGCAATTTTTAAAACATAACAGCAAGTAACAGGAGCATCATATTAATGCATATAAACCCTTAATATGATACTCCTGTTAAACATGTGTTATTTCGAGTATATCGTCAATATTTATTATTTGATTTTTTTCAGTTGTTTTTATCGTTCTCGAAACTAAATCAATAGCTTTTATTACACAATCAACCGTAACATATTTCCCTCCTTTTTTCCTTTCATCAGGCACAAAATATGTTATTGTTACATGTGGCTTTGAGTATATATTCTCACATATAAGATTTAGCTCTGTGTTCAATTCATAAATCTCTTGTTCATTAAGCTCTGATTTACTATCTACAAGGCGTGCCTCTTCTTTTATTGCCTCTGCGTGGCCTGTTAAAGCGGCAAAGGAGCTGAATTGTGCAGCTCTGTCAAGCATAGACATACGCGGTCTTTCGGCAGACTGATGATGCACCTGATTTAATATGCTTTTATATTTATCATTCAAGCCCTATGACCTCCGATTTGTGAATTGCGCTCCCTTGTAGTAGCACCTTCCTTGAAATTCATCCCCTTAAGAATTGCATTTTTACCGAACTTGTTTCTTATATTGATAACTGCTTTTTGCATACTTTTTTCTCTCTTCAGATTATCCTCTTTTTCTTTCCGCTGTTTTTCAAGTTCGTTATAATCAGTAAATAAATCAAGCTGTTCGGCTTCGGGTACGGGAATATCCTTTTCGGGAATGATGTGATTTGCAACTACATTAATGCGCCTTACAAGAAGCTCCCCATTAATTATTCTGTCAAAAAGCTCCATAGCGCATTTAACAATCTCTTTTGTAGAGGATGTGTAACCGTCAAGATTTCCTGTGCCATGAGCATGTTTCGGCACTTTTCTTCCGTAATGGTCAGTAGTAATTTCTCCATGGTATTTGCGACTTATGTCTATATTGGTAAGATTTTCTATATCGTAGCCTACAGTTAAAACAATCTGATCGGTTACAAGCCCTTTTTCTACTAAATCAAGAACTAAAAGCTCTGTCATTTCCCTTACTATAAGCTTTGCCTTTTCACAGTTGTATGGCTCTTGTAAAACCTGACCTGTAGTAAGACTATTAGTAGTAGGCTTGTATGCTTTTATATCTGCAATTGTGCAGGGCTCCCATCCCCAGGCGTGGTCTATTAAAAGCTCTGCATTAACTCCAAAAAGCTTATAAAGAAGGTCTTCGTTGTAATAGGAATTCTTTTCACCAACAGAGCAGAGCGCAACATCACCCATAGTGTACATACCATTTGCTTCAAGCTTTTTGGCGTAACCTCTGCCAACACGCCAGAAATCTGTAATTGGTGTATGGTCCCACAAAAGCTCTCTGTAGGTTTTCTCGTCTAAGGTTGCGATTCTCACACCATTTTCATCGGCAGGAATATGCTTTGCTGTTATATCGAGTGCAACCTTACACAAAAACAAATTTGGTCCTATGCCTGCTGTTGCGGTTACACCTGTTGTTTTTAATACATCGTTTATTATAGTTTTAGCAAGCTCCTGAGGTGTCGTAGCATATTTTTTCAAATAATGTGTAGCATCAATAAAAACCTCGTCGATAGAATAAACATGGATATCCTCAGGAGCAATATATTTAAGATAAACTGAATATATTCTTGTGCTGTATTCCATATACAACGCCATTTGTGGCGGAGCCTGAATAAACGATATTTCTAATTCGGGATTGCTTTTTAATTCATCATCAAAATATGATTTCCCTTTAAATTTTCTGTCGGGCAATTTAAGTCTGCGGACAGTATTCACTTCTTTTAGTTTTGTAAGAGCTTCAAAAAGCCTTGCTCTACCGGGAATACCATAGCTTTTTAACGATGGAGAAACTGCAAGACAAATTGTTTTTTCTGTCCTTGTTGGGTCTGCCACAACTAAGTTGGCATTTAACGGGTCAAGCCCTCTTTCAAGACATTCTACCGATGCATAGAATGATTTTAAATCTATTGCGATATATGTTCTTTCCATACACCGATACCTCCTATAAAAATTTTAATCCTTTGGTATTATACCAAAACGAAAGCAAAAAAATCAATGTAACAACATACCAAAAAGAACATTTGTTCGTTATGGATTTTGCATAAATTTTCACAGTTGTTTTTTAATAATAAACTATTGATATTCATTGCTTTCCTAATATATACTTAAACTATAATTTATTCGGGGTGAGGATATGAGTATTTTTGATGTATTAACACTTATAGGCGGTCTTTGCTTATTCCTTTTCGGTATGAATTTTATGGGAGAATCCCTTGAAAGGCGTGCCGGCGGAAGCCTGAAAAACATTTTAGGTAAGCTAACAGGAAGTAAATTAAAAGCCTTCCTCACAGGTATGGGTGTTACCGCTGTTATACAAAGCTCATCCGCAACAACAGTTATGGTTGTTGGTTTTGTTAACTCCGGAATAATGGCACTTAAACAATCCATAGGCATTATAATGGGGGCAAATATCGGCACCACAGTTACTGCGTGGATTCTCAGCTTAGGCGGTATTTCGAGTGACAATATTTTTATGCAGCTTTTAAAGCCTACCTCATTTACACCTGTTCTTGCTCTTATTGGTATCATTATGACAATGGTAGGTAAAAGCGCCAAGAAAAAAGATGCAGGAAACATTCTTTTGGGCTTTGCTACACTTATGTTTGGTATGGATACAATGTCCGGTGCGGTAAACGGACTTGCAGATATTCCTGAATTCCAGAATCTTTTTATAATGTTTAAAAACCCCATCCTTGGCGTACTTGTAGGCGCAGTTTTAACTGCGATTATTCAATCAAGCTCTGCTTCTGTTGGTATTTTGCAGGCATTGTCCGCAACAGGACAAGTTTCATATGGTGCAGCTATCCCCATAATTATGGGTCAGAATATCGGTACATGTATTACAGCCGTGCTTTCCTCATTCGGTACAAACAAAAACGGCAAAAGAGTCGCAATTGTTCACCTTTCTTTTAATGTTATCGGTACTATCGTTTGTCTTTGTATATTTAGTCTTGTATCAAGCATACTAAAGCCTGTATTATTGGATAATGCTGCTACACATTTCGGAATCGCTGTTTCTCACTCCTGCTTTAATGTTATCTGTACAGCAATCCTCTACCCTGCATCTGCATTACTTGAAAAAATGGCATACAAGCTTGTACCACAAACAGAGGATGAAAAGGAATTCAAAATCGAGATTGACGAAAGGCTTCTTGCTACACCATCCATTGCGCTCAACCAATGCGAAATGCTTGTTGATAAAATGGCAGAAACCACAATAAAAGCATATAAGCGTAGCCTCGATTTACTCGATAACTACGATGAAGAGGTTGCAGAAAAGGTTCGCAAGGCTGAAAAGCTTGCAGATAAGTACGAAGACGTTTTGGGAACTTTTCTTGCAAAGCTCAGTGCACATTCTGTCAGTGACGAAGAAAGCCGTTTATCTGCTGTATTATTAAAGGTTATTGGTGATATTGAAAGAATATCAGACCACAGTGTTAACATTGTTGAGGCTGCTGAGGAGCTTAAAGAAAAAAATATAGATTTAACACTTGATGCACGAAAAGAGCTTAAGCATATTATAAATGCTGTTATAGAAATTCTCGACCTCTCATTTGAAGCCTTCCAAGAGAATAACTACGAATTAGCTGCAAAGGTTGAGCCTCTGGAACAGGTTATAGATGAGCTTAAGGAGTATCTTCGTGATTGTCACATACAAAGACTACAACGCGGTGAATGTACTATCGAAGCGGGCTTTGTATGGTCAGACCTTCTTACAAACCTCGAAAGAACATCAGACCATTGCTCAAATATTGCATTGTCTATTATTGATGCAAAAGACAACAACATGAATCACCACGCATCAGGAAAGAAAATTAAAAAAGATAAAGAGCATTTCGTACAGCAATATTACGAATACGCAGAAAAATACTCTTTTAAAGACTAAGTGTAAGGCTTCCGTTGAAGTTAATAACGGAAGCCTTTAAAATTTACACAAAAAAGCCTTTTCAAAACAGCCTATTTATAACAAATTTTTAGAACATTTTAACATATAAAAATTTTTAAATTATTTTTCTTGACATTATCTTAAATGAGCATTAAAATTCTATATGTAATAAAAGTATATTAACTACCAAAAGTAGTAATTGAAGGAGAGATTTATTATGAAAAAACTCTACGAAGGTAAAACAAAAGACGTTTTCGAGCTTGAGAACGGTAATGTTCTTCTTAAGTTCAAGGATGATTGCACAGGTAAAGACGGTGTTTTTGATCCGGGCGAAAATAGTGTCGGTCTTAAAATCGATGGTATCGGTAAAGAAAACCTTAAAACATCAATTTACTACTTCGATATGCTCAAGGAAGCAGGCATCAAGACACACTATGTAAGTGCTGACGTTGAAAACGCAACTATGGAAGTTCTTCCGGGTAAGGTTTTCGGTCATGGTCTTGAAGTTATTTGCAGACTTGTTGCAACAGGTAGCTTTATTCGTCGTTACGGCGAGTATATTGAAGATGGTACAGTTCTCGAGGGTGGTTATGTTGAATGCACATTCAAGAACGATGCTAAGGGTGACCCGCTTGTTACAGGCGAAGGCCTTGCAGCCCTTGGTGTTATGAGCCCTGAAATGTTCGAAAGCATGAAGGAGCAGACACTTAAAATCACAAAGATTATTGCTGACGACCTTAAAACAATCGGCCTTGACCTTTGGGATATCAAATTTGAATTTGGTTACAATAATGACGAAGTTATTCTTATTGACGAAATCGCATCAGGTAACATGAGAGTTTACAAGGGCGACACAATCGTTGAGCCTGTAGAGCTTACAAAACTTATCTTAAACAGATAAAATATAATTATTTGCCACCATTAAAATTCCAGAAATTTTAATGGTGGCAATTTTTTTGTAACACTTTCCACATTGATGTGTCTAACAGATGACCGGTCAGAGTAAAACTCTTAGGAGAAAGGATGTGTATGGCTTGGATGATATTGAAATAATTTACAGAAAATACTACCAATATGTTAAGGGCTATGCGCGTTCACTTTGCCTTGACGAGGTAACGGCAGAGGAAATAACTCAGGAAACATTTTATAAGGCCTTGAATAGTTACAATAAATTCAACCATCAATGCAAAATAGAAACCTGGCTTTGCCGTATTGCTCACAATATTTTTGTAAACAGTAAACGAAGAAAACCAACAGAAAACATTGATAGCATAATAAATCTTGTTGACGATCGTAATGTTGAAGATAATGTTATAAGCACAGATGAAGTAAAACGTATTTTATCTGTTTCAACACAATTACAATCACCATACAAAGAGGTTTTTTATATGAAAACTCTTGGTGATTTTTCTTACAAGGTTATTGCCGAGGTTTTCGGAAAAACTGAAAGTTGGGCAAGGGTTACATACCACAGGGCAAAGCAACAGATTACAGAAAGGATGAATAGTAATGAGTAAACTCGATTGTCAGATTATAAAAGATTTACTGCCTCTTTACATAGACAAGGTTTGTGGTGAAGGATCTATGAAGGCTGTTGAAGAGCATTTACAGTCCTGCCCTATTTGCGAAGCTGATTTAACAAAACTTCAGGCTACACCTGATATTGCTCCTGTTGTAGATGAAGATATTGAAAGTGCTGTAAAAAAGGCAAACAAAAGAATAAAAAAAAGCAAGAAAAAAGCAGTTGTTAAAACACTTTCAATTACACTATCAATATTACTTGTGATAGGTATTATTGCCTACCTTATTGTGCCAATAAAAGTTGCATACCATAACTATTGCAATGACGGATATTTATATTCTCTTTGCGGTTTGATTGATATAGCTGTAAACAACAAGCAAAAAGCTAATTTCAAAGGTCAATATGCAGATGTTTACATAGACAAAACATTGGGTAAATACACCAACGAAAAAATTGAAACAGGCAATAAAATTATCTTTGAGGATGGCAAAGAGCTTTACATAACATACTTGCCAACAGATAAAAGCACTATAAAAAGCTTCTATGAGGAAAATGGTGTATTTGGCATAAATGCCGGTGGTTACAGATTCCCTTATTTCAATCCTATAATAAAAAAAGGCGTAGAGTATATGGGTATTGACCCTGACAAAATGTATACCGATAATAAGCTATACACAAAACTCCTCCATTCAATAGACGAAAAATGGGCGGACCACAGAGTTCCTTTGAACCCTAAAGACTTTGCAATGTGGTACACATATTTTGCTTTGTTTACAAACATTATGCCATACGGTGCTCCGGGTATTAATTACTACATTCACGCGCAAAACGATAGCATGCAAGGTTGGGGCTGGTCCAGTTTCCACGAGGATGTGGGTAACAGATATATTTTAAGCTTACAACCCAAAGATGATATATACAGTAATTACAACTTTATCTTTTTTGGTTTTCAGAGAGAAGAAATGATTAAGGTTGTGGAGTCGATAGTATTGAAATAGAAACAACAGGACACCATTCTATTTTGATTGGCGTCCTGTTCACTTATATTATTCAGGGATGAAAACTTTATAAGATTGCGTCAGAAACGCAGTTATAGCCACCGACGCTGTATACAGATACTGCGAGGTGGCTATAACAAGTTAATGGCGTGATATTATAAAGTTTTCAAGTAGTTAATGCTCATTTCTGCACACTCAATAGGTGCCTTACCCATTGATGGGTCATCCTGTTCAACAACAACCCACTGTGCACCTGCATTTTCTGCAGCAGCAATAATCTTCTTCCAATCCTGACAGCCGTAGCCAACGGGGCGGAATTCGAATGTATTTTCGTTGTCTGCAGTTTCTTCCTCTTCAATACCAATAAGCTTGTAAAGAGGACCGTTACCCTTCTGACCTGCAAAGTCCTTAAGATGAACAATAGGTGCTCTGCCTGAATATTTTTCAACATATGCTGCCGGCTCCTCACCACCAACATTTACCCAACAAGTATCAAGCTCTGTTTTAAGTAAATCAGCGGGAATTGTGTTGTAAAGAATATCTAAAGCATATTCACCATCGATTTTAAGGAATTCAAAATCGTGGTTATGGTAAAGGAGTTGAAGCCCCATATCCTTTGCTGCCTCACCGATTTTACGGATACCTTCAACAGTTGCTTCCCAACCCTCTGTACCGGGACGGCACTCTTCTGTAAGGTATGGCACTACAACGTATTTACAGCCCATATCCTGATAATCCTTAAGAACTGCTTGAGGATTTTCAAGCATATCATAATATGGTACGTGTGCAGAAACAGGAACAACACCAATTTCATCACAGATTGCTTTTACCTCTGTGCCCGAGCGACCGAAAAGCCCCGCAAACTCTACACCCTCGTAGCCAAGCTCTTTTACTTTTTTTATTGTGCCTACAAAATCTTTTTCCATATCGTCACGTACGGAATAAAGCTGAATAGCAATAGGTAATTTCATAACAATTCTCCTTTAAAGAAATTTAACACTAATATATTACTCCAATCCATCTTATAATTCAAGCCTTTTTGTTGACAATACTGCGCATAAAGTTGTATATTATAATATATTGAAAAGTGAGGTAACTTTATGAAATATGTTGTTGTATTATATGACGGAATGGCAGACTACCCTGTTCCTGCCTTAAACGGCAAAACACCTATGGAATTAGCAAACAAACCATTACTTGACAAGCTTGCAAGAAATGGTGAGGTTGGTCTTGTTAAAACTGTTGGTGACGGCTTAAAGCCGGGCAGTGATATTGCTAATATGAGCGTTTTGGGCTACAATCCACACGAATGCTATACAGGAAGAAGTCCTCTTGAGGCTGTAAGCATCGGTGTAAATATGCTCGATTCAGATATAATTTTCAGAACAAACCTTGTTACACTTTCCGATGAAGAAAATTACGAGGATAAAAGAATGGTCGACTACAGCGCAGGTGATATTTCAACCGAAGAGGCAAGAGAAATCATCAAAAGCGTTGAAGAGCATTTTGGTAATGATATTTACAAATTCTATGGTGGTGTTGCATACCGTCATTGTCTTGTATGGCACGGTGGCACACTTGACCTTGGTAAAATGACTCCCCCACACGATATTTCCGGTAAAGTTATCGGTGAGCATCTTTCGAAAAGTGAGAATGCAAAAGAGCTTGTTAATATGATGAAAGAAAGCTATGCTTTCCTTATGGAGCACCCTGTTAACAAAAAAAGAGTTGCAGAGGGTAAGCTTCCTGCAAACTCAATCTGGCTCTGGGGTGAAGGTACAAAGCCATCACTTTCTAACTTTAAAGATAAATATGGTGTTGACGGATCTATCATCTCTGCTGTTGACTTACTTAAAGGTATTGCAAAATGTGCTGATATGGCTGCTCCTGATGTTGAGGGCGCAACAGGCTACATTGACACAAACTTTGAGGGCAAGGCAGAATGTGCAATCAAAGAGCTTGAAACAAAGGATTTTGTTTACATACACCTTGAAGCACCTGACGAGTGTGGCCACAGAAATGAGCCTGAAAACAAGGTTAAGGCAATAGAGATTATTGATGAGAAAATTCTCGGCAAGCTTTTACCTGCCCTTGATAAATATGATGATTATAAAATAATGGTTCTCCCTGACCATCCTACACCAATTGTAACAATGACACATGCTTCCGATCCGGTGCCATATATGATTTACCAGAAATCAAAAGCAACAGATAACGGAATAGAATCCTTTACAGAAGCAACTGCAAAAGCTACAGGTAACTTCGTTGAAGTAGGATATACGTTAATGGATAAATTCATTGATTAAATAAAGGTAGCGCAAAGATTTTTGCGCTACCTTTAAATTTTACCCATTCACATATATTTCTTCTGCGCATTGTTGGGCTTTAATAAGAATATGCTTTGAAATATCGTTACCTGTTCTCTCTATAACGTCTGTTGCTGCATTGAAAATCATATGATACATTTTCTTGTACAACTCTAACTCTTTTTTCCTCTTCTGTCATAAATATTCCTCCACAAACAAAAAATGCGCAGCCGAAGCTACGCACGAAAAACACATAGCTCAACTGTCGCAAAACAAATACAACATAAGGTTATTCACATAACGCGGGTATGTCATAAAAGAGCATGTGCTTTTACCGAAATAAAAACCATACCTT
>JAZSCV010000053.1:0-46910 GCA_045530855.1 Acutalibacteraceae bacterium
ACACAGACGTTCAAACAGAACATGGAAACCAAACGTAAAGAGAGTTAAGGCTATCGTTAACGGCTCTCCAAAGAGAGTATATGCTTGCACACGCTGCTTGCGCTCCGGTAAGGTTACCCGCGCTATCTAAGTAAAATAGGATTTTACAAAGCAATTCAGCCTCGAAGTTATCTTCGAGGCTTTGCTTTTTGTTTTTTACAACAAAAGTTGTGAGATTTCTTTGTGTAAACATCACAATTGAATTTACATTGAAACTATACTATAATTATTGTAGTATAATATCCATTAAAATAGGAGTGATATTTTTGAGAAAGGTAAAAGTGCTTTGTCTATTGCTGGTAGCAATATTCGTTTTTGGTTGCTTTGTATTCCCTGACAAAACAGCATATGTTACTGCAACAGCTTCAACCGATATTGTAACGGCACCCCTTAAGGATCTTATATACGACATATATGACGAAGGAGACAGAAAAACAGTCGCAATCTCCGGATATACAGGCAATGATAAAAAGATTATTGTTCCCGCTACAATAGAAGGTTATCCTGTTACATACCTTGCACAGTCTTCCTTTGGTGACAGTAAAACCTTAGAGTATATTGAGCTTCCTGCAAATGTTGAGTATATTGAAACAGGCCTTTTTGATTCAAGCCTTGCTTTGAAGGAAATTGCAATTTCTTCTGCAAACAAATACTACACTTGTGTTAATGGCATTCTCTATAACAAAGACAAAACAACTCTTATGGCTTTCCCTGCCGGCAGAGGCGGTAGCTTCACAGTTCCTAAAAGCGTTGTTACAATTGCTGACCAGGCATTCTATTACTGCTACCTGCTTGAAAATGTTAAGATGTACAACAATGTGCGTTCAATTGGCGCCTTTGCTTTTGAAATGTGCTGGAATCTTAAATCCTTAAGGCTCAGTGATAATCTTCAGCTTTTAGGCTTCAGGGCTCTTTATAATTGCAGAAGCCTTGCAGAAATACACCTTCCTTACACATTAAAAACTATTGGTAGAGATGCTTTGGTAGGCGGTATAGATTCAGACGACAATGTTTTCTACTACACCACAAAGGGTATTTACTATGTAAAAGGTTCACCTGCTGAACGCTATGTTAAAGACCTTCACTTACCTACAAAATACTTAAAATCAGAGCCCCGTACAATTACAGATATTGCTACAAATACAGTAATTCACGACTCTGCAGGTGCTTTCCCTAAGAGCGGAAAGTTAGATTTATCAGTAAAGGTATTATCAAACAGCACTTATTCAGACTTGCTCCCTTGCAGATATGCAAAAATGCTTGCTTATAAAATAGCATTTATGAAGGATGGTAAGGAATACACTCTTCCTAAGGCATCTGTTATTGAATTCGGTAAATTAGGTTCAAGCGCAATTCCTACCGCTACAAAAATATATGTAATGAGGGGTGGCACTCTTGTTGAAAGAACACGAGCTCCTCAGGCGGCTTTTGTAGGAACAACACTTACTTACCCCGATACCTTTGTGGTTACCACAAACAACGACTTCTCTCTTAAGGGAGATATAGACGGCGACGGCGTACGCACAACATACGATGCACGCTTTGCATTGTGCATTGCCGCAGGTCTTGTAAAGGATTTAACATCTGCACAGCGTTCAACAGCAAACGTTGACGGCACAGCAGGCATTAAAACAAGCGATGCCCGTGAAATTCTCCGCTATGCGGCAGGGATTAAATAATATATAATTTGGGGAGGGAATAAAAATGATAGGTATAGGAAAGTATAAAGCCAAAATCAACAATATGTTTTTCAAGGGAGATGCAATATTCGAACTTGAAAACGAGAATGGCAAATACGAGATGGAAATTGAGCTTGTAGGCGCAGACTTCGGTATACCTGATTTCGAACTTTCAGACGTTGCTGAGGATGGCAACACCCTTACAGCAAAGGCAACAACATCACTCCTTCCCGGCAAGGATATCGATGTTGAATTAACCTTTGAAGACGATATGTGCAACGGCTTCCTCAAGATTCCGTTCATCGGCAAAATTAAAATTAGAGATGCAGTTAAAATCTAAATAAACATTTATGCCCCTGTTCATTGGCATTCAATGAGCAGGGGCATTATATTTATGTAAAAACTTAATTCGAGTAGTAAACTGTCTTACCCTCTTCTACGGAGCTTGTGAGCCAGGTGTTACCGCCTATTATACAGTTATCACCTATTTTGGTATCACCGCCCAGGATTGTTGCATTTGCGTAAATAACCACATTGTTGCCGATATCGGGGTGACGCTTAATATCCTTAACAGGGTTGCCGTTTTCGTCAAGCTTGAAGCTTTTTGCACCTAATGTAACACCCTGATAAATCTTAACTCTGTTGCCGATTGTTGTAGTTTCGCCAATAACAATACCTGTGCCGTGGTCAATACAGAAATATTCACCAATTGTTGCACCTGCGTGGATATCCACACCTGTTTTTTCGTGGGCAAATTCTGTCATAATACGGGGAATGAGGGGCACCTTGAGTGTGTAAAGCACATGGGCAATTCTATAGATTGAAATAGCATAAAACCCGGGGTAACAAATAAGCACCTCTTCGTGGCATTTTGCCGCAGGGTCACCCTCATAAATAGCTTCAATATCCTTAATAAGAAGCTTTTTAACATTTGGAAGCTCGTTTATGAATTTATCGCAGATTTCTGCAGGACTGCAACACATCTGTGTGCCGTTAAACTGGCAAGCACCCTCAACCTGTGCAACAAGTCTGCTGTAAATATTAAGAAGCAATTCTGTCTGTGAAAGCACATTTTCACTACCCTCACTATGTTTGAAATAGTTGGGGAAAAGCAAAGATTGCAAATCCTTTATAACCTTTATAACTTCTTTTCTGTTTGGAATAAGCTGTCTGTCCTTATCATTTTTCAGAAAACAGCTGTCACTTATTTCTTCAAGGCTTTTAACTGTGCCTGTTATAAGCCCCATTGACTCTAAAAATTTATCCATAATTTACTCCTCGTAAAGTGATGCAGACAAATATCTTTCACCTGTATCAGGCAAAAGCACCACTATTGTTTTCCCTTTATTTTCAGCTCTTTTTGAAAGCTCCATTGCGGCAAAAACAGCCGCACCTGAGGATATACCTACCGCAACGCCCTCCGTAGCCGCCACAAGCCTTGCGCAACTAAAAGCATCTTCATCTGACACATCAATTATTTCGTCATATATGTCTCTGTCAAGGTTATCGGGAATGAAATTTGCACCAATACCCTGTATGCCGTGTTGCCCTGCTACTCCCTTTGTAAGTAAAGGTGATTTCTGGGGCTCAACACCAACAATTTTAATATCAGGATTTTTCTCTTTTAAAAACCTGCCTGTGCCTGAAAGAGTACCACCCGTACCGATACAGGCAACAAAAATATCTATCTTTCCGTCGGTATCGCGCCATATTTCGGGGCCTGTTGTTTTGTAGTGGGCAAGGGGGTTTGATTCGTTTGAAAACTGATCAGGAATAAAGGCATTTTCATATTCCTTTGAAAGCTCATTTGCCTTAGCTATAGCGCCCTTCATACCTAAAGCGCCGTCTGTTAAAACAACCTCTGCACCATAGGCTCTTGTGAGAGCTATTCTCTCTTTACTCATTGTATCAGGCATTACAATTATAACCTTATAGCCCTTTGAAGTGCCGATTGCGGCAAGGCCTATCCCTGTATTACCGCTTGTAGGCTCAATAATAACAGAGCCGTTTTTTAATATGCCCTTTTGCTCTGCATCATAAATCATTTCTGCAGCAGGTCTGTCCTTAGCGCTACAGGTAGGGTTAAAGCACTCCAGCTTACACAACAAGGTTGCATCCAATTTTTCGTTTTTTTCAATATTTGAAAGCTGTAAAAGAGGTGTATTCCCTACAAGCTCTGCTACACTTTTATATATTTTCATAAAATCGCATCCTTCTCAGAACACATATGGTTCCCAATTATTTTATCATAAACAAAAATCTATTACAAGTAACAATATAACTGCAAATATGTGTTATTTTTTTATTATGCCCCTGAAAATTTTAAAAATTTTATTTATCTGCCGTAATAAGACAATTATCGACACAAGATATATGTATAATAATAATCAAAGAACACAATATGTGTCACAATTCAGCATAATATGTGTTCTAATTTTAAGAAAAGGAGTTTTTATGATGACATTTAATCAGATTTCACTTGCAGCACAAATTGAATATCATTGGTGGAGAATACGTTCTATAAGAAAAAAGAACGCCACTACCGTGCAGAAAAACTCAGAAAAGCTTTCTGCCGCCGAAAATCTCCACAGATACAAAGCAGAAAAAGCTTTGATTCAATATGAAATTACTGTAGGCTTGCGCAACCACAACGGCTTATGGATATAACAACCACAAAATAAAAATTCAACGGCATTGTGTTTTTTTCAAACACAATGCCGTTGAACCTTTATTTAATATGTTTACTTTGCAATATTAAGTGTTACTGTATTGGTTTTAACAGAATTTCCGTATTTATCTGTAACCACACAGTAAACCTTACGGCCTGCCCTTGTTGAGTTCATACTAACCGAATATGTATTATTCTTAAAGGTTGATGTGTATGTAAATGTACTTGACCCTTTATTAGCATAGTACCATTTGTATGTTAATCCGTCACCTGTTGCTTTGACTTTTACTGTTGCTTCTTTTCCGTTTGCTACTCTTACAGATGTCGGCTGTACTGTAATATTCACACAATTCCCCATATTCAGGGTTACTGTATTGGTTTTAACAGAATTTCCGTATTTATCTGTAACCACACAATAAACCTTACGACCTGCCCTTGTAGAATTCATATTTACAGAATATGAGTCACCTTTAAAGCTTGAAGTATACGCAAATGTGTTTGACCCTTTATTAGCATAGTACCATTTGTATGTTAATCCGTCACCTGTTGCTTTGACTTTTACTGTTGCTTCTTTTCCGTTTGCTACTCTTACAGATGTCGGCTGTACTGTAATATTCACACAATTCCCCATATAAAGAGTTACTGTTTTGGATTTTATAGAGTTACCATATTTATCGGTAATTATGCAAAAAACTCGACGCCCTGCCCTTGTTGAATTCATCTGCACAGAATATGTATTACTCTTAAATGTTGGTGTATACACAAATTCTGCTGAATCAGCATTTTTATAATACCATTTGTATGTTAAACCATCACTTGTTGCCTTTACTGTTACTGTTGCCAGTTTTCCGTTTGAAGCTCTCACAGATGTTGGTTGCGTTGTAATTTTCAAACGCGAATCCGAAACCCATATAAGAGTACCACCATAATCATTTCCAACAACAGAACTCCAACCAGATTTATTGACGGGATAATAAACATTAGTTACTGTAAACGCGAAGGTTCTTTCTTCAAAGGATGGAGCATCTCCCGAGAAAATTATTTCATCAAGTGCTGAACAAAACATAAAAGCACCATTACCTACATGCGTTACTCTTTCAGGTATTCTGACCGATTCAAGTCCCATACAAGAATAAAAAGCACCGTCATCTATAATTGTCACAGTTTCGGGTATCTCAATAGATTTTATACCGACACAACTCTCAAATGCTGATTCTCCAATACTTTTTAATTTTGACGGAAGTTTTATTGATTCAAGTTTTACACACCAATAAAAAACACTTTCTTCTATGCTCGTTATACCATCCGGAAGTGATATTGACAATAGATTGATACAACCGGAAAAAGCACCCTCACCTATACTTGTTAAAGTATCCGGTATATCTATGGATGTAATCTTTTCGCAACACAAAAAGGCTACTTTTTCTATACTCGTTACACTTTCGGGAATTAAATATTCACCAACTGTATTACAAGGCACTTTTATCAATTGAGTTTTATTCTTATTAAATAGAACTCCGTTTACAGAAGAATAATTCGCATTTCCGTTGTGAACATTAATTTTATCAAGATTATCACAAAGAATGAAAGCACACTCACCTATATTTGTTACACTGCTGGGTATCGTAATCAATTCAAGTTTTCTACATCCCTCAAATGCATAATCACCAATACTTTTCAGACCATCAGGTATTGTAATCGATAAAAGGTTATGGGCTTCTTTAAACGAATTATTTCCTATGCTTTGCATCCCGCGAAGTAACACCACAGAAGTAACCCTGGAACAAAAAAAAGCAGCGTCGCCTATGCTTGTTACAGGATAACCTCCTATGTATGCCGGAATAGTAATTTCCGTATCTGACCCATTATAGCCTGTTATAGTTATTTCATTGTTTATTATTTCGTAGTCATAATCACAATAATTACAGATAATACAAATTTCGTTTTCGTACACATGTCCCGATGGAATAGTCATAATATCAAAAACATATTCACAATACTTGCAATGTTTATACAATTCACCTGACTCCCCACTAAGGCAATTATAATCCATGTCATTTAGCCACACATCTGACACAACATGGTCTGTACAGCCATAATGCACATAAGCATTTTTTAAACGGGCATTTCCGTCCTCTATACCAATTGAATCCCATTGCTCCTGTGTACCCGTATAAAATATGTACATAAGATTTGAGCAATGATCAAAAGCATTTTCCTCTATAGTTATAACACTATGGGGAATTATAATTCTCTCCAGATTCTTGCAATACTCAAAAGCATTTATGCCTATGCTTGTAACATTTTCCGGAATTGTAATTGACTCGAGGCTTTCGCAATTAGAAAAAATGCCCCAACTCATATTCTTCAAGCCATTACCGATTTCTATTAAGGTAAGGCTCGTGCAACCATAGAATGCTTCCTCACCTATACTTACTACACTATCGGGAATTATAATTGAGGTAAGGCTTTCACAACAAGCAAAAGCATGCTCTCCTATTCTTGTTACACTGTCAGGAATTGTAACTGAAGCAAGTTGTGTACATCCGTTAAAAGCTTCATCCCCTATAATTGTTACACTGTCAGGAATAGTAATTTCAGCCATTCCCATACATTCACAGAATGCTCCATTCCCTATAACCAAAACTGTGTCCGGTATGTAAAGGGAGGTAACTCCTGTACACCAATAGAAAGCGCCTTCACCTATTTCTGTTACCGGTAAGCTATTGTACGTTGAAGGAATAACAACTTCACCTTTTGCGGATTCATCACAATCGGTAACACAATATGTTTTACCATCCTCATTCAATTCAAATGTTAAAACATTCTGATTTTCCGCGCTGGCAATAACAACAACCGGAGCCTTTATATACAGCGCAGAACAAAATATTGCTAATGTCATAATCGTAAGTGTTAAAATCTTTTTCATAGCACAATCTCCCATCATCAACATTAATAACAGACCCATTCAACATTTTTATTCAGTATACCCCTTTTTAAATTTTTTTGCAATGTTTTTAATCTTTTTAAAACTTAATGCTACATGATTTTGCATTCGTGAAATCAATGTGATATAATAATAAAAAACCTTGTGGAGATACACTATGAATTTCAACCTTGAACAGTTTTCTGTATGGGAAAAGCTGAAAAACACAGCAGAACCTATAATTATGTACGGTACCGGAAACGGTGCCGATAAGGTGCTTGACATTTTAGCTGAAAAGAACATTGAAATTTCAGGTGTTACCGCAAGCAGTACCTTTGTAAGAAACAGAGTTTTCCGTGGTTTCCAGGTAATGCCACTTGCATTTTTCGAGGAAAAATATCCATCCTTTACTGTTATAATCACCTTCGGTACTTCTATACCCGATGTTATGGATAATATTTATAAAACAGCCGAAAAGCATCGTGTTTTAGTGCCTGTTGTACCTGTTATAGGTACAGAAATTTTTGACAGAGCTTTTCTTGAAAATCACAGGGAAGAAATCGACCTTGCATATAGTCTTATGGCGGATGATTTTTCAAAGGAAATTTTTGCAGGCTACATAAATTTTTTATTTGGCGGAGAATTATCGGTTTTAAGGGAAATAACAACTCCGGAAAATGAAGCATTCAATAATATTCTCAAGCTCACCCGGGAAGAAAGCTATGTTGATATAGGCGCCTACAGAGGTGACACAGTAGATACATTTTTAAGCTACACCAACGGGAAATATTCAAACATTGTTTGTGCTGAGCCTGACACAAAATCATATAATAAATTAACAGAGCATTGCAAAGCGCTCAAAAACTTCAAAACCTTTAATTCTGCCGTTACTGACATTGATGGTGTTGTGGGCTTTTCGGACCTTCACGGCAGGCAATCTGCAATCGGTGGTGACCACCCTACAAATTCTGTTACACTTAACACCTTGTGTGATGGAATTGAGCCTACATATATAAAAATTGATGCGGAAGGCTGTGAAAACGAAATACTTTCTGTAAGCGGCAACATTTTAGCTGATTTCAAGCCCAAATTAAATGTAGCCGTATACCACAAATGCAGTGATATTTTCACCCTGCCGATACTCATAAACAAACTAAATCCCAACTATAAAATCCACCTCAGGCACCACCCTTATATCCCCGCCTGGGACACCCTGCTTTATTGCGTATAATTCGACAATAAAAAATATTTTTATACATTTTTAAAAAGTTATTGACTTTTTCTATAATTGTATATATATTTAGTTTAAGTAAATTAATATTTCGTGTCAGCCGTCACGGGTTCAAGCTTTGTTGATGCCACGGACAAAATAAAAATTCACCAATTTGAAGAAAGCATTTTCAGGTGCTCTTTGGGTAGGTGGTTTTTTCTTTTGAATGAAACAATTTCATTCTATTACTTTACAAGGGGGTTCTATGATGTCTAACAATATCATTGAATTAAAAAATATTTCTGTTGCCTTCGATGGCCAACAGATTATTGAAAATATGAATTTGTACATACGCGACAAAGAATTCATAACCTTTTTAGGTCCCTCAGGTTGCGGTAAAACTACTACCCTTCGTATGATTGCAGGCTTTCAGGAGCCTGATTCCGGCGACGTGCTTTTTGAAGGTAAAAAAATAAACGGTGTTCCGCCTCACAAAAGGCAACTTAACACCATTTTCCAGCGTTATGCTCTTTTCCCGCATCTTAATGTTTATGAAAATATTGCTTTCGGTTTGCGCCTTAAGAAAACTCCCGAAAAGGAAATTAAAGAAGCCGTTACCGAAATGCTCGAGTTAATTAACCTTAAAGGCTTCGAAAGAAGAAACATATCCTCTCTTTCAGGCGGTCAGCAGCAGCGTGTTGCTATTGCAAGAGCATTGGTTGTTAAGCCCCGCATTCTTCTTCTCGACGAGCCCCTTGGCGCTCTCGACCTTAAGCTCCGTAAGGATATGCAGGTTGAATTAAAAAATATTCAGATGCGCCTCGGTATCACATTCATTTACGTTACTCACGACCAGGAAGAAGCTCTTTCTATGAGCGACACAATCGTTGTTATGGACTCAGGTGTTATTCAGCAGATTGGCACACCTACAGATATCTACAACGAGCCTAAGAATGCTTTCGTTGCAGACTTCATTGGTGAAAGTAACATCATTGAGGGTGTTATGAAGGACGATTTCTGGGTTGAAATGGCAGGCCACAAATTCAAATGTCTCGATAAGGGCTTTGGCGTTGACGAAGAGGTTGACGTTGTTGTGCGTCCCGAGGATGTTGATGTTGTGCCTGTTGACAAGGCTATGATTTCAGGCGTTGTTACAACCATTACCTTCAAGGGTGTTTACTACGAAATAATTGTTGAAATCAAAGGCTTTAAATGGATGATTCAGTCAACGGACTATCAGGCAGTAGGCTCCACAATAGGTCTTATTGTTGAACCCGATGCTATTCATATTATGAAAAAATCAAAGTACTCCGGTCTTTATGGCGACTACAGCTCCTTCAGTGAAGAATTTGATGAGCTTTCAGTTGCAGAGGTTGAAGAAGACGAAGAGGAATAATCATTCCCCATATTTTCGAAAGGAGTGCTTTTGATGAACAAAAAATCATCTCTTATGACAAAGCTTGCAGGCGCTCCATACATTGTGTGGGCAGCATTATTCATAATTGTTCCCCTTTGTATGGTAGCCTACTACGCTTTCACAGATAAATCAGGTGCATTCACACTCAGTAATATGGCAGAAATCGGGAAATACACCGATACATTCATTCTTTCCATATGGTTAGGTCTTTTGGCCACCGTAATCTGCCTTGTTATAGCATATCCCCTTGCCTACATTATGGCATCAAAGGGGCCCAAAAAGCAAAGCACAATGACAATGCTTATTATGCTTCCTATGTGGATGAACTTTCTTTTAAGAACATATTCCTGGATGACGATTCTTGAGGATAATGGTCTTTTGACTACTACTATTAACTCTGTGGTGGAGTATATAAACAATACAATACTCGTAAACAGCTCTTTAGGCTTTACTCTTGACCCTGTGCACCTTATCAACACTCGTGGTGCGGTTGTTGTGGGTATGGTTTATAACTTCCTTCCATATATGATTCTGCCTATATACACAGTTATGCTTAAGGCAGACCATTCATTGGTGGAGGCAGCGCAGGATTTAGGTGGTAACAGGCTTGATGTTTTCAAGAATGTTACAATCCCCTTAAGCGTACCCGGTGTTGTTTCCGGCTTTACAATGGTATTTGTTCCGAATGTAAGTACCTTCTATATTTCACAGAAATTAGGCGGCACAGGCACAATCCTTATAGGTGACATTATCGAAACACAATTCCAGACAGCCAACAACTTTAATCTTGGCGCATCACTTTCATTTGTGTTGATGATTCTCATATTCATCTGCCTTGCAGTTATGAATCGTTTCTCTGATGATGACGGAGGTGTGATTATATGACAAAGAAATCCTCCTTCGGCTCAACACTTTACACAATTCTTGTGTTCATATTCCTTTATGCTCCTATTGCCGTACTTATTCTTTTCAGCTTCAACTCAGGTAAAAGTACATCTGTTTTTGAAGGCTTTTCCTTGTATTGGTACAAAGAGCTTTTCAACGATGCGGCAACACTTACCGCATTTAAAAACTCTATGATTGTTGCGGTTGTTTCTTCAATAATCTCTACAATTATGGGTACAGCGGCGGCAACAGCTATTTTCGGCTACAAAAACAAGCTTTTAAAAAGCAGTATTATGACCGTAACAAACATTCCTATGATGAATCCGGAAATTGTTACAGGTATTGCTATGATGCTTCTTTTCGTATTCGTTGGCTCTCTTTTCGGGCAGACCGGTACATTAGGCTTTGCAACACTTATAATTGCCCATACTACTTTTGAATTGCCATATGTAATTCTTAATGTATTGCCAAAGCTCCGTCAGACCGACCCCCACCTTGCAGAGGCGGCGCAGGACCTTGGTTGCACACCATTCCAAGCATTTTTCAAGGTTGTGCTTCCTGCAATTATGCCGGGTATTATATCAGGTCTTATGATGGCTTTCACACTTTCTGTTGATGATTTCATTATTAGCTACTTTGTAAGCGGCACAACCTCACAGACCTTGCCTATACGCATTTTCTCTATGACAAAGCGCCGTGTTACACCTGATATGTATGCGCTTTCTACTCTTATCTTCCTTGCAATTCTTGTGCTTCTTGTGGTTTCAAACCTTATAAGCGCTCACGGAGATAAGAAGCTTTCAAAAAAAGGCGGTGCAAAGAAATGATGAAACGTCTTTTATGTATTATTACAGTTGCCTTTGTAATACTTTCAAGCTTTAGCGTGGTTACTCTTGCTACAGAGAAAAAGGATTATTCTCACCTTGAGGGCACTTCTCTTAATGTTTATAACTGGGGTGAATACATCTCAGATGGTGCAGACGGCACTTTGGATGTAAACAAGGAGTTTGAAGAGCGTTACGGTATTACTGTTAACTATACAAACTTTGAAAGCAATGAAAATATGTATAACAAGCTCATAAGCGGTGGTGCTAACTACGATGTTATTATTCCATCGGACTATATGATTGCAAAGCTTCGTGAAGAGGGCTTACTTGCTGAGCTTGATTTTACTAACATTCCTAACGCAAAATATATTCTTCCAAAATATAAAAGCTTATATTTTGACCCCGAAAACAAATACACAGTTCCATACACAGTTGGTATGGTCGGTCTTATTTACAACACCAAAATGGTAGAAGGTACCCCTGACAGTTGGAGTATAATGTGGGATGAACAGTATGCGGGTAAAATACTTATGTTCAACAACCCCCGCGACACCTTTGGTATTGCACAATTTCTTTTAGGTCAAAGCATAAACACTAACGATTTAAAAGATTGGGATGCTGCTATAAAAAAGCTCAAAGAACAAAACCCTCTTGTTGCCAGCTATGTTATGGACGAAATTTTCGGCAAAATGGAAAATGGTGAAGCCGCCCTTGCAGCGTATTACGCAGGTGACTTCCTCACTATGTATGATATAAACCCAGACCTTGCTTTTGTTTACCCAAAGGAAGGCGTTAACTTCTTTGTAGATGCTATGTGCGTGCCAAAAAATGCGCAAAACAAGGAAGCTGCAGAATTATACATTAACTTTATGTGCGAAGAAGAGATAGCTGTTGCAAACGCAAACTATATATGTTACGCTTCCCCACATGCTCTTGTTCTTGAATCAGACGATTACGATTTAAAAGGTGACCCTATCCTTTACCCTGATGAAAAGGATATACCAAAAACCGAGATTTACGAAAACCTTGATTATGACACACAGCAGTATATGACAATGCTGTGGAATGAGCTTAAAATTGAAGGTAATTCAAACCTTGATGCATATATAGGTCTTTCCGTTTCTCTTGTGCTTGTGGTAGCTTACCTTGTTTACAAATTCATTAAAAAGAAAAAACGCGAAGCATTTTATTAAAAGAAAAGATAACCACCCTGAAATTGAAAAATCAATTTCAGGGTGGTTTATTTTTACCATTCTCTCATTATTTCTGGATTCCGGAAAATTTCGTCTAACTTTTTAATGAAAGGCATTACATCATTAAATGCGCCTATTCTATGGTCGAACATAAGTGTTATAGGTAAAAGCTTTTTAGTGCCTATATCCACAACGCCATCTTCATTTTTAAAGGCATAATCTGTATCCCTTATGCTACCCATAGCCATTAAGAAGGTCTGTGGGTAAAGGAGTGGTGTATATGTTACATTACCGTTAAGACCTTCATAGAGAGGTCCCCAGTTCGTAAGACACACAGAGCCTTCGTTAAGCTCCTTCATTAAAAGAATTGAGCCGTCGCGCGGGTTACGGTAAAAGTGGTCTTTGATTTTCGCCACCTTATGCTTTCCCACATAGCCTGTAACAGTCTGTGCCACAGTAGATACAAATTCACCTGTAAGCAAAAGACCTACTGTTCTTTGCGCGATAACCTCAAACATAACCTTATCTATATCTGTCTTTTTAAGCCTGTCCATAAGGTCATCAACCTGTTCAGCAAGTTCTTTAAGAGATTTATTCTCTGTTTCCCTTACCTTCAACGGGAAGGTTTCTCCGTTTTCTAACACAACAGGCATCGCAACATCAATGTGCTTTTTCATAACAAGTGTGCCACAGGATGAAGTGGAATTGTACTTAATATGTGCGTTTAGCTTAGGCGCTGCCTTCAAGCCCTCTGAAAGCACCTTCATCATTACTGTATTAAATGATAAATGGTAACCACAGGTTTCTTTTAAATTCTGAAATTCTTCCCAGAATTTTGTAAGGTCTGCCTCATAGTTATATCCGCAAGTAGGAATATTTTTCTGCGCTTTTGTGAGAATATAGCCTGAAACTCTCTGCCTTAAGCCGAAATAGTTAACTGTATCGCCTTTTTCAGGTCTGCCTAAAGCACCATTTATAAAGCTCTTAAAATCCATAATTATTTGTCCTTTTTATTACTTGATTTATTAAGAATAGAAACCGAAAGAATAATTATACCAATAACAATGAAAATACCAACCATACCGGCAACTGAACAAAGAAGTGCTTCGCTGATATTTTCTGTTGTAAATTTAAGACCATCTACCGTACCCTTTGCTGCCTCAGCAACAATAATCTCTGTAGGGCCGTCTGCTCCGCCAATTATACCAACTGAGCCTGAAAGTTTTTCTGCAAGAGCTCTGAACATATTTATACCTCCAATCAATTACCAAAAAAGCTGAGAATCATACCACCGGCAATAACTGATGCTACCTGACCGGAAACGTTAACACCTGTTGCGTGCATAAGAAGGAAGTTCTGATTATCTTCTTCAAGACCTAACTTATGAACAACACGAGATGACATCGGGAATGCAGAGATACCTGCCGCACCAATCATTGGGTTGAACTTCTTTCCTTCAGGAAGGAAAATGTTGAGGAACTTTGCGAAAAGAACGCCACCTGCTGTATCGAAAATAAATGCAACAAGACCAAGGCCAAGAATAAGAGCTGTTTCCCATGTAAGGAAATCCTGTGCATTCATATTTCTTGCAACTGTGATACCGAGAAGAATTGTTACAAGATTTGCAAGTGTTTTCTGAGCTGTTTCTGAAAGTGAATCAAGAACGCCACACTCTCTGATAAGGTTACCAAACATAAGGAAACCGATAAGAACTGCAGACTGTGGTGAAACAACACCTGCAATAACTGATACAACAATCGGGAAGAGAATTCTTGTTTTCTTTGAAACTGCCTTACCTTCGTATTTCATACGGATTTTACGCTCTTTTTTAGTTGTAAGAAGCTTGATTACAGGTGGTTGCACCATTGGAACAAGAGCCATATATGAGTATGCGGCAACAACAATAGCACCGATATACTTTGAATTTAATGCTGTTGCAACGAAGATAGATGTAGGACCATCTGCCGCACCGATGATAGCAATTGATGCTGCTTCGTTTATCGGGAAGAACAAGGATGCAACTGAAAGTGTAAAGAAAATACCAAACTGTGCAGCCGCACCGAAAATCATAAGCTTAGGGTTAGAAAGCACAGGACCGAAGTCGATCATAGCACCGATACCGATAAACAGAAGCAATGGGAATAATTCATTTGCAACACCGGCATTGTAAAGCACTTCAATAGCACCGTGCTCTGAAATAACACCCTCTGTAAGTGCAAGAGGCAAGTTAACAAGAATTGTACCGAAGCCCATAGGTAAAAGGAGTGTTGGCTCCATATCTTTTGCAATAGCACAGTAAATAAGCACACCGCCTATTGCCCACATAATAAGCATAGGTATAATTTCACTTGTGAAATCCATACCCATAATGGCTTCAAAGATACTAATAATTTTAGTACCTAACTCCATTAAAGTTTCCATAATTTTCCTTCTTTCTCTTTTTTATCTGGTTTGACATTATAACCTGCATATGGTAGTATTCTGCGGTGAGGTGATAAAATGAAGCGAGTATCAAACAACAACCAATTACATAACAAAATAAAAGATTGTGTACTCATTTCTCTTTTTACTGCAATAATTGCGGTTTCCTCATTTATTACCATACCCTCACCTGTGCCATTCACTCTGCAAACTCTTGCAGTTTTCTGCACCCTAACCATCCTGGAGGGGAAAAAAGGTTTTTTGGCAATTACTCTTTATGTAATTCTCGGAGCAATAGGCTTACCTGTTTTTTCTAACTTTTCAGGTGGTGTTGGCCATTTATCAGGGGCAACAGGAGGTTACATATCAGGTTTCATTCTTACAGCACTTGTTTACTCTTTAGTAACAAGGCTTTCATCCAATAATAATCGGACAAAAGCTGTTGGACTTTTTACCGGTCTTTTAGCTTGCTATGCATTCGGCACATTCTGGTATGTTGCAATTTATTTAAAGGACTTAAACCTGCAAACCTTCCTGTCATCCTTAAGCATATGCGTTTTGCCCTTTGTAATACCCGATTTGATAAAAATCCGGATTGCACTTTTAATTGATAAAAAGCTTTCGCCATTTATAAATTAATTTTTCTGCTTCCCTTTCGGGAAGCAGTTTTTTATTTTACAATACCTTCAAGGAAGTTGATTTCTCTTACCTTTGTATCTCTGTCAATTCTGAAGGTCTTTATTTCGTGCTTTTTAATATCAAACCAGAAGCCGTTATCAAAAAGCTTAGACATTAAGTAACCCTTGGAATCATCAATTCCCTTTGTTTCATAAAGTCTTATGATAAGGTCACCTGAGCCGTCTTCACAACGCTTGATTGCTGTAATCTGCACATTATCAAGATTGGTGTAAATGAAGCTATCCTTCTGTGGAAGCTCACCCTTATGGTAGCTTTCAGGTACAGCAACAATGTTATTGTTGAAGAGGTGTGCCTCTTTTACAATATCACTATTTTCTGCCTCACCGCTGTGAATGTAAATACCGTAAGAGAAGCGGTTGAGACCTTCGTCTGTAAAGTTGAAGTCTGCAGCAGGTCTATCGGAATAGTGATCTGCAAAAATTACATTTCTGAGTGCTGTAAGGCGAAGCTCCGCACCGGGACAATCGTAGCTGTACTTTGAGTCACTCATTATTGATAAGCCAACTCTGTTGCCATCCTTAGTAACTGTAAGGTCTGCCCAGTTAAGTGCAGGCTCCTCGTCACCATCACAAGGTCTTTTTATAAAGCCGCAAGGAATTTCATATGTGCTTATCTCTTCACTTCCGCCAACAGGGAAGGCAAATTTAAGCATAGTGAATTTTTCCTGCCACATAGCCTTACAATCTACTCTGAGTGTTTTCTGATTCTTTGCAAGAATAAATTCCTGAGTAAGGTAAGATTCGTTAAACTTATGTTTTGTGCGGATAACTGAACGAAGAGCACCGCTTTCAACACACTCAATGCTTACAAGCTCCATAAGACCCTTTACCTTGTGGAATTTGAATACATTATGTGCCCATGTATCGGTTTCCTCGTCATCAATAACAGTTGGAATTGCAAGGAAGTTTTCACTTGCTAAATCAATGCCTGTTTCTTTATCCTTAAGGCTCTTGATAAAGCCTGTTTCCTTATCGAATTCAACACATATATACTTGTTTTCCATAAAGAACTCTGTAGAGCCTTCAAGCTCCTTAGGAGCTTTTGCATCGTGGTCCATTTCAAGCCAGTATGTGCTATAACCGGATGCAGGAACCTTTGCAAGGAAAATTGTATCAAGGTGGTCATCGTTTGAGCGTGATGAACGAACATTCTGGAATGTTACCTCGTTGCCTTCACTGTCAACAACAGATTTTGAAGGATGGTACATTCTTACAGGAAGCTCAACATCATATGAATGCGGATTGAACACAACTACAGGTCTAGGGAACTGATCCGCACCTGTGTAATGGCGTGTTTCAAGCACAGGCTCACCAACACCATCTACCCATGTATCTATTTTTCTTGCGATTCTGAGAACTGCATTATTGTAGCTTTCAGATGCAATATTTAATGCATAGCCTTCTGATTCTTTAACATCCTCATAGCTTTCCATAATGGAGCAACCGCAAAGGATATCGTGGAACTGGTTAAAGCAAACCTTTTTCCATGCGTCCTTGAATCTTTCTGTGGAAGGCTTTGAGCCTGTAACTATAGAAGCAATTGTATCCCATTTTTCTGCCGCTGCAAGAGAATTTTCTGCCTTGCGGTTAAGCGCTTTAACAAGAGATGTTGCGCTGTAGCAACCGCTTGCATGGTGCTGTAACTCGTCCTTCCAGCTTGGAATATCCAGGAAATCATTGTACACATCGTAGAAGTAATCATCAGGTGATGAAAATTCAAGGTCATTGAAGCCTTCTCTTTCAAGGTTTGCCTTCAAGTATTCAATATCACCCTTTGTAGGTCCGCCACCGTGGTTACCTACGCCGTAGAACATCATCATTCCGTGGCCTGTTTCTTCAACGCGGTTGTTGATATCCTCGAGCTTTCTGTCTATATCCTCTTTTCCGTGTGCAACATAGCCTGTAGGTGTTCTGTATGTAAGAACTCGTGAGCCGTCTGCACTATCCCACCAGAAAAGATTTTCAGGAATTTCGCTGTTTTCGCGCACATCAGGACGTTGCATAACATATGAATACATCCCTGCTTTGTTAAGAAGCTGTGGCATCATAGCATTGTGCCCGAAGGAGTCAACATTATAGCCTGTTTCACAGATTTTACCGAACTTTTCATAGTAATAAAGCTGACTGTAAAGAGCCTGACGGGCAAAGCTTTCACCTGATGGCATATTACAGTCGGGCTGTACCCACCAGCCGTTTACGGGCACCCATCTGCCCTTTTTAACCATTGCTCTTATTTCCTCGAACATCTGTGGGTCAATTTCCTCAACCCATTCGTAGTATGCCGCAGATGAGCAGGTAAAAACAAAATCGTTATATTCATTCAAGCGGTCAAGGGCGCTCCTGAATGTCTGAAGAACCTCCGCACAACCCTCCTGCCAACGCCAGAGCCAGATAGGGTCAAGGTGGGCATTTCCTATTAATTTGATTGATTTTGACATTAGATTTCGCCCTCCTCAATAAAGTTAAAGTATCTGCCTAACCAATAAGCAAATGTATACGGATAACAGCCTTCTACACAAGATGCACCGCCACTGTCCTCATCCTTGAATTCGAGAGGATTTCTGTCGTACTTTGAAATAAAGTGCTCATCATTAGGAAGAAGACATGATGTCTCTTTATAGCCACCGAGTAATTCCTTCTGAGGAATATCTCTACGACCTGTAAGTGAAACCTTTGCAGCAAGTCTTGATACATTGAAACGATAGAACCATGTTCTGATTTTTTCTGCATCGGGCTTTGCATTTTCAGGGTCACTGAGGAAATACGGGAAATCATAGCCCGGATTGTACTCAGGTGCAAGAGAATATCTCCAGCTTCTGAAAGCCGCTCTGTATTTTTCGAGAAGCTTTTCATCCTTTTCAAGTGTGCAAAGACCCCAGAGTGAAAGTACAGCAAGCATATGGTCACCGTACATAATTTCCTCTCTGTCTTCAACGCCACCCTGAATACTTACATGGTGGAAACGGTCGTAATGCTTGTAGGTTAAATCAGCATAGCCTTTTTCAACAAGCTCATCGTGAGTTTTTCTGTAAATGCCCTGCTCACCTGTAATGTGCATTGTTACATTGAGATACATAAGCATCTGACCCGCGTTAAGGCAAGCATCTGCCCAACCGCCGGGAGTGTTGAAATATTCAAGATTCCACTTTGCCCATGTTGTATATTCACCATTTGCTTCACGAAGAGCAAAGTTATTGTTAATCATATGCATTGTGGTGTTTCTTGCAGCTGTTTTTAAAAGCTCATCATACTCAGGGTCTTCTCTGCCCAAAAATTCGTGAGCTACAAGAAGATGCATATAGTGGTGTGTTATTTCGTCACTACTTGTATCACCCTTATATGTGATATCTGTATCCTCGTTACCCTTTTCTGCATAGTATTTGCGAAGTCTTTCAGGAATTGGAGCATCTGCCTTAACCTCAAGGCCGACAATACCTCTTTCACGGGCACCTGTTGTATTATTACAGCTTGCTGTTGCACCATTCTTTTTATAGAAAAGACCATCATCAGGAACAGGCTCGTCCTTTGTGTGGTAGCTTCTTGCAACGAAGCCGTCACCTCTGCCTGAAATGTACATAAGAAGAAGGTTTGCTTCACTTGCTCTGAGAGCACTTGCGCGTGCCTTCAAGGTATGCTCGTGGTAGTCACCTAATTCTCTCTTAAGTGTTGCATAACGGAAAATTTCACCCATTGCATGTGCAGACGAAAAGCTACCGTCGTTATCACTGCTGCCATATGGAAGAATAGAATCAAGGTTGCCTGCCTCTGAAAGGTACTTCTGGCTGTACATTCCGTGCCTTGAAACGTACTTGTGAGACTCCTCTAAAAGTCTTTCCGCCTTTTCCTCCATAGACATACGCACCATTGCAATGTGTGTTGCGCCGTTGTCTGTAAGCACCCATACACCCTCGTCACCATCGGGCACAATTGCAGAAACGTTGTTATCCAGCAAATCTCTGTGAGCGCTGAAATGCATTACAACGTCTGTAAGACTTTCTGCATTAGGGTTATAACGTGTTACGCCACCATTTGAGCCGTACCACATAACATCCCCTGTACCATGGCAAAAGCAAGTGTAATCTTTTTTGCGTTGCGGAAGCGGATATGGAAAATCCGAAAGGTCAGGCTTTTGTGACCTTGTTTCAAGCAACACCTTAGGCACTTCAATGTCGAACTTTTTGAAATGTTTTACTACCCTTGTAAGTTGAGGGTAAAGTTTAATTGCTTCGGGCATCTTAAAACTCCTTTAAAATTAATCCAATTTTTGACATGTACATTCTATCAAATACATAAGTAAAGTGCAATATATAATCAAAAATAATATTAAATATAAGTAAATTATATTATAAAAAATAATTGCCTTTTCGGGAATTTTTCCAAAAGGCAATTATTGTTGATTTGTTATGGAATTTTAGTTGATTTCTACCTGCTGATAAACAATTCCCTCGCGCTCGTGGGTGTAGGTTATATGGAGAATATTACCCTGTGCCACCATAGCAGGATAGCTGAATTCGTGGTCACCTGTTGTTGGTTCGCAGGTGAAAATTTCTTCAAAGGTTTCACCGCCATCAGTTGATGCCATAAGCACAAGCGGTGCTCTGTCACCCCAGTTTTCAAAAATAGGGTTCATAATAAGCACAAGTGCGCCATTTTCCATTTTTACAATATCTATACCGCTGTTTGGGTTACCCATAGGTGTTTCGTATGCCTTACACCAGGTTTTACCCATATCCTTACTGTCACTTCTGTAAATATGGCCTGCATTTGTTCTTATGAGCATATGAAGACCCTTTTCGTCCTCCCAGAGTGTAGGCTGAATCATACCTACTGTTTTGCCGTTTTTCTTTGACCTCAAAACAAAATTTGAATGTGTAAAGGTTAATCCGTCATCCGCAGAAATATCAACAAAGCATTTCCATGATTTTCTTAAGGATTCTTTTGATGCAGGGGCAACAACTAAGCCGTTTGAAAGCCTTATCGCCTTGTTTTTAACGGGTCCTCTGCCACCATCCTCATCACCGGGCACAAGCACCTTCGGCTTAGAAAAGCTTTTACCTCCATCAACAGAAATTGAAAAATATGTAACCCACTTAGGAATTGGCTTTCCGTACTTGAAATAAAGAATAATCTCTCCGTTTTCTCTTAAGAAAAGTACCGGATTCCAATGAGGAAGTGCTTCACCATCCACACAAATGCTGTATGGCTGTGCCCACTTACCGTTTTCGCGCACACTTACCCATATTTTAACATCGTCATTACCCTCTTTTGTGCCGCCAAACCAAGCCGCAACAACATTACCGTTTGGAAGAGGCAATACAGTAGACGCATGACAGCTGTCTGTCACACTTTTTGGGGGATAAATAAATTCGTTTACAAGCATTTTACCTTTCATTTTTTCACGCTCCGTATATTTAAAAATTATTTTTCATTTTTATCTTGATCCATATAATCGAAGGCATTCCAAGCACCTTCATCTTTTTTAGGTTTGTCATCGTAGCCGATATCCATAACCTTAACCCTTCTCTGCGACGGGTCTTTTTTCACAATAGGCGCAAACTTATCTGCAATATACAATTGCTCTCCGTACATATCCGCCGTTGTCTGAATAAATGAGGGGAAGCCCTTTTCAGCTTTGAGTTGTCGATAAATCTTATAGTTGAGAATATAGCGTATTGTACCGAAAATAATTCCTCGGTTAATAAGGAATGCGCCTATCATCAGAACCATTGCGATTTCTGAATTTATAATAAAACCGCAATACCCTATACCAAGACACACGAATATCGGACCAAACCATCTGCCCATTTTCATATAGTTCACACCGAGAACAAACAAAACAATAACAATATTGTTCACAAAAGCCATAATTGACCCAAAGCCCGTCGCCATAACAGCAAGCATTATAAGGAATACAAATATAGGAAACTCCTTTGTTGTGTAGGCAACATTTTCATTCCATTTGTACATAAGCTCCCGTTTTTCATCAAAGGAAGCCTTGGGGATTTCGTTGTGTAAAAATACAATTTCTTTACCGAAAATTGTCTTTCCGAACTTATAGAAATCCTTTGGTTTTTTAGGGGCTTCTTCCTCTGCCGGGACAAGCTTACCATCGTAGCCTATATCCATTCTTATGGGCTCTGAGGTTGCTTTTTTGTGGGCATTATGATATCTTCTTATCTCTTCATTTTTAATATCTTCTGCAGAATTGAATGGGTTATATGAAGCCTCGTTGAGGTTTTCATAGTTTGTTTTTTCCTTATCCTTAAGATAAATTTTATCTGCATATAAATCCGCCGTATTGGCAATAAAATTAGGAAAACCCTTGCATTTCTTCAGTTCTTTAAAAACAGAATTATAATTGTAAACACACCTGAAAGCAAAGATGCTTGGTATCACACCAACTAAAGCGGCTAAGATAGCAACTCCTAAAATTGCTTTATCCTCAGACAACGGCAAATAAAATCTGAGACAGTTTAATACAGCACCCAAAAAAGCAGAAATATATGAAGCATAATACCATTTTTTTGAGAATATTGTTGCTATTAAAAACAGCCCTGCGGAGCCTGCATAAATACAGAAAAAATCATCTTTACAGAAGAGCATAAATATGAAGGAAACTAACGAAACACCAAAGGAAACAAGCGAAAATTTTGAAACGCCTTCACTTGTTGCGCGCCAGTCCTCCATCATTTCCCTTTGCTTAATAAAGCCTGCCTCAGGGACATACATTGTTTCCATACTAAGCTTCATATCCTCACCGCCTTTCAGAAAAATTTCTGTAAAAAATAGTTATCAATAGCCTTCGCCCTGCTCACTTTTTGCAATGGCAACAATTCGGCTTGTGCCTAACCTTTCAGCACCGAGAGAAAGAAATTTTTCCGCATCATCAAGGGAGCTGATGCCGCCTGCCGCCTTCATCTTTACTTTTTCACCGATGTTTTCGGAAAACAGTTTAATATCGTCAAAGGTAGCACCTGCAGTTGAAAAGCCTGTTGAGGTTTTAATGTAATCTGCACCTGCGTTTGTTACGATTTCGCACATTTTTATTTTCTCATCATCAGTAAGCAAACAGGTTTCAATTATAACCTTTAAAATGTTTCCATTACACGCCTTTTTAATTTCAGCAATTTCATTTTCAAGAAGGTCATATTTTTTATCCTTAAGCCAGCCGATATTTATAACCATATCAATTTCGTCTGCACCGTTTTCAATAGCGTCCTTTGTTTCAAAAACCTTGCAGGCAGTAGTGTTATAGCCATTGGGGAAGCCTATAACAGTACATATTTTAAGCTTACCCTCACAATAATCTGCGCATTGCTTAACATATGATGGCGGTATGCACACACTTGCTGTGTTGAACTTCATTCCGTCATCACAAATTGCCTTTATTTGTTCCCAGGTTGATTGTTGCTTTAAAAGTGTATGGTCAACATGGTTTAAAATATTTTCAAGCTCCATATAGGTACCTTCTTTCCGTAATTCTTTTTATATTGTAGCATTTTTATCTAAAAAGGTAAACAGTATTATCAAATAATCATACTATTTAATAATTGATTTAATGATTTTCTTGTGTTATTATTTAGAATGTAGTTTTATACGATTTTTATTTTTACTTTAATAAAGGTGATTTTTTTGAAAAATATTCTTGTTATTTTCGGCGGATGCTCAAGTGAATATGAGGTTTCCTTACGCTCCTCTGCATCTGTTTTGAGAAATATTGACAGAGAAAAATACAATGTACTTACATTAGGCATCACAAAGGATGGCGGCTGGTATTATTACACAGGCTCAGTTGACGATATAGAAAACGGTAGTTGGGCAACCGGCAACGATATCTGCCCCGCTGTTATTTCCCCCGACAGAAACGAAAAATGCCTTTTAATTATGAAAGACAGCTCTGTAGAAAAGGTTAAAATCGATGTTATCTTCCCTGTGCTTCACGGCAAAAATGGTGAAGACGGCACAATTCAGGGTCTTTTCGAGCTTGCAGGTATTCCATATGTTGGTTGCGGTCTTCTTGCAAGCGGAATGTGTATGGATAAGGCCGTAACAAACACCTTAGCTGATGCGGCAGGCATTTCAGGTGCTAAATGGTCTGCATTTACAAAAACAGAATATTATTCAGGCAATATTGACCTCAATCCGATTATTGAAAAATTAGGCTTCCCTATTTTTGTTAAGCCTGCAAATGCCGGTTCCTCTGTTGGTATTTCGAAAGCACACAACCTTGAAGAATTAAAGGTTGCTCTTGATGTTGCATTTGATAACGACTACAAGGCGGTCCTTGAAGAAACTCTTATAGGCAGAGAAATTGAATGTGCTGTTATGGGTAATGAAAATCCTGTTGCATCCTGTATCGGCGAAATTCTTCCTACAGCAGAATTCTATGATTATGAAGCAAAGTATGTAGATAACTCAACAGGTCTTGCAATTCCTGCAGATTTACCCGAAGAAGTTAGTGAAAAGGTGCGAAAGGCCGCTGTGCACGCATACAAAACTATGGGCTGTGAGGGTTGCTCACGAGTTGATTTCTTCCTTGCTGATGACGGCACCTGCTACCTTAACGAAATTAACACTCTGCCGGGCTTCACTTCGATTTCAATGTTCCCTAAGCTTTTCGGTCAGGTTGGCATTGAATATTCAGTTCTTATAGATAAACTTATTGAATATGCCGAGGAGCGAAACCGATGAGAAATGTTGAAATAGAATTTGTCAGCGAACAGCAATACCACGATGACAGGGAAAGCAGTAAACTCAAAGCCCGGGGCATTATGCAGGAAATTGACGGCTGCAAGGTTATTTCCTACACCGAGCCCGACAACGAAATGGGCAAATGTGAAACAGTTGTTAAGGTAATAAACGACCATTTCATAAAAATGCGTCGAAAAGGCGTTTACGAAACAACCTTTCTCATTGAAGAGGGTAAAACCCATTCCTGTATTTACAGAACACCTTTTGGTGAGATGAATATGGATATTGTAGCGCAAAGAGTAAATGTTAATATCCCCGATGTTTCGGGAAAAATTCTTCTTTGCTATACGCTTCAAAGCAACGGAGAAGTTATTGGTGAAAACAATCTTTTGATGAAAATAAATGAGGTTTAATTATGTCAAAATTAGTTAAAAAGGCAGAAGAACAGATTATAAGCGCTGTAACCGATGCCATAAACAAAAATATTGCAGAAGGAGTTTTTGTTGAAGCGGATATTCCTGCTTTCAAAACAGAGATTCCTGCAGACAGAAATAATGGTGATTATTCTGCCAATGCGGCATTTATGCTTTCAAAGGCTCTCAGAATGCCACCAAGAAAAATCGCAGAAGAAATTCTTAATAAAATCGACCTTGAGGACACATATTTCAAGGAGTGCTCTGTTGCAGGCCCCGGCTTTATAAATTTCTTCTTAAAGCAGGATTTTTATGCAGACATTCTTCTTGATGTTGATGCTTGCGGTGATGCTTACGGCAGAAGTGATTTCGGTAACGGCAAGAAAATCAATGTTGAATTTGTTTCTGCAAACCCAACAGGACCTATGCATATGGGTAATGCCCGTGGCGGTGCTTTAGGTGATTGCCTTGCGGCTGTTCTTGATTGGGCAGGCTATGAGGTTGAAAGAGAATTTTATGTTAACGATGCGGGTAACCAGATTGATAAATTTGCTCTTTCTCTTGATATCCGCTATCAGCAGATTATTAATGGTGAGGATTCAATTGAACTCCCTGAAGACAGCTACCACGGTGACGATATCAGAGTGCTTGCACAAAGCTATATTGATGAATTCGGTACAGGTCTTCTTGAGCTTTCTGAAATTGACAGAAGAAAAGCTCTTGTTGAATTTGCTCTTCCTAAAAACATTGCAACAATGAAAGCGGCAATGGCAAAATACAGAATTGATTACAACACCTGGTTTTCTGAGCTTACACTCCACAACGGCGGCGAGCTTAAGGAAACAATTGATATACTTACAAAGAACGGCTACACCTACGAAAAAGAGGGTGCTCTTTGGTACAAGAATATTGAGGTACAGACAGAAATCCTTAAAAACCAAGGCAAATCACAGGAATATATTGATAACCTTGAGCTTAAGGACGACGTTCTTATCCGTCAGAACGGTAACCCAACATATTTTGCGGCTGATATTGCATACCACAGAAATAAATTGGAAAAACGCGGTTTTGACAAGGCTATCGACGTATGGGGTGCAGACCACCATGGCCACGTTGCCCGTATGAAGGGTGCAATGGAAGCTGTAGGCATTAATGGTGACAGATTAGATGTTGTTCTTATGCAGCTTGTTAACCTTATGAAGGACGGCAAGCCTGTTAAGATGTCAAAAAGAACAGGTAAGGCAATTACTCTTGTTGACCTTCTTGATGAAGTGCCGATTGATGCAGTACGTTTCCTTTTCAATATGAGAGAGGCAGGCTCTGCAATGGACTTTGATTTAGGTCTTGCTATTGAGCAATCCAACCAGAACCCTGTTTACTATTGCCAGTATGCACACGCAAGAATTTGCAGTATCCTTAAAAAGCTTGCAAGTGAGGGTATTGTTTCAAGAAGCGTTACAAAGGAAGATTTATCACTTCTTACAAGCGACGAGGAAACAGACCTTATTGCACATTTAGGCGCTCTTACAGGCGTAATTGTTAATGCGGCAAACACATATGACCCTGCAAAAATTACACATTACGCAACAGACCTTGCAACTAAATTCCACCGCTTCTATAACGCACAGAGAGTTATGGTTGATGATGAAGCACTTATGCAAGCGCGTATTTTCCTTTGTGTTTGTGTTCGCAACACAATGAGAAATGTTCTTTCAATGCTCAAAATTGAAACACCGGAATCAATGTAAAAAAGTGATTTTATATGAAAAAAAGCAAAAAAATTTTTTCTTCAACACATATAATCATGCTAAGCTTCTTGGGTGCTATTCTTGTAGGTACCGTTTTATTAATGTTGCCCATAAGTGTCGCAGACGGCAATCCGACATCTTTTATTGATGCTTTTTTTACCGCAACCACCAGCACCTGTGTTACGGGCTTGGTTGTTGTACCTACTGTAAGTCATTGGAGCTTATTCGGACACGCAGTAATTCTGCTTCTTATCCAAATAGGCGGTTTAGGTATCATAACCATTATGTCTTGCTTCGCTTTTTTCCTTCACAAGAAAATGGGCCTTACAGACAGATTGCTTTTGCAGGATGCCTTTAATCTTAACACCCTTTCAGGCTTAAGCTCTTTTGTTAAAAAGGTTGTTGCAGGAACATTTGCTATTGAGGGCTTAGGCGCACTTTTATACATGGCAGTATTTGTACCGCAATTCGGCATAAAAGGTATCTGGATATCTGTCTTTAATGCTGTTTCGGCTTTTTGCAATGCGGGCATAGATATTGTTTCCGAGAACAGCCTGTGTAATTACGCAACCAACCCTATAATAAATATTGTAACGAGCTTTCTCATAATAATGGGCGGTGTTGGCTTTATCGTTTGGTGGGATGTTGTACGTGTTTTTAAGGAACGGAAAAACAAAAAAATCAAGATTTTCCGTTCCCTTACTCTACACAGCAAAATCGCTCTTACCACTACTGCATTTTTAATTATTTCAGGTGCTGTTTTCTTTTTCATTTTTGAATACAGTAATCCCCTTACCATTAAGGATTATTCTTTATTTGATAAAATCCAGGTAGCCCTTTTCCAATCAATCACAACAAGAACAGCAGGCTTTGCATCTGTTCCTCAGGAAAATCTCAGCACCGGATCCGCCCTTGTTTCCCTTATTCTTATGTTTATAGGCGGTTCCCCTGTTGGTACTGCCGGTGGTATTAAGACAGTTACTATTACAGTTTTACTTGCATCTGCAATGGCTTCTGTTAAAAATGAAAACAATGTTTCAATTTTCAACAGAACAATCAGTTCAAAAGCAGTCAGCAAGGCTGTAGCTGTATGTGTTACATCATTCTTTATTATGCTTTTGTCAACCTTGTTGCTTACTGCTGTTACAAACGCTCCTCTCATTGATATTCTTTATGAAACGGTCAGCGCAACAGCCACAGTAGGTCTTACAAGGAATCTTACAGCATTTCTTAACACCGCAGGTAAAATAATAATCATTTTCACTATGTTCTTCGGCAGAGTAGGTCCTATTTCTTTAGCAGTAGCGCTCAACCTGAAGAAAGATAATAAAAACATTATAAAAAACCCTACAGAAGATATCAGCATTGGTTAGATGTGTTCATACAAAAGGGAGGATATAAATGAGTATAAATAAAACTTACGCAGTATTCGGTTTAGGTAAATACGGAAAAGCTGTAGCAAAAGAACTTGTTGATAACGGCATCGAAGTACTTGCAATTGATAAAAACGAGGAAATTGTTAATGACGCTGCATTAGAAATCCCTGTTTGCAAATGCGCAGATGTTACAGACCCCGAGGTTATCAAGCAGTTAGATATCGGAAATATAGATGTTGTTATTGTTTCTATGGCAGAAAGCCTTGAGGCAAGTGTTATGGCAATCACACTTTGCAAGGAAGCCGGAGTTAAAACAGTAATTGCAAAATGCAGCGACGAAATACACAAACGAATATTCAGCCGCGTGGGCGCAGATAGAGTTGTTTTCCCTGAAAAGGAATCAGGAGTAAGACTTGCAAAAAATCTTTTGAGCAACGGTTTTATTGATATTATAGGTTTGTCAAAAGATGTTTCTATGGTTGAGATTCCCGTAAAAGCTGAATGGATAGGCAAAAACCTTGTTGAGCTTAAATTCAGAAGCAAATATTCAATGAATGTTGTGGCAATTATCAAGGGCGAAGCAGTAATAACAAACATTGATCCTACCTTGCCGTTAGAGGAAAACTCTATGCTTATTGTTATTGCAAACCGCGATAAATTAGGGAAAATATAAAAATAAAAAACTCACAATGCGAGTGAAAACTGCATTGTGAGTTTTTAATTTTATTTGAATTTATCCGGCATTTTCAATATAGCCTTCAACATCTTGTAAGCTATATATTCAGAAAACACAAGCAAATCTGCACAACGGAATTTCGTATACACAAAAATCATAGCTTAAAAGAAAATAGGATTTGACCAAGCTCTGTTTCCTTCTTTATCGATAACCGTTACACGCACATATTCATACTCACCCTTAAGGTTGTATTCAGCACTTGTGAGTGGCTCTCCTTGTGCAACAACCATCCTTGACGGATGCTTATCGCATTGGAAAATTATTTTTTCGCATTCACTTGTTTCCACATGTGCGATACCTTCATCATCAACATAAAAATCTTTGATTTCAGGTCCGCAGGAAGAGTAGAAAGCGCCATCTTTCAAGGCCTCGAGAATTGCTTTTACATTGTTTTCAGCATTTACCATTACCCAACCACAGCAGTGCTGATACATAGCATGACCATCATCTGTTGCAACGGCGAAAATCTTGTTGCCTTCACCTAAAAGCTCATCCCAATACATACCATTATCGGTATCCATATTGTTTTCTATAGCACAACCGCTGTTCCATATTTCGAAAGCAAAATTGCCTTTTAATTTATCAAAATACTTTGTTGGTGTTGAGCTCCATTGAGGATGGCAATAAATTGTAAGGTTATTTTTTGCGTGCGCCTCGTCAAGATATGCCTGAAACTCCTGCTGATTGGTAGCCTCTCCTCGTGGCATTTCTTCATCCTGCTTGTAGCCGTTTGTTTCATCATCGGGGCCTATAAACACAGTATGAAAAGTTCTGAAGCCGTTTTCTCTTACAAATGTGTTATCAAACTCCATACCCGGAATTATTGTAATTTCAACATCCTCAGCAAAGTTTTTGAAATTGTAGTTTCTATGGTCCGTAAGAGCAAGAAAATCGTAGTTATTTTCTTTGTGAAGGCGTATAACCTCTTCGGGTGTGCCGTCACCATCTGAGCGGGTGGTATGGCAATGAAGACCACCTTTAAGAAATTTCCTTTGTTCTGTAAAAGCCTCTTGTCTTTTCATAATTTATTCCTCTGTTTTCTCTGCATTGGCAGATTTACTTCTTACAAGCCATGCATTAGGAAGGTATCTTCCTGTGGGCATATTTGTAGATGGCTTATTGATAAGCTCACCATCATAGCCCAGGGTCGAAGAGGAACCGCCATCGCAAGCCGCCGCATTAACTGCTCCATATTCAAGAAGAATATCTGCACAATCCTCCATTGTTGCACCTATAGAGTGACCAACCTGTCTGCCGTCAACAACAAGCATAAGCACAACGCCATTTGCACATTGACCTATTGTTGTACGAGGCTGAAGACCCCAACCTGCAGAATCTTCAACAACCTTTACACCATTAAGAATAAGTGTTGGTCTGAACTGCATACCATCGCGGATGTTGTACTGCTCCCAATTATCTGTACCACCGACAACCATTCTGTTCTGATTATCAAAGCCGATGAGAGTATATTTGGATTTATATTCTCCCCAATACTCTCCCTTAGAAACACACATACCCGAAATCTCGCCACCAAGGCTTACTCCACCTGTATCAATAAAGCCTGAAGCATTTGTACCGACAATTGCATTTTCTTTTTCAAGGTAATCTGTAATAAACTCACCACGGGAGCCTTTATAATCTGTAACCCCAAGAAAAACTCTTGATGGGTCATCAACAATTATAAGCTTACCTCTAAAATTCGTTTTATGAATATCAAGAATGACTATATCCTCTTCAACATTGTTTGCGTAAACAATGTTCCCCTTTGAATCAGGCTCACCCTCTACAAGGGCATTCTGGTCTATAACATCACCAAACGGATTTTCCTTTTTCTCAGGCTTATTAATGACCTCGGTAAAGCCCATATCCTTAATATCCACGCGCTTAGACATAACACTGTCAATAAGCCAATCAGGGAAAAAGCTTGTTGCAAGCCATCTGTGCTGGTCTGTGCACATTGCAGTTTCTATCCAGATATTTCTCCACCGCTGAACAGCAGGTATATCGCCGAATGCAAAAATGGAGTAGCCTGACACAAACAAAAAGAAAAGCACGGAGATAATAAACACCACTATAGTGCTATCTCTCATTTCTGCTTTTTGTTTCGTTTTCTTTCTCTCATCTATTCTTCCTTGTTTTGGTTTATATGGACGAACTTCACTCATACCATAATTCAGGCTATCAAGGTCAATATGCTCTTCCTCTGTTCTTTCGACCATATAATCACCCCTTTTCATAATCTGTTATTATGTTTAAATATAATCACACCGATTAATTGTATCACAAAAAAACGGCAAATACTACTATTTGCCGTTAATTTACAAAAAATTTATTATTTACTTGTTGTCTATATACCTGCATGCTGCAAGGGCGGCAACGGCACCATCTGCAGAAGCAGTTGTAATCTGACGGATACTCTTCTGACGGCAATCACCTGCAACAAAAATGCCGTCTGTTTTTGTAACACAGCTTTCGTCTGCACCAAAATATCCGTTTGCATCAAGCTCTGCAACACCTGCAAATGAAGAGTTTTTAGGCTCAAGACCAATAGCAACAAAAAGCCCGTCAACCTTAACCTCTTTTTCACCTGCAACTGTGTTAAGAACAACGCTTTCAAGCTCGGCTTCTCCCTTAAGCTCTTTAACAGTAACCTCTGTCATAAGCTCAACATTTGGCTTATTATTAAGGATTTCCAACAACTTTTTCTCACCTGTGAAGAATGCAAGATTCTGGAAAACATAAACCTTTTCGCACAAATCAGAAAGAAGTACAGCCTCCTGAAGAGCGGAGTTACCTCCTCCAACAACACCTGTAACCTTATCCTTGAAAAATGCACCATCACAAACGGCGCAATAGGAAATGCCGTTTCCAACAAGCTGATTTTCGTTAGGAAGACCTAACTGCCTGTGGTGCACACCTACAGCAATAATAACTGCCTGTGCTTCAAAAACCTTATTATCTGCAAATACAAGCTTTCTGTTACCTTCATCAACAATGCCTGTTACCTTTTCCATTTCAACATCTGCACCCATAGAAAGCACCTGATCAAGAAGCTTATCTGCAAACTCATTTCCGCTCATTTCGGGAATACCCGGATAATTTTCTATTTTAGGTGAAAAAGTAACCTGACCACCAAAGGTAGATTGCTCAATAACCAATACACTTTTTGACGCTCTTAAAGCATAAAGTGCGGCAGTAAGCCCCGCAGGACCTGCACCAACAACGATTATATCGTACATTTAACTCACTCCATTTGGAAGAATTTTAAAAATTACCGCCCGTAAGGACGGTAATTTTTTAGTTAATTAAAGGGTTTCAATAAACTTTAAAACTTCATCAAGGCCTGCGATTTTTGTTAATTCGTCGCCCTTCTGAATAACAAGTGTTGGTGCCTGCTTTAATCCGATTTCTTTTGCAAAAGCTGTGTTTTCTTCATTTTCGTCAACAATAAGCTTTTCGTATGCAACACCTTTTTTATCAAGCTTCTGAGCAGCTACCTTGCACTTAGGGCAAGTCTGTGTTGCGCAAAGAATAATCTTTGCATCTGCATCTACACTTACGCTTTCCTCTTTGCTCTCGCACTTGCATTCGCAATGTGCATGATCAACTGTTCTGTCCTCTTTTTTGAGGTGTGAATTTGCAATGTCGTAAACCTTTCTGTCCTTAAACTCCTGAGCTTTACCATCATTAAAGTTCTGAACAGGACGATAGTAACCTGTGATACGGCTGTAAACCTCTGTTGTGTTACCGCATTCAGGGCATTCGTAAACCTCACCTGCAATGTAACCGTGGTTACAGCAAACTGAATATGTTGGAGAAATTGAGTAATAAGGAAGTCTGTAGTTTTCAGAAATCTTCTTTACAATTTCTGCAGCTGCCTTCCAGTCAGGAAGCTTTTCGCCAAGGAATGCGTGGAAAACAGTACCTGATGTGTAAAGTGTCTGTAATTCATCCTGAACAGCAAGAGCCTCAAAAATATCTGCTGTGTAACCAACAGGAAGATGTGAAGAGTTGGTGTAATATGGTGTGCCGTTATCCTTAGCTGTGATAATTGCAGGATAGTGCTTTTTATCGTGCTTTGCAAGACGATATGTTGTTGACTCTGCAGGAGTTGCTTCAAGGTTGTAAAGGTCACCATAAAGCTCCTGATAGTCAGAAAGTCTTTCTCTCATATGGTTGAGAACGTCTTTTGCAAATTCCTGTGTTTCTTTTGTTGTTAAATCCTTACGGAGCCATTTAGCATTAAGACCAACCTCATTCATACCGATAAGACCGATTGTTGAGAAGTGGTTTGCAAATGTACCTAAGTATCTCTTTGTGTATGGATAAAGTCCTTCATCAAGGAGCTTTGTAATAATATCTCTCTTAACCTTAAGAGAACGGGCAGAAACGTCCATAATCTTATCAAGACGTCTGTAGAAATCCTCAACATTTTCTGCAAGGTAAGCAATTCTCGGAAGGTTGATTGTTACAACACCGATAGAACCTGTTGATTCACCGCTACCGAAGAAGCCACCGCTCTTTTTACGGAGCTCACGAAGGTCAAGACGAAGACGGCAACACATTGAACGAACATCGCTTGGTTCCATATCGGAGTTAACGTAGTTAGAGAAGTATGGTGTACCATATTTTGATGTCATTTCAAAGAGAAGCTTATTGTTCTCTGTTTCAGACCAGTCAAAATCTCTTGTAATAGAATATGTTGGAATAGGATACTGGAAGCCACGTCCGTGAGCATCACCCTCAATCATAATCTCGATGAATGCCTTGTTAACCATATCCATCTCTTCCTTACAATCGCCGTAAGTGAAATCCATTTCCTTACCGCCGACAATTGCAGGCATATCCTTAAGGTCTGCAGGAACGGTCCAGTCAAGAGTAATGTTTGAGAATGGAGCCTGAGTACCCCAACGAGATGGTGTATTTACACCGAAAATAAAGCTTTCGAGACACTTCTTAACCTGCTTGTAGTCAAGGTTATCTACCTTAACGAATGGAGCGAGGTATGTGTCGAAGGATGAGAATGCCTGTGCGCCTGCCCATTCATTCTGCATAATGCCAAGGAAGTTTACCATCTGGTTACAAAGTGTTGCAAGATGGCTTGCAGGTGAAGATGTAATCTTACCCGGAACACCGCCTAAGCCTTCCTGAATAAGCTGTTTTAATGACCAACCTGCACAGTAACCTGTAAGCATTGAAAGGTCGTGAATGTGGATATCTCCATTACGGTGAGCATTTGCAATTTCTTCATCGTAAACCTCTGAAAGCCAGTAGTTAGCAGTAATTGCACCTGAGTTTGAAAGAATAAGACCACCAACAGAATATGTAACTGTTGAGTTTTCTTTTACACGCCAGTCTGTAACCTTAACATAGCTGTCAACAAGCTCCTTATAGTCAAGGATTGTTGATTTCATATTACGGATTTTTTCACGATTCTTTCTGTAAAGAATATATGCCTTTGCAACATCAGCATAGCCGGCCTGAACAAGAACAGATTCAACACTATCCTGAACATCTTCAACCGCAACAAGATTATTTGAAATCTTTGGTTCGAAGTTAGCTGTAACCTTGAGTGCAAGGAAGTCGATTATATTGTCATTATATTGTTTGTTGCATGCTTCAAAAGCCTGCTTGATAGCAATAGCAATTTTTTCGATATTAAAATCTGCGATTTTGCCGTCACGTTTAATTACCTGATACATAATACTCCTTCTTTCTCTTTTTAAATTTTGAAACGTCAACCAAAGGGTCCACTCCCCCTTGGTGGTGCGTAAATGATAATAACAGATACGAAGCGCGTTGTCAATACCAAAACCACAATATATTGTGTTTTTTCAAAAATATTTTTTATTCTCAACACAAGATATTGGGAGCCTTTTGTTTAAATATAGCAATATTACACATATATTTCACGCAAGATTTGTACACTTTTACCCTGTATTGGTATTTTATAAAAAATCGACCACTATATCTTGTGGTGGCAAACACAATATATAGTGGTTAACAAATAGCAAAATTATATATACATATTATATTTTGTGATCATATTCCCCTAAGTTGTGCTTGAGGAATATATTGCCTTACAATATCCAACATTTGCTCCATTTCAGTCTTGGAAACACCCTTGCAAGAAGGGTCAATAAGGTTACCTGAATCAACGAAATTCTGCAGGAAATATTTGGGAGCTCCTTGTATCCATTGGGCTAAGGATTCCATAGACTGTGGTGTGTGAAAATTACCTGTTACAGTTGTTCTGAATTCGTATTCAATACCGCTGTTTTTCAAAATTTCAACACTTTCTTCTATAGGTGAAATATTATAATCGGGTATACCTATCGTTTCCCCGTACAGCTCCTTGGAATTTTTGATATCCATTGCAATATAGTCAACAACACCAAGCTCAAGAATTCCCTTAAGCTTTTCAGGGAAACTGCCGTTTGTATCAAGTTTAACCGCGTATCCCAACTCTTTGATTTCATACAAGAAAAGCTCGATATCCTTTTGAAGAAGCGGTTCTCCGCCTGTTACCGCTACACCATCAAGCACATTCTTCCTTTTTTTCAAATGCGCAAAAATCTCTTTTTCTGCAAATTCCTGCTGATCCATCTCTGTTACAAGTAATGCATTGTGACAAAACGGGCACTTAAAATTGCAACCACCGGTAAAAACAGTACACGCGGTTTTTCCGGGGTAATCAAGCAAGGTTAATTTTTGAAAGCCTTTGATAATCATTATATCACCTATAAAAAGCAAGATAGTTTTTTAGTATGTTGTTTCAAACCACTTTTTATCTGTCATAAAAATTATATATCACTTTTTCGGCAAGTCAACCCACTTAACAAAAAATGGCAAAATTTTCCTGTATTTTAGGAAAAATCATATATATATACATCTTATATGCCCAACAAACTATATTTAGTGTATTTACATTTGGAAAAGTTTGTGATATAATAGCGGTACTAATAGTGTATACTAAACACAACTATGGAGGAATTTATCATGAAAGCAAAAAGAACACTTGCTGTTTTTCTTGTAGCAGTTATGCTTCTTGTTCCGTTTTCAATGTTCGTTTCTGCCGCAGGCGAAACTCTTGTAAGCGGGCCAATTAAAACAGCCTACACCGACAATGAGTATTTCAATCCTCAAGGTATTGTAATCAATGTTAACGGTAAAGAAATCGCATACTCCCCTGTGGACAGCAAATTCAAATTTGTTCCGGGTCTTGATGAAAGGCTTACAACAGCTAATGCAGAGGTAACAGGCGGTGGCGCTCCTCTCTTAGACGAGAACGGCTACCAGGTTTACTCAGCTAATGTTGACATTTACTACAACGAAGTTAAAGTCGACACTGTTAAGGTAAGAGTTTCTCACGTTTGGGGTAAAGTTCAATATATGGACAATAACTACCACGGTCACTTCTGTATGGGTTGCGGCATCGTTGATGAAGTTACATTCTCAAAACACAATGTTGCTGAATACATCCCTAATGACGATGGCGGATTGTTCATCCAGCAGTCAGAATCAGGCGAATGTGTAGACTGCGGTCATATTATCACAAGAAAAATTGCGGAAACAGAAAAGTTTAACTCAATTTTCAGCGGTAACTTCTCAGACTTAGAAGCAGAGATTCTTACATATGTTTCAAGCATTCTTGTTGGTCTTATTCAGTTCTTAACAGGTTTCGGTAGCTAAGGAGGGAGCAGTAATGAGTAAAAAAATAATATCAATAGTTCTTGTTGCTGTTATGCTTTTCAGCTTCACAAGCATATGTGTAAGCGCTGAAGAAACAGAGCCGGCTCCTGAACTTTCATACACATTAACACACAAGCTTTCAATTGACCAAAAGCAAACCCTTTCTGTTGATGGTGCTCTTTCATCAGGTTTCAATGTAGATATTGATATTCTCAAAGATCAAATCGTTGCTTTAGACGATGCTACAGTAGAATATACTGTTACTATTACAGAAATCAGAGCACAGAGACAGGGCGATATGCCTTGGGTTGTATATGATGAAGAGAACCCTGAAGATTTTTACAAGGTTTTCGAACTCATTGCAGAAACAGAAGAAGATAAACCAACAAAGCCATCTCTTCCTATGGAAATTGATTTCCGCATTGATTTCAAAGACAAAGAAGTTTTCGGTATACTCGATTACGAATTAACAATCAACGGTTTCTCTCAACCACCTAGCCTTGGTATTGACCTTGGTGACTCACTTCCTGTTCCAACACCAATTGTTGCAAAAGCAAACATTCCTGAATTCCCAACTCTCCAGCGTTATGAAGTTAAGAAAGCTTCTACAAAAATGGAGTATTTAGATTCTGAAATGATCGAGCTTGATGGTATCGAACTTTCCATTACTACATCTGCAGGTGAAACAGGCATAGTTAAATATGGTCCTGATAACCAGCACTTATTTACAACAGTTCCTGCTAAAGACCAGAAGCTTACAGTAGATATCAAAGAAATTTCAACTTACTTCTTCGGCGATATCAACATTTCAACAGTTCCTGTTAGAGTCGAGCATGATATGTCTAAGTATCCTGTAAACATTACTACAGATAAATACACAGATAACAAGCCGGGATACCATGCTACAATCTGCAACGGTTGTGGCAAGAGATCTGCAGCAGAGCCTCACAGAGTTGATCCTGATGCATGGGTAAGCAACAATGATGCAACATTCACAAGCAATGGTACAGCTTCTCAGCCTTGCCTTGATTGTGGTGCAACACTCACAAAGGATGTTTTAGGTTCTGCACAGTACAATGTTACTTTGTCAAACTACCACTTCCTTCTTGTGATTTTTGATTACATTAACTTAGTCCTCAAATTCATTGATGCTGCCTTCCCAAACAGATAAATTCCATAATATAAACAAGCTCCCACATAGGAAACTATGCGGGAGCTATTTTTTTGATATACACGATAGCAAAAGCGGATAGCCAACCACTATCCGCTTTACATACTATCTTATAACACCTTGCTTTATTGCCGCTGTTTTTACAGCCTCTGCAATTTCAAAAGCAACACTTCTGTCGAGAGCTGAAGGAATTATGTTTTCCTCATTAAGCTCTTCTGCAGGTATATGATTTGCAAGAGCACAAGCTGCCGCAAGCTTCATTTCCTCGGTAATTGCAGTTGCACCGCAATCAAGAGCACCACGGAACATACCCGGAAAAACAAGCACATTGTTAATCTGATTCGGGAAATCTGAACGTCCTGTTCCCACTATTCTTGCACCTGCATTTTTTGCTTTATCGGGCATAATTTCCGGCGTAGGGTTAGCCATTGCAAAAACTATAGCATCCTTATTCATAGATTTAACCATTTCTTCTGTAAGGATATTTGGTGCAGATACACCAACAAAAACATCCGCACCCTTTATGGCAACACTTAAGTCACCTTTAAGACATTCAGGATTTGTTTTTCTTGCAAGGCTCTGCCTGTGTTCTCCTAAGTCCTCATCCTCTGCAGAAATTATACCTTTTCTGTCCACAAGCACCATATTTTTCGCACCTGCGGCAACAAGCATACCGGAAATTGCAGTACCTGCGGCACCAAGACCATTAACAACAATTTTAACATCATCAATATTCTTGTTAACAACCCTCAACGCATTTAAGACTCCCGCCAAAACAACAACTGCTGTACCGTGCTGATCATCGTGGAAAATCGGTATATCACAAATCTCTTTTAACCTTTTCTCAATTTCAAAGCATCTTGGAGCGGCAATATCTTCAAGATTTATTCCACCGAATGAGCCTGATAATAAATATATCGTGTTTACTATTTCATCAACGTCCTTGGATTTGATGCACAAAGGGAATGCATCTACATCTGCAAAAGCCTTAAAAAGAGCACATTTCCCTTCCATAACAGGCATACCCGCTTCGGGCCCGATATCACCCAAGCCCAAAACAGCAGTACCATCTGTTACCACAGCCACAAGGTTACTACGCCTTGTTAACTTAAAGGATTTATTAACATCATCTTTAATCACAAGGCACGCCTCTGCTACTCCGGGGGTATATGCAAGCGACATATCCTCCCTTGTTAATACAGGGCAACGGGAAACAACCTCTATCTTACCCTGCCATTCATAATGCTTTTTGAGAGATTCTGTTTTAATATCCATAACATTATTCCTGATTTGCCTGCATTTTGAGGTAAGCATTTATAAATCCGTCAATGTCACCATCCATAACCGCATTGATGTTACCATTTTCGAAGCTTGTTCTGTGGTCCTTAGCAAGGGTATATGGCATAAATACATAAGAACGAATCTGGCTACCCCATGCAATTTCCTTCTGAACGCCCTTGATATCACTGATTTTGTCAAGATGCTCGCGTTCTTTGATTTCTATAAGCTTAGATTTAAGCATACGCATAGCAACCTCGCGGTTCTGATGCTGGCTTCTTTCAACCTGACAGGAGCAAACAATACCCGTTGGAATATGTGTAAGACGAACAGCAGAAGATGTTTTGTTAACCTTCTGACCGCCTGCACCTGATGAACGATATACGTCCATTTTAATATCTTCAGGAGCAATATCAACCTCAATACTGTCGTCAATTTCAGGCATAACCTCAAGTGATGCAAAGGATGTGTGGCGTCTGCCGGAAGCATCAAAAGGAGAAACACGAACAAGTCTGTGAATACCGCTTTCACTCTTCATATAACCGTAAGCATTTTCACCCTCAATAAGAATAACCGCAGATTTAAGACCTGCTTCATCACCATCAAGGTAGTCTAATGTTGAAACCTTAAAGCCGTGACGCTCACCCCAACGGTTGTACATACGGAAGAGCATCTGTGCCCAGTCCTGAGCCTCTGTACCGCCTGCACCTGCATGGAAAGTAAGGATTGCGTTATTGGAATCATACTCACCTGTAAGGAGTGTTGAAAGCGTCATTGAATCAAGCTCAGAAATAAATGCATCTACACTTTCACGGCATTCAGAGAAAAGGCTTTCATCCTCTTCTTCGTTTGCAAGGTCTATAAGTGTTAAAGTATCTTCAAAAGACGCTTTCAAATCTTCATATGCCTTAATTTTATTTTTCAAAGTTGCCATATGCTGTGTAATTTTCTGTGAACGCTGAACATCATCCCAGAAACCGTCTTTTGCGCTTTCCTCTTCAAGCTCTGTAACCTCTGCAACCATCTTTTTAAGGCCAAGAGCCTCTGCAAGGTCAACAAGCTTATCTTCGTAGCTGTTAAGCTCAAGTCGTAATTCTTCAAACTGAAGCATAATATTATTCCTTTCAATTGTTAATTGATTACATATTTTTACAAATAATTATTATACCTTAATATATTAAATATGTAAAGAAGATATTTTTGAATTTAAAATTCAAAATACAAAATGCAAAATTTCGGGACCTGCGGTCGGCAATTGTAAGCTACCAGGGCTTCCTGGAAAATTGATGAACGCTACGCGTTGATTAAAAGTGCAAAATGCAAAGTGCACAGTGTCGGAACTGCGTTGCTATTATAAATAAGTTGAAGTTATTCGCCATTCAATTTCTTTTTTCGAGATTTGGATGAAGAACGAAGGCTTGTCGCCGAAGCTGTATCAAGATACTGCGAGAAGGCAAGACAAAGTTATTCGCCAAATACCGCATCTTTTTCGAGATTTGGATGAAGAACGAAGGCTTGTCGCCGAAGCTGTATCAAGATACTGCGAGAAGGCAAGACAAAGTTATTCGCCAAATATCGAAAAAGAGACATAGCAGAAAGGCATTGCCAACATTAATAGCTGACAATGCCCTTCCGCTGTGGATGTGGGGTGTGAAAGAGAAAGATATGGCTTATATAAACTCCCAAAGGGAGAATATATCGAATTAAATCAGACTACCTGTGTGGTAACCTTTTCTACAATAACATCATCAGGCTTGGAAATACGGATAACATACTCGAAATATTCTTCTGTTTCACTTTTTGCCGTATCTGCTTCAATACCTGCTTTTCTTATTGCATCTACTGCGTGGTTAAGGGTGTTGAGAAAAATTCTCATATCCTTATAGCCTCTCATAGAGGGCTTATTCTTGGATTTTTTTCGCCTGAGGGCATCTGCTACAAGCTTTTCTGTTTCGCCTACTGTTAAGTGGCGCTCTATAATAATATCAAGAAGTCTGCCCCTTGTTGCGTTATCGGGTAACGAGATAAGAGCTCTCGCGTGCCTTTCTGTGAGTCCTGCGTATGCAATTCTGTCACGCATTTCCTCAGGTAGCCTTAAGAGACGCAATTTGTTTGATAGAGTAGATTGAGCCTTACCAAGCTTTTTCGCAATTTCTTCTTGTGTTAATCCGTGTTGAGTTATAAGCTTTTCAACAGCAACTGCTTCTTCAAAAAAATCAAGATTCTGGCGTTGCACATTTTCGATTATGGCGAACAAGGCTGATTGCTCGTCCGACACATCCATAACAACACATGGGATTTTTGTAATACCAACCATTCTGGCGGCTCGTAACCTTCGCTCGCCTGAAATCAGTTCATACTTTCCGTCCTGCAGACGGCGGACATTTATAGGCTGTAAAATCCCGTTTGTCCGTATTGAAACGGCAAGCCCTTCAAGCTCGTTAAAATCGAATCTGACGCGTGGTTGATGGGGATTCGGTAAAATGGTGTCATGCTGCAAAAGCTGTATCTGACAATTAGCCTTGTTTTTTGATGTACCTTTAAGCATTTACGTTCCTCTCTGAATTTCTCTTGAATATTTTCCGTATCCCTCTCTGTGATTACACTATACCACCACAAGACCAAAAAATAAAGCATTTTCGGTCGGGATAATTCGACTGAAAATGCTTTGTTTCTATTGTTTTATAAAGGTTTTTTGGCGATTTGGGCAGAAACTCTCGGATACTTTGGCGGAATATGCGAAATCTTTTTCACATTTATTATTGCTCTTTTATCTCCGCCGGGCAAAGAAAACTCATTTACCTCCTGAATTTTACCGCCTAAGGTTTTCAAAGATGCTGTTGCACCATCAATTTCATCTATTGCAGATGCACCCTTTAACGAAAGGAAGGCACCGCCAATTTTAACAAAGGGAAGTGTATACTCAAGCAAAACTCTTAATTCAGCAACCGCCCTTGCTGTTGCAAAATCATATTGCTCTCGAAGCTCAGGCTTCTTGCCTGCATCCTCTGCCCTCATATGAATAATTTCCACATTGGTAACACCCATTTTTTCCGCTATATCTTCAACCGCTTTTAATTTCTTTCCTGTTGAATCAAGCAAGGTAACCTGCACCTGTGGAAATGCTGCCGCAAGCACAAGACCCGGAAAGCCTGCGCCTGTGCCTACATCTATAATTTTTTGACCCGCTTTGAAATCGGCATATTTCCCTACAAGAAGGCAATCAAGAAAATGCTTAAGAGCTATTCCCTCATCATCCAAAATTGCTGTAAGGTTAATTTTCTCATTCCATTCTCTTAAAAGATTACCGTATATGTTCAATTTTTTACCGAGCACATCGTCAACTGTTATGCCGTATTCTTCGCTATGTTTTTTTAATATCTCAATTATAGACATATTAACCTCTGTAAAGCTTCATAATTTCTCTTATCGGACCTGCAAAGCACTCTGCAATAGGTGGCAACGGATTTTCGTTTTTAAGGAATTCTGTAAAGACCATACCCTTATAATCGTTTGCCATCTGGAATTTTGCTATAGTCTGGATAAGCTCTTGCTTTTTATCCATATTAGTAAGATACGTACAATCCTCAAGGAAGATTTCAATACTGGATGTTGTTTTTGTGCTAATAGTAACCTGAAGTGCTTTACCGCATTTTTCTACCTTTGCGGCTACAGTTTTACCATTAACCTTAACCTTAATATTGCCCTCAACAATATCCTTGAACTTAATAATATATGTTCTCTTTTCAGGTGCAACGGAGCTGTCACCCTCAGCCTTTTCTATTTTGAACGAAACCTTTGAGCCATTCTCTACAACAGTAAATGCAGTTTTAAGGTACTCACCATTCTGATAGGAAAGTGTTTCACCATCATCCTCGTAAAGGGTAAAGGTATTGTTTCCTCTGTAAACCCAAAGCTCCAGTGTTTCAGGGTTAGAGCAATCGTTAGTTCTATCGTTTGCACTCATTGGGATAATTGCACCCGCCTTAGCAAGTACAGGAACAGTTTCAATATCACGATACATTTTAATAAAGTGATTTCCGCTGTAAATTCTGTCTGTAAAGATATCTGTATATCTTCCCTCAGGCACCCACACATTTACACCTGCAAGGTTTGTGTCTGAAGATGTGTGCTCTGTAATCGGTGCAACAATAAGCTCTGTACCGAAGAAGAACTGATTTTTGCACTCGTATGAACGCTTATCCTCAGGATATGCATAGTACATAGGCTCACAAATTGCTCTGCATTCTGTGTGTGTACGATAGTTCATTGTGTAAATATACGGAAGGAGCTTATGTCTTAATCTTAATGCATCCTTTGCAATTCTTTCAACAGGACCGCTATAGTTCCAAGGCTCCTTACCCATAAACTCGTTGTTTGTTGAGTGGAGTCTCATAACAGGGCTGAATACACCAAGCTGTACCCAACGAAGGTAAAGCTCATCGTCCTTTTTACCCATACAGTGACCGCCTATATCGTGGCTCCACCAAGGATACGCTATGTTAGATGCAGTTGCGGTAAATCCCGGCTGGAAGTCAAGACTTGCCCATGTCTGTGTTGTATCACCGCTGAAGCCTAAAGGATAGCGCTGACTGCCTGCACCGCAGAAACGGGAAAGAATAAGTGGTCTGTGGTTATTCTTAGCATTATCAAGGAAATGGTAATGGTTAAGAGCCCACAACGGGTCTAAGCCGGGAACTGCAGTTCTTGTTCCCTGCTGCCAATCTATCCACCAGAAGTCAACACCCATCTTTTCAAATGGATGATGAAGAATATCAAAGTAGTTCATTGTGAACTTCTTGTCGGTAATATCGAACTTAACAGGCTCTTTTTTCTCCGGGTCCTGCCCCATAGCCTTGCACATATCTTCGTACTGGTCCTCAAACCAACGAACACCCATTGACGGATGAAGGTTGAAGGTTACGCGGTAATTGTCATCCTTAAGCTTTTTAAGGAAGCCTGCAGGGTCAGGGAATAAATCTGTATTAAAGCTGTAACCTGTCCATCCTGTTGACCAGAAGTCGTAAACAAACTCCATAAAGTTTTTGTGGGGATGGATTTTGTGGCTTTCTTTACCGAATTTCTCTTTAATATCAACCCAATGCCAATCCATATCAACAGTAGCAACTGTAATCGGAATTTCTTCCTCTTTGAATTTATCCATAAGGTTAAGATATTCACTCTGAGAATATGCCTTGTATCTGCTCCACCAGTTAGAAAGAGCATAACGAGGAATAAGAGGCACCTTACCTGTTAATTTATATAAATCAGTTGTTGCACCAATATAGTTGTTGCCGTAGGCAAAGTAATATTCATCTGTACCCTTATTTTCTCTCGGAAGAATTGAACCATCCTCTTTGAGAACAAGAGTTTTACTATCGTCAAGGATTGCTACACCATTGCGGGAGCAAACACCATCGTTAAGGGTAATAACGCCTGCAGTAATATCGAGTGTACGGCAAGTACCCTTAAGGTTACCTGAGGTATAATTTGTTACAACCCTGCCGTCACGAAGCTTAATGCGAAGCATTTTCTGGGCTTTAAGTGAATAAAGGAAATTTGCCTTTGTTGTTTTTATTTCTATAGTATCTCTTGATTCGTTAACCTTGAATTCAGGCTCACAAAAATCACGGAACCATACACTTTGTGTAGGCTCATCGCAGAATTTTCCTTTAGATTGAACCTCTACACGCAAAAGGCAAGGTGTAATTACTGTAAACCTTGTGTTTTTACGCACAATAGTATGGCTTTTGTGTGCAACGGGAGAACAATCAATTTTAAAGCGTTGTGCAAACTGTTCCATAGCAAACTCCTTTATGTTTATAATCTGAATTGTAAAACAAATATATTACATATATATACAACTATATAATACAACTTGCCAAACTTAAAGTCAACAAAGATAACCAAATACACTCCTGTTTTTTCTACACTCCCTATCGTTGACAAAAGAACCGCAATTTGATAAAATTATTGTTTGTTAAGGATGAAAAGAATTATCCGGGGAGATGTTTCTATGATTTTCGAAAGAAAACTCGGCTTCGATAACGATATGTATATTGAAAAACAGTCCGAGCAGATTTTAAAACGTGTTGATGATTTCGGTGGTAGGCTTTACCTTGAATTAGGGGGTAAGCTTTTCGACGATTTTCACGCGTCCCGTGTTTTACCGGGCTTTAAGCCTGATAGTAAGCTTCAGATGCTCCTTAAGCTCCGCGAGCACGCTGAGGTTGTTATTGTTATATCTGCAGGTGACATAGAAAATAATAAAATCCGCCGTGACCTTGGTATCTCCTACGATAGTGATGTTTTAAGACTTATGGATGCTTTTACAAGCGCAGGTCTTTTTGTCGGTAGTGTTGTTATTACACAGTTTGATGGTCAGCCATCCGCACTTAAATTCAAGGAAAAGCTCACAAGCTTAGGCATAAAGGTATTTATGCACTACCCTATTGAGGGCTATCCTTATAATGTAAGAAAAATAGTAAGTGAAGAGCGCTTCGGCAAAAACGAATATATAGAAACATCCCGCCCTGTAGTTATTATGACCGCCCCCGGTCCCGGTAGCGGTAAAATGGCAACATGCCTTTCACAGCTTTACCACGATAATTTAAGAGGCATAAAAGCAGGCTATGCAAAATTCGAAACCTTCCCTGTATGGAATCTTCCCCTTAAGCACCCTGTTAACCTTGCATATGAGGCTGCAACAGCAGACCTTAACGATGTTAATATGATTGACCCGTATCACCTTGAGGCATACGGAATTTCCACAGTCAACTACAACCGCGATGTTGAGGTTTTCCCTGTTTTAAATGCCATATTTGAAAAAATCGAAGGCAAAAGCCCATACAAATCACCTACAGATATGGGTGTTAATATGGTTGGCTATTGCATTACAGACGATGCACTTTGTTGCAAAGCCTCTCACGAGGAAATTGTAAGACGTTACTTTACAACCCTTTGCGACAAGAAAATGGGTCAGCAGAATGACAAAGCCATTGCAAAGATTGAGAGCTTAATGAATCAGGCAGGCATCTCTGCAGAAAGTGTACGTCCCGCAGTAAGAGCCGCAATCACAAAAAGTGAGCAGACAGATAACCGTCCTGCAGTTGCAATTGAGCTTCCCAATGGTGAAATTGTTACAGGTAAAACAAGTGACCTTTTAGGTGCAGCATCTGCCGCAATTCTTAACTCCCTTAAGGTTATTTCAGGCATTGACGACGATGAGCTTCTTATTCAACGAGAAATCATCGAGCCCATCCAGGCTTTAAAAACAAGTATTTTAGGCAACCACAATCCAAGGCTTCACACAGATGAAACTCTTATTGCTCTTACAATGAGTGCAGTAACAAACGAAAACACGAAAAAAGCCTTTGATGTACTTAAAGAGCTTAACGGAAGTGAAGCCCATGCTACTGTTATCCTTTCACAGGTAGACAGAGATACCTTCAGAAAATTAGGTATAAACCTCACCTGTGAGCCACACCACGAAAGCAAAAAGCTTTACCATAAATAATATTCTGCAAGGCACAGCATATTGCTATGCCTTGTATTTTTTTGCGTTTTGTGATAATATTCTTTCATCGGTTTATGGAATCAGGTGTAAGTCCTGAACGAGCCCGTCGCCGTGATATGCAAAAAGTTCTTTTCTATCAGAAAACCGCAAATCTGAGAAAAGCCATTGGATAACTCCGAGAAGGTGAAAAGAATGCATAAAGTCGAAATACTTAACCGATAATTACCTTTTCTGAATGCGAGCGCCTGAATGAAAAGGGACAAAAAACATTTCTGATAAAGGAGAAATAACTATGAAAAAAACAAACAACAAATCCTTGTTGTCTG
>JAZSCV010000057.1:0-75893 GCA_045530855.1 Acutalibacteraceae bacterium
GGTGCAAATTTTGTTTAATGGTCTAAACCGCCTGCCGAGGAATGTGCTTATTTACTTGTTATATTTAGTGTAACTATGAGTAATTATGCCCTCCCTCGACTATGCGGGGGGGCATTTAAATTTGGCAAAATAATGTAACGGAGGTGAATTTATTTGCCAAGCGAAAAGATTTTAGAAGCAAAAAAGGCTGAGGTTGCTGCTATTGCAGAAAGACTTCAGAATGCATGTGCAGGTGTTATCGTTGACTACAAGGGTATCAACGTTGCTGACGATACAGCTCTTCGTAAAGAGCTCCGTGAAGCAGGTGTTAACTACACTGTTACCAAGAACACAATGATCGAGCTCGCTATCAAGGGTACAGAGCTTGAAGGTCTTGGTGAGAGCCTTGCAGGTACAACAGCTCTCGCAACAAGTAACGATGACTATGTTGCTGCTGCAAGAATCCTTTGCAAGTACGCTTCAAAGCACGAGAATTTCAAAGTTAAGACAGGTTTCCTTGATAACGAGGTTATCAGTGTCGAAAAAATCGACAGTCTTGCAAAGCTTCCAACAAGAGAAGTATTGCTCGCTACTGTTTGCAGCGTGTTCCAGGCTCCTATCGCAGCCTTCGCACGTGGTGTTCAGGCTATTGTTGATAAAAATGGCGAAACAGCAGAAGCAGCTGCTGAATAATTACTGCAACAATTAAATTAAAAATATTAAGCCTTAAAACAAAAGGCAATTAAATGGAGGAAAATAAAATGGCATCTGAAAAGATTACTGCTATTGTTGAAGAATTAAAAACACTCACAGTTCTTGAGCTCTCAGAGCTTGTTAAGGCTGTAGAAGACGAGTTCGGCGTATCAGCTGCTGCAGCTGTTGCTGTAGCTGCACCTGTTGAAGGTGGCGCAGCTGCTGCTGAAGAAAAGACAGAGTTCGACGTTGTACTTACAGAAGTTGGTGCAAACAAGATCGCTGTTATCAAGGTTGTTCGTGAAATCACAGGTCTTGGTCTTGCTGAAGCAAAGGCTAAGGTTGACGGTGCTCCTGCAACTCTTAAAGAAGCTGCATCTAAGGATGACGCTGAAGCTGCAAAGGCTAAGCTTGAAGAAGCTGGCGCAAAGGTTGAACTTAAGTAATTTAAACCTTAAATATTTGCAATTGAATTACCTCACAATGCATTTGCATTGTGAGGTTTTTTGTTGACTATATTTTGAAAATATCTTATTATTTATAATAGAATTAATATGCGCAAGGAAAAGGAAAGAGAAATGAGCAAAACAATTGAACCTGTAGCATACATAAAAAACGGCTATAAAGAGAAGTTTGGTATACCACGCCAGAGCGGATTAGCAAGCTCTGTAAAATCTGAGATTGTATTTTGTGATAAATACAAGGATGAATTAATGCTCAGAGGTATTGAACAATATTCCCATTTGTGGCTTGTATGGGGTTTTTCTGAGAATGGTGATGAATGGTCACCTACAGTAAGACCGCCAAAGCTCGGAGGGAATAAGAGGGTAGGAGTATTTGCTACACGTTCACCATTCAGACCAAACGGATTGGGTCTTTCTTGTGTTAAGTTGGATAGTGTGGAAACTTCACCGCAAGGCAAATTTCTTGTTGTTTCGGGCTGCGATTTACAGAATAACACACCCATTTACGATATTAAACCATATCTTCCCTATGTAGATGCAATTCCCACAGCCTATGGTGGATTTTCAGATGAGCATAAAGAGGATTATGTGAATGTAACCTTCAAAGAAAATATTAATATAGAAGAGAATTTAAAGGTCGAAATAACAGAAATCCTGTCTTTGGACCCTAAACCTCAGTACCATAATGATGAAAACAGAGTTTACGGCTTGTCTTATAAGGATTATGAGATTAAATTCCTTTCAGGGCAAAATGGAATTACAGTTTTAAGTGTAGAGTGAGTGAAAATGATATATATAAAGCCATCATTTTATAGTGAATTTAAGTGTATCGGTTCAAAATGCACCGATAATTGTTGCATCGGTTGGGAAATTGATGTAGATGAGGAAACACTCTTGAAATACAGACATATTCAAGGGGAGTTTGGTGAAAAACTAAATAAAAATCTTGTTGAGGCTGATGACGGAAGCACTTGCTTTAAGCTGTGCGAAAACGAAAGATGTCCGTTTTTGAATAAAGATAATCTGTGTGATATTATCATCAATTGTGGTGAGGATTATCTATGTGATATCTGCAATGAGCACCCTCGTTTTTACGAGTGGTTTCCCGGTGTTACTGAGTGCGGATTAGGTCTTTGCTGTGAAGAAGCTTGCAGATTGTTTGTTGAGAGCAAAGGTATGTTTACCCTTGAAGAATATAATGATGGAGAAGAAATCCATCTTGAAAGCAAGGAAGATGTAGTAGAATCAGACACATATATTGCCATTTCAGCATTCAGAGAGTTGCTGTTTGAAATTCTTGCGGATTCTTCTTTAACTTTTCCTGAAAAGATTGTAAAAATTCTAGAAAAAACAGAAAGCTTCACTAAAGAAAAATGTAAAATCAAAAACGATAAAAGCCTTGTGCAGGCTTATAAACAAACAGAGCCCATTGACGAAAAATGGACAGCTTTCATTGAAGAGTTAGAAGATAGTTTGGAAGATGTACTTTCACAAGAAGCTGAAATTTACGAAACAGATAATAATCAGTATTACTCCAAAATACTTGCATATATTTTGTACCGTCATTTAATCAAATCTGTGTTTGACGGATGTATAGTCCAAAGAGTTTGCTTTTGTGTAGAAAGCGTAAGATTTATAATGCTTTGCGATAAAAAGCATCTTACAGATAACAAGAAAATCGATACAAAAGCTTATATAAACAACCTAAAAAACTGGTCAAAGCAGGTTGAATATAGTGAAGAGAATACGGAGCTTTTAATATTTGGAGAGGAAACAGATGGCTAAAATAGATAAAACAAATGCAATGCGTATGCTTGATCGAAAGAAAATTCAATATTCTGTTCACGATTACTCTGAGTCGGGTATGGTAGCAGGTGAGGATGTGGCGCAGGTTTTGGGTGAGAATCCTGAGGATGTGTTTAAAACCCTTGTAACTGTAGGGAAATCAAGGCAGAATTATGTTTTTCTTGTGCCTGTGTGTAAAGAACTAAATCTTAAAAAAGCAGCAGCTGCTGTTGGTGAAAAGAATATTGAAATGATAAAATCTAAAGATTTATTAGGTCTTACAGGATATATTCATGGTGGTTGCTCACCTTTAGGGATGAAAAAGTTTTTTACTACTGTTATAGATTCTTCTGCTCAAAACAAAGATAATATCTTTTTCAGTGCAGGCAAAATCGGTTATCAGATTGAAATAGCGGTAAAGGATATTGAGAAGGTTATTAAGTATGAATTTTTTGATATATGTGATTAAAAACAAAATGGAAATCCTATAGGATTTCCATTTTGTTTTTATAATATCTTATCAATATTCTTTAATTTGTTAACTGTATATGTAGGCCTTATGGTATCACTTTCAGGGTCACCATTTTTGTTGAACCATATGGTATCAATGCCAAAATCATTACCGCCTTTAATATCTGCCGAAAGGCTATCGCCAATAAGGATTAATTCGTCCTTAGGTGGTGAGCCTATGTTTTTGTAGCAATAATCAAAAAAGCGTAAATCAGGCTTTTGTATACCGATATCCTCTGAAAGAAAAATATCTTTGAAGTATTTTCCGTAATTACCTATTTTAATTCTGCTTTCCTGAACAAAACGGAAACCATTTGATACAACATATATATCGTATTTTTTATGTAAATAATCAAGCAATTCATATGCACCATCAACAGGGTATGCACCCATTGCAACACCGTTTTCGAAGCGTTCTTCTATAATGGTGCCGTCATAGTCAATTCCCAATTTATCAAGAATAATGTTCCAACGATTTGCTCTGAGGAATGGTTTATCTATTTCACCAAGCTCGAGGCGTTTCCATATTTTGACATTTTCCGTAATAAATGTATTAAAAACATTTTCATTGTAGGGAAAACCCAAATCCTCGAAAATACCCATAATTGAGTGACGGGCACATTCGTTGAAATCTATTATGGTGTTATCTAGGTCCATTAGGATAGTTTTCTTCATATTTTCACCTTTTAAAATAGGGAACCGGCTTGTAGTCAGTTCCCCAAATGTTTTTATTAAAGTAATGTTAAAAGCTTGTCTGCAACATTATCAAGCCAATCACCGTCAAAAAGCTCGATTGCGCCTGCGTCAACTGCGGCGGCAAGCTTGTTGTTGATTGGAATCTGTGAAACTGTGTCAACAGCATGCTTTTCGGCAATTTCCTCAATATGGCTTTCACCAAAAATTGAGTGTTTTTTGCCACAATCGGGACATTCAAAATATGCCATGTTTTCTGCAAGAGCAATAATAGGAATGTTCATTAAATTTGCCATTTTAACAGCTTTTTCAACAATCATACCCACAAGCTCCTGTGGTGATGCAACTATTACAATGCCGTCAACAGGTAAGCTCTGGAAAACAGTAAGTGGAACATCGCCTGTACCCGGTGGCATATCAACAAACATAAAGTCAACATCGTTCCAGATAACATCTGTCCAGAATTGCTTTACTGCTCCTGCAATAACAGGACCACGCCATACAACAGGGTCTGTATCGTTTTCTAAAAGAAGGTTTACAGACATAACCTCTATACCTGTTTTTGTTTTGCAGGGAAGAATACCGCTTTCTGTTCCTACAGCCTTTTCCTTTATGCCAAAAGCCTTAGGAATGGAAGGGCCTGTAATATCAGCGTCAAGCACAGCGGCTTTGAAGCCTCTCCTTTGCATTGTTACGGCAAGTAATGAAGTAACTAAGGATTTACCAACGCCGCCTTTACCGCTGACAACACCGATAACCTTTTTTATGTTTGAAAGCTCGTGAGGTTTTTCTATTAAGCTTTCGGGTTGTTGTCTTGAAGCACAATTCTGAGAACATGTGCTACAATCGTGTGTACATTCACTCATTGAAATCATCTCCTAAAATATCTTTAGTATGATAACATAAAAAAATACAAATATCAACCGACGATAAATAAAAATTATCCGTTGTGAAAAACACAACGGATAATAAAGTGTTATTTTGTAGTTTCTGCTTCAGGGTCATATCCCATAAGAGTGATTTTGAAAATTCTTATACCGGTATTATTGAATGCGAATTCGCTGAGCCATGTTACAAAATCGCGTAAGAATGTTGAAATATCCTTTGTTACGGGAACTGTAACAGGGTTGTATTTTGTGTTTTCTTCCTGAATAACAAATGGCTGTGAATAGCAAATACCATCCTTACCTGTGATATAGAAACGGGCAAAGTATTCAATATCAAAATTATTAAGGTCGATTGTGATGCCTTTGGATTCGTTACAATTGGTTTTTCTGTTTATAACCTCTCCGTCTGCAATCCACGTGATTGTATCAAAGTTTTCGCCCCAAATAGTGATGGTATCTTCTTTTTCGTTGATTTTAACCTTTGTTACCATTGGTGTGTCGTTTGATTCATGGTTAACATCTTCTTCATTGTATTCAGGTAATTCACGCATACCGTTTAACTCTACACCGTTGGAATAGTGGGAAACACTGAAGAATGTGCCGTTTTCCATGCTCTTTCTGAGCTCTTTGTTAGAAAGGGAAGGCATATAGTGCATGGTGTATGCAAAGTTGATGGATTCAGCATCGTGTGAATCGGAGAAAGTGAAGCCCCAGGGAACAACATTATTTGGTATTGTTTTTTTGAGAATCTGGTCATAAAGAATACGATCACAACGGGTGTGTGCATCTGTTGCGCTGTTGATACCCATACCAACAGCAGAGCCGGGATTATCAAGGAAAAGACGGGCAAATTTATTTACGTGCTTTTCATCAATAAGCTTACCAACATGGTCCTCTGAATCCTTATCAGGATAAACATATTCACCTATGTGGGAAAGCATTGTGATACCGCCTGCTTCTCTTACGCCTTTTGCAGGAGTTTCGTAGTCACCGAAAACACCCATAAGTCCCTGACCATATTCAGAATAGTAGCCTGTTAAGTGACAGTCGGCAAATGGAGTTGCGAAGTTAAGCTCAATGCCAAGAGGAACATCAATCATACCGTTACTGCGCTTTGTGTTGTTTGTTGTGGGGGCAGTTCCGTTGAGGTATGATTTATACACCTTGTTTTCAAGTGGAACAATAGGTGCAAGCTGTGTTCTTTCGTATTTTACAAGGCGAAGAACAGGAATTAGCTGAGGCTCTTTGTTCCAACCTCTGTTGAGAGTGCCGTGGTCGGTAATTGCAAGAATATCGTAGCCCTTATCGTAGTGAGCCTGAACGGATTCATCAACCTTAAGATAGCCATCACTTGCTGTTGTGTGACAATGGAGCTGAGCCTTGTAGGCTTTCCATTTAGCCCAGTCAATGTTTTCGTAAGGACTTGTTATTTTGTAGTTTTTTTGTGATGCAACTGAATTTCCTGCTGAAACACTTAAAGGTGATAAAAGCATTATGATTGCAAGTGTGAGAGCAAGATGCTTAAATGTTTTTTTCATTCTGTAGACCTCCTTATATAGTCTAATTATAATATACAACATTATGGAAAGTTTAAGCAAGAATATAATTTAATGAAAATTATGCTTATGTTATGGTAAATATAACCAAACCAAAAACATATCAGCCTAATTATTTTGAAATGCCTATAAGAAGTAAAAATCCTTATTTACTATTGACTTTTTTGGTGTTTTTTTATATAATGCTATGTGCTACTGTCAGTTGGTATGGTTTGTAGCAATGTCAAATTATAAAATACAGGCTTTATTTATATTACTTCTCATGCTTCGTAAAAATTGCCTGAATATTAGATAGGAGAAATAAAAAATGAAAAGAACTTATCAGCCAAAGAAAAGACACAGAAAAATGGAACATGGTTTCCGTAAAAGAATGGCAGACAGAAACGGCCGCAAGGTACTTGCACGTCGTCGTAAAAAAGGCAGAAAGCAGCTCACATATTAATTTTTGAGCTTAGGGTAAATCCCTGAGGAGAATGATGTGTCAGACTTCGTCACACTTAAAAGCAATCCTGACTTTCGTCGGCTGTATAATAGAGGCATAAGTATTACTGATCCTGCGCTGGTTATTTATTATTCGAAAAACCGCGCGGGAATTTGCCGTATTGGTATAACAACCAGCAAAAAGATTGGTAATGCAGTAGAAAGAAATCGCTCCAGACGACTTTTGAAAGAGGCGTTCAGAAGTGTTTGTCCTCGTGTTTTACCACAGTACGATATTGTTATTGTTGCAAGAAGTAAAACGAAGTATGTAAAAAGCACCCGTCTTGCAGAAATAATGCTCCAAATTTTTGAGGCTCAAGGTATGCTCAAAACGGAGAGTGAGGACTAATGAAGAAGACTATTATGTCCTGCATAAAATTCTATCAGCGTAGAATTTCACCGCTTTTTGGTCCAAAGTGCAGGTATTATCCTACCTGCTCCCAATATGCTCTTGAGGCTATTGAGGTTCACGGCCTTTTAAAGGGCTCTCTTCTTGCTGTCAGACGATTGATGAGGTGCAACATTTTCTTCCCCGGTGGAGTAGACCCTGTACCGCCTAAAAAGGAGAAAAAGTAATCTCCTTTATTTTACGGAAAGGAAATTAGAATAATGAGAGAGATTCTCGCAGTACCTTTTGGTTGGGTGCTCAGCGCTTTCTATGGTCTTACAGACAACTATGTATTGTCAATTGTATTGTTGACAGTACTCGTAAAGCTCCTTCTTTTGCCTGCATCAATCAGTCAGCAGAAGAATAGCGCAAAGCAGACACGTCTTAACACAAAGGTAAATAAAATCAGGCAGAAATATGCCGGCAACCAGCAGAAAATACAGGAAGAAACTCAGGCTCTTTATCAGCGTGAGGGCTTCGGTATGGGTAATATGGGTTGCACAACAATGCTTATACCATTGTTTGTCATGATTGGTTTGTATGGTGTTATTTATACACCTATTACAAAGGTTCTTAATTTCAGCACAGCTACAGTAGAAAAAATCAGAGATTTTATGGGGATTGTTGTTGATTCCAACAAATCCGGCAGAGCAGGACTTTACTACGAGCTCAACATTCTTAATAAGTTTTCTGAGTATAAGGATTCTCTTGGTGAGATTCTTAGCGAAGCAGAAATTGCAGACCTTGCAAAGCTTAAGGACAACTTTATGTTCATGGGAATGGACCTTACACAGACTCCAAATACAAAGGAAGTCAACATTTTATGGTTAATTCCTATTTTCTCTTGCCTTACAGCTCTTGCATCATCTCTTTTTATGTATATGAGACAGCGCAAGCAGAATCCTGAAATGGCGAAGAATCCGTCTATGGGCTGTATGACATTTATGTCACCTGCAATGTCCTTGTGGTTTACTTTTATAATGCCTGCAGGTGTAGGTCTTTATTGGATTATTTCAAACATTATCTCATTTATACAGCAGGTAGTTCTTACTACCCTTTACAGTCCGAAAAAGGTTCTTGCGCAACAGATGGTAGACGAAACTGTTGCAAGGCGCTCAAGAGAAAATAATGTTAAGCGCCGTGTTGAAATGGAAAAGAAATAAGGTGAATTTATGATAAAGGAAGCAATAGGTGTTGCATCAACTATTGAAGAAGCCAGAAAAATGGCTCTTGATAATTTAAATGCTCCGTTAGATGCAGACGTTAAGGTGGAAATTGTTACTTTCCCCAAAAAGAAGATTTTAGGTCTTTTTGGAGGTGCAGATGCACAGGTTAAGGCTTTTTATGATGATGGTAAAGAGGAAAAGAAACCTGAACCACCAAAGACACCTGCAAAAAAGCCTCAGGAAAAAGCTCCTAAGGCAGAAAAGAAAAATGCAGAGAAAAAGCCTCAGCCTAAAAAAGAGGCACCTAAGAAAGAAAACGCTAAAAAGGAAGCGCCTAAAAAGGCAGCTGCTCCTGCAATTGATTTATCAGGTATAGAAGCAAAGGAAACTCCTGCAACAGCATACCTTAAATTAATCCTTGAGGGTATGGGCTTCTCAGGTGTAGGCGTTACAGCAAAGGAAACAGATGAGGATATTTATTTTGAAATCATCTGCGAAGAGGATTATGGTAACATTATCGGCAGAAGAGGTGAAACTCTTGATGCTTTACAGTACCTTACAAGACTTTTCGTAAACCGTTCAGAGGATAACAATAAGAGAGTTGCTCTTAATGTTGGCGATTACAGAAGCCGTAGGGAAGAAACACTCAAGGCTCTTGCTAAACGTCAGGCAAACAGAGTGCTTAAGTATTCAAGAAGCACAGCTCTTGAGCCAATGAACCCATACGAAAGAAGAATTATTCACACAGCCATACAGGAAATTGAGGGTGTAACCTCACACTCTGTTGGCGAGGGTGACAGAAGAAGAGTTGTTATTACTCCCGAAGGCGGAGAAAAAAGAGGTAACTACCGCAACGACCGCCGCGGCAGAGAAAAGAGAGCACCGTATGTGCCATCAACTCCTGCGGAACCAAGAGAGAAAAAGGTTGATGTAAGCACATCATCTCTTTATGGCAAAATTCAGCCTAAAAAGAAGGCTGAAGAAGCAACAGAAGAATAATTTGTTGACAAAACAGTAAAACAAGAGTATTATCTTGTTAATACAGTATTTAATTCTTTGACGGAGACAGTAAGGATATAAGTTCCTTTTCAGAGAGTGTGCCGGTTGGTGAAAGGCACAAAAGGAAATATCCCCAACACCACTCCCGAGTGCCTTGCGAAGCGCAAGATAAGTAAGGCCGTGTAGTCGCGTTAAGACTTCTCGAGTGATAGCGTGTTTTTGCGCTATAAGTTGGGTGGAACCGTGGAGTATACTTCATCCCAGATACCTTAGGGTATTTGGGATGTTTTTTATTTATAATATCTTAGATTAAAATAATACTGAAAGGATGATATATATGGTAAAAATCAAACTTCGTGACGATGTTAAGGAATATGCCAAGGGCACAAGTGCCGCAGATATCTGCAAAGATATTTCAATGGGCCTTTACAGAAATGTTTGTGCTTGTCTTATTAATGGCGTTGCCGCAGACATCCGTACAGAAATCAATGAGGATTGCGAGCTTGAGTTTGTAACATTCGACTCAGACGAGGGTAAGCACGCATTCTGGCATACTGCATCACATATTCTTGCACAGGCTGTAAAGCGCCTTTATCCAAATGCAAAGCTTGCTATCGGCCCTGCAATTGATAACGGCTTCTATTATGATATTGATAGTGAAACTTCATTTACTCCTGAAATTCTTGAAAAGGTTGAAGCAGAAATGAAGAAAATTGTTAAGGAAGATTTACCTCTTGAAAAGTTTGAGGTTGAGCCTTCCAGGGCAATTGAAATAATGAAAGAAAATGGCGAAATCTATAAGGTTGAGCTTATTGAAGAGCATGCAGGTAAAAACGAGCCTATCAGCTTCTTTAAGCAGGGTGAGTTTACAGATGTTTGTGCAGGTCCTCACATTCCATCGACAGGCAGAGTAAAAGCATTTAAGCTTACTGCTTGCACAGGTGCATACTGGAGAGGTGACCAGAACAATAAAATGCTTCAGCGTATTTATGGTACTGCTTTCCCGAAAAATGCAGAGCTCGAAGAATACCTTGCACGTGTTGAAGAGGCAAAGAAGCGCGACCATAACAAATTAGGCCGTGAACTTGAAATCTTCACAACTGTTGATACTATCGGTCAGGGACTTCCAATTCTTCTTCCAAAGGGTACATTCATTGTGCAGACTCTTCAGAGATTTGTTGAGGACGAAGAAGCAAGAAGAGGTTGGGTACGTACAAAAACTCCTCTTATGGCAAAGAGCGACCTTTATAAGATTTCAGGTCACTGGGATCATTATAAGGATGGTATGTTCGTTCTTGGTGACGAGGAAAAGGATGACGAGGTATTTGCATTGCGTCCAATGACTTGCCCGTTCCAGTACCAGGCATACCTTAACAGAGCCCGTTCATACCGCGACCTTCCTATGAGATTGGCAGAGACCTCAACTCTTTTCAGAAATGAGTCATCAGGTGAAATGCACGGTCTTATCCGTGTTCGTCAGTTCACAATTTCCGAGGGTCACTTAATGTGTCTTCCTGAACAGCTTGCAGATGAGTTCAAGCGCTGTCTTGACCTTTGCATATTTATGCTAAAAACTCTCGGTCTTTACGAGGACGTTACTTACCGCTTCTCACAGTGGGATCCTGAAGATACAGAAAAGTATATTGGTACAAAAGAGCAGTGGGACGAAGCTCAGGGCGTTATGAAGGAAATTCTTGACGATATCGGTCTTACTTACAAGGTTGGTATTGGTGAAGCTGCTTTCTATGGTCCTAAGCTTGATATTCAGATTAAGAACGTTTACGGCAAAGAAGATACTCTCATTACAATCCAGATTGACCAGATGCTTGCTGAAAAATTCGGTATGGAATATGTTGACCGTGATGGTACAAAGAAAAATCCATACATTATTCACAGAACATCAATTGGTTGTTATGAAAGAACACTTGCTCTTCTTATTGAAAAATATGCAGGTGCATTCCCGCTTTGGCTTGCTCCTGAACAGTTCAGAATTCTTCCGATTTCTGAAAGACACCACGATGCTTGCTTTGAGCTTAAAAACAAGCTTGAGGCAGAGGGCTTCCGTGTAACTGTTGACGACAGAGCAGAAAAAACAGGCTATAAGATCCGTGAAGCACAGCTTCAGAAGATTCCGTATATGCTTGTTCTTGGTGATAAAGAAATTGAAAACAATCAGGTTGCTGTCCGTTCAAGAAAAGCAGGAGATATGGGTACCATGGATGTTGCAGATTTCTGCGCTATGGCTCATAAGGAAGTTGATGAGAAGGTAATTAACTGATAACTAAGTTTGCCTATCGGCAAGTGAAGTTGCCTTTGGCAGTGAAGTTACTGCGTAGTGAAGTTGCACCTTGCGGTGCAGTAGCAAACTTAACTTCACTTTACGCCATAGGTGTAAAACTTCACTGTGATTTATCACAACTTCACTTTTGCTTTAGCAAAAACTTCACAAGAAAATACACAATAATAAAACATCTCTACGGATTAATTTCCGTAGAGATGTTTTTGTTGATATTTTGTATTTCTTGTGTTACTATGAAAATGTGAGGTGATTGGTGTGAAACCGGTTTTTGCAATTAATATAACAGAAAATAAGAATAATGACGTGTCAAACGCAGAGGCTTTTATTTGTGAACGTATTTCACAGGTAAACAAAGAAAGTCTTGACAGAGTTTCGGAAGAAAATAACAAGGTTCTCAAGAAAGCATCCCTTCCTTTGCCTTTGACAGTTTTGAGGTTTGCTTCAATGCTTGTGAGCATTATTTGCTTCAGAGTATTCCTGAATTTGCACTTTGATGGTATGACTGCCAGTGAGCTTTGGAATAAGGCTCCTGCTCTTTTTGTCGCGTTTGGAGTTTCTGTTGTTGTTTTATTCACTGTTTCATTTTTTGGTAAGTCAAAGAGACAAAAGGTAATGAACAGTGAAGAAAGCGCAATCGTTTCAAGCAGAGTGGATGTTGTATGTAGGAATATCTATGCTGAATTGGGAGTAACGGAGCAGACTCCTGAGGTGGACATACTTGATTTTAAATATAAAGAGAAGAAAAATGATATCTCTTTTGTTGCAAACAAAATGTCTCAAGCAAATTTTATGAATTACCCATATAAATTCTACGTTAGTGAGGATTGTTTGTATCTGGTTAGTCTTGAGGCTAAATATCGCATACCTTTAACCAAAACCAAAGGAATATTAAAGGTTAATAAAAACGCTACAATTCCTGCGTATATGTGGAATAAGGATGTTCCTTTCAATTCAGGATATTATAAGCAGTTCAAAATAAGACGCAATGATGGTTACATATTTATTAAGCCATATTATATTTTGAGCTTTGAGCACAATGGCGAGGAGTGGGGAATATACTTTCCTAGCTATGAGCTTACTGTGTTTGAAAAACTTACAGGACTTAAGGCAGAATAAAGTTAAAACGGTCAATCCGATTTCGGATTGACCGTTGTTCTCTTTTATAAGCGATAAATGAATTGAATTTTAAGCGATATATTATGCTTACACAAAATGCGATATAATCGACATATTGCCGATTGCCATATATTTGCTTAGCAAATGCGATATGATATAAATCCTTGTATCTCGTGCCGTAAGGCACATATCGCACGTAGGTATATCGCATCGTCAGATATATCGCAAATCCGTCAGGATTTATATCGTTGAGGCTTTCGCTTCGTACCCTTCATCAACAATTGCTTTGATCAAAACCTCATCTGCAACATCCTTTGTGAGTGTTACGGTTGCAAGGTTTTCCTCGTGACTTGCTGTGGCACTTTCAACTCCGTCAATTGCGAGCAAAGCCTTTGTTACATGTGCCTCACAACGAGGGCACATCATACCCTCTACCTTAATAGTTTTTGTCATATTGTCATTTCCTTTCTCAGTAACCTCTGTATTTTCTGCAGAGGCTTTTTGGTTTTCTTCGGTAATATATTTTGATTTAAAAAACCTTAATCTTAGAGCATTGGTTACAACACAAAGGGAACTCATACTCATTGCGGCGGAGCCTATCATAGGTGTAAGCCTTAAGGAGAATAGAGGGAAAAATACACCTGCCGCAAGGGGAATACCCAAAGCATTATAGAAAAATGCCCAGAAAAGATTGATTTTAATATTTTTTATAACTGATTTACTTAACTCAATAGCTTTCACAACATCAAACAAAGAGTTTTTTATAAGAACAATATCTGCAGAATCAATGGCAATATCCGTGCCTGCACCAATAGCAATACCAACATCTGCCCGTATAAGTGCGGGGGCATCGTTAATGCCGTCACCGATAAATGCAACCTTTTCACCGCTTTCTTGTGCTTTACGGATATATTCTTCCTTTTCTTGAGGAAGCAGGTCAGAAGCAATAACATCTATCCCTGCCCGGTTACCTATAAACTCTGCTGCATTTTTGTTGTCACCTGTAAGCAGAACTGTTTTTTTGCCTAAGACCTTCAGTGCTTTTATCGCTTGTGCGCTGTCGTTTCTTATTGTGTCAGAAACGCCTACGATACCGATTATTTCGTTTTCGCAAGCAAAGACAAGGGCTGTTTTACCTTGCTCTGAAAGCCCTGTAACAGCTTTTCTTTGCGAATCAGAGAGATGGATATTGTTCTCGTTTATAAAGCGTATATTCCCTGCGAAATACTGTTTGCCGTTTATTTTAGCGCTTATACCTTTGCCCTCGTGGGCTACAAAGTCAGTTGTCTGATAAAATGCAAGTCCCTCGGCTTTATTTATTATGGCTTTAGCGAGAGGATGTTCGCTACCGCTTTCAAGAGAAGATGCGATTTCTAAAAAGCTATTTTGAGAAAGACCTTTTTGATAAATAAAAATATCACTTACAGACATTTCTCCTGAGGTTACCGTGCCTGTTTTATCTAAAATAACTGTATCAACGGAGTGAAGGCTTTCTAAAGCAACGGCAGATTTTATTAATATGCCATTTTCTGCTGCTTTGCCTGTGCCTGCCATAATTGCTACAGGTGTGGCAAGACCTAAGGCGCAAGGACAGGAAATAACAAGTACAGTTACGGCGAAATTTAAAGCGTTTTCAAAGTTTTTATCTGCAATTAGCCATGTTATAAAGGTAACTAATGAAGTTACCATAACTATTGGTACAAAAACGGCACTTACCTTATCGGCTAAACGAGCAATTGGTGCTTTTTGTGAGCCTGCCTCTTCAACAAGGCGTATGATTTGTGAAATGGTTGTATTTTCACCGATTCTGGTAGCTTTCATTTTGAAGGTACCGTTTTTGTTTAATGTGGCTGAGATTATCTCGTATCCCGTAGATTTTTCAACAGGTAAGCTTTCTCCCGTAACAGCAGATTGGTCAACAAAGCCGTTGCCCTCTGTAACTATGCCGTCTACGGCAATCCTTTCACCGGGACGGATAACAAGAATATCGTTTACCCGGATATCTTCTGCGTTAACTGTAAATTCTTTATTGTTTCTTATAACATTGGCAGTTTTAGGTGATAATTCAACAAGCTTGCCTAAAGCATCACCTGTTTTGCTTTTAGATTTTGCTTCAAGGTATTTACCAACAGTAACAAGGGTGAGAATCATTGCACTTGCTTCAAAATAAAGCTGGTGAGCATAGTGTTCAATAATTTCAAATTTACCGTTTATAATACCCGAAAGCATCATAATTATCGCAAAAATTCCGTAAAGAAATGATGCCCCCGAACCTAATGCAACAAGGGTGTCCATATTAGTTGCCCTTTTAATAAGTCCTTTGAAGCCTGAAACAAAAAATTTTTTATTTATAACAAGTACGGGGATAGTTAATATTAACTGAATCGATGCGTTTAATAAAGCGTTCTCTGTTCCATGAAGGAAATGGGGCAGGGGGAGTGATAACATATGCCCCATAGAGATATACATAAGAAAACACAAGAATATAACAGAAGAAACAAGCCTTTTTTTCATAATTGAAAGATGCTTTTGTTCCTCTTCTTTTTTTTGTTGCCATTGGCTTTTTAAATCATTTTTTTGAGTGCTGTTATCCAGTACAACAGCACCATAACCAATGTTGTTTATGGCATCGGTTATGTTTTGCTCTGTAAGTTTTTCTTCGTCAAAAACTATAGTCAGTTGCTCTGTAAGAAGGTTTACTTGTGCTGATTCTGTACCCTGCAGATTGCAGACGGCTTTTTCCACATTCGCCTGGCACGCGGCACAGGTCATACCCGATATTTTGAATTTTGTTGTTTTCATCTGAATCCACCCTTCGGTGAAAATATTATACATTAATTGTTATTTAAAATCAACTTTTGTAATTGCAAAGAATTTACGTATGTGGTATCATTTTGTTAGTTTAAAATAGCCGAAAGAGGCGATATAATGAAAAATTATGTGGAAAAAATTCTTGCACCCAAATTGCAGGGTGATGGTGGCTGGGTTGAATTTATATCCTTTGAAAATGGCGAATTAACACTTGTTTTCAGGGGTGAATGTTCGAAATGTCTTATTCTTCACCGTTGTACAGAGTGGATTGAAAGTGAAATAAAAAAAGATATGAATAAAGCTGTTAAGGTTATTGCAATTCGCAAAAAGCCTTATTTCCAGGATGTGTGAGGTGATATTATGGCACATATAAAGGTTGTAAGACGCTCCTTGCGTCCCGAGGAATGGACAGATTTACGGTTTGGTTGGCTGAAACGCCATATTTATAATAAAAAGTGGGAAATTGAAAACCTGCAGATACGTGATGCCCGTCAGGTGAATGAAATGGAGTTTGAATATTATTCCCACACCTACCGACCTCTAAAAAAAGGGGATATGTATTTTACTCCCGATGGTACGGTGTTTATTAAGGCAGAGGTTAAAATTCCTGATGAATTAAAGGGTCAGGAGTTATGGTTTTCATTGAAAACTGCTGCAGAAATCTGTGTTAAAGTAAACGGCAAATATGTAGGTGGCGTTGACCCTAACAGAGACAGAATGCTTCTTTCACCATATATCAACGAAAATGATGTTCTTCATTTTGAAATGATGGGTTATAATCGTAGTAAGCCTGACGATGAAAGAAACCCCGAAAGCCTTTCTGTAAGAGGATGCCGTCAGATTTTTGAGGGCGCTTATATTTGCACAATAAATGAAGGTGTACAAAGCCTTGTGTATGACTTTGAATTGCTTCTTGATATTGCAAAAAGTGATATGTTCAATGAGGATTACAGAGCATTTCTTAATAAAGAGCTTAATAATGCTATGAATTTTATTGACTTTGATAGTGAGGAGCTTTCGGGCGTAAGCGAAGCAAAGCAATATATTGAAGATGTAATTTTTGCTAACGATAATTACAAGGGTACGGGTGATGTGGCACTTGTTGCACATTCTCACCTTGATATTGCATACTATTGGCGCAGAATTCATTGTGTGCAGAAAAATTTGCGCACAGTACTTATTCAGCTTCGTTTGATGGATAGATACCCTAACTTCAAATATGCCCATACACAACCATATACATACGAAACTCTTGAGAAATATTATCCTGATGTGTTTGAAGAGTTGAAAGAAAAGGTAAAAAACGGTCAGTTTGAGCCTGTAGGCGCAATGTATGTCGAGCCTGATTGCAATGTGCCAAATGCAGAAAGTCTTATTCGTCAATGCTTGTATGGTCAGAAAACCTACGAGAGAATGTTCGGTAAAAGGGTAAACAATGCCTGGCTTCCTGATGTGTTTGGTAACTCTTGGATTCTTCCTCAGATTCTTAAAAAGAGCGGTGTAGACTACTTTGTTTCAAATAAAATGTCTACCTGGAATGATACGAACCGTTTTCCTCACAATAATTTTATATGGCGCGGTATTGATGGTAGTGATGTGTATGCATGTGTACCACCAACACATTTTATAACGTGGAATATGCCAAGCCAGATTCAGGAGAACTGGGAAGCGTATATCGATAAAGACAGTGGCGGTCAGACTCTTAATATGTTTGGCTATGGTGATGGTGGTTCAGGCTGTACAGAAGAAATGATTGAGCTTATGAATCGTTTCGAGAAGCTTTCAATTATGCCAAAATGCGAGCATACAACCGGCGCAGAATTCCTTGAGAAAAACCTCAAAGGCAACAAGAATCTTCAGGTTTGGGATGGGGAGCTTTATCTGGAAATGCACCGCGGTACATTTACCACAAAGAACTACATAAAACGAGCAAATCGCAGACTTGAAGAAAAATTCAGGACAGCGGAAATGCTTTCTGTTTTACGTGGTGAAAATAATCGTGAGGAGATTACTTCTCTCTACAAAACATTTCTTATAAATCAATTCCATGATATTTTACCCGGTTCTCACATTCATCCCGTGTATGAGGATGCTATGAGAGATTACGAAAATGTAGAAAATGCCCTTGATAAAATTATTGGCAAAGGAAACAAATATTTTAATACACTTAACTTTAACCGCAATGCCCTTACCTTTGTTGAAAATAAAAAGGGTAGTGCAACACGTTATGGTGTGAAGGGTAATTGGCTTGTGCCTGATATTCCTGCTCTTTCTTCTGCGAATCTTCGTAAATGCGATTTTAAAGGTGAATGGTTTGATTGCGACGGCAATACTGTGGAAACCCCATTCTACAAGGCAACACTTAACTGTGATGGCTCGATGGAATCCTTGTTTGATAAAGAACTTTGTCGCGAATGGGTTGGCGGTGATTTCAATAAATTAAGGCTTTTTGTTGATTGCCCCGGCAATTATGATGCGTGGGATATTCTTCCTAACTATCGCGAAAAAGAGGCAACAATAACAGTTAAAGAGCCTTTGAAGCTTGTAGAAAAAGACGGCGAAAGCGCTACCTTGCGCACAATTCTTGCAACAGAAAAATCTACATTAGAAATGAATGTGCGCTTTTTCAGAAGAAGTCGCGGTATTGAAGTTGAGTATAATATTGATTGGAATGAAAAGCACAAGCTTCTCAAAGCAGAATTTACTCCTGATATTTTAACGAGAAAAGCTGTTTGTGATACATCTGCAGGTTATATTGAAAGGGAAACTCACCGTAACACAACATGGCAACAAGCGCGTTTTGAAACCTGCCACCATAAGTGGTGCGATATGAGTGAAAGCGGTGGAGGTGTTGCTATTATTAACGATGGTAAATACGGAGTAGGCTTTTTGAATAACAGTATGAGTCTTTCTCTTCTTCGTGCAACGGAGCGCCCCGATGTTACATCAGATATTGGTAAGCACAGCTTTGCATATATGATTGTGCCTCATGAGGATGACCACGTGAAAGCAGATGTAAACAGACTTGCACTTCAGTACAACACACCTCTTGTAAAAGCGGATTGTAATTGGGGCTTCGATACCTTTGAGCCTTTGTATTTACAAGCTGTAAAGCAAAGTGAAAACGGTGCTATGACGGTAATAAGACTTTGTGAGCAAGACGGAAAGCGTGGTAGCATAAAGCTTTCTCAAAGGGTTAAGCTTCTTAATATGCTTGAGGATATTGAGGGTGAAACCGATGTTCTCCAATATAAACCTTTTGAAATAATAACAATCGGCATATAAAAAAGGATTGTGAGATTCAATCTCACAAGCCTTTTAAGTTGTTTGGATTTATTTTACAAACTCATTGTAAATTGCGTTAAGGGCTTTAACGTAGTCCTCTTCATCAATACCAACAATGATGTTGAGTTCGCTTGAACCCTGGTCAATCATACGAATGTTGATGTCACCCTCTGCAATTGCCTTGAAGAGTCTGCCTGCAGTACCTTTTGAGCCTGCCATACCACGACCAACAACAGCAATAAGAGCAATTTCGCCATTTACTGTGATTGAATCTGCTTTTGTTCTTCTCTGAATATCGTTGATAATGGCATCCTTATTTTTAAGGAAGTCAGCATCATTAACAACAACAGACATTGTATCAATACCTGATGGAAGGTGTTCAAAGCAAAGGTTGTAGTTTTCAAGAACTTCAAGAACTGTTCTGCCGAAGCCAACCTCTGAATTCATCATATCTTTTTCTATACAGATAACAGAGAAGCCTTTTTTACCTGCAACACCTGTAATAACAGTGTCAACCTTGTTTGATTCAACAGTCGGAACAATCATTGTACCGTTATCTGCGGGTGCATTGGTATTTCTGATGTTAATCGGAATACCCATTTCACGAACAGGGAAAATAGCATCCTCGTGCATAACAGTTGCACCCATATATGAAAGCTCACGAAGCTCAGCATATGTTATTGTTTCAATAACCTTTGGGTTTTCAACGCATCTTGGGTCTGCCATAAGCATACCTGAAACATCTGTCCAGTTTTCGTATATATCAGCCTTGATTGCTCTTGCAACGATAGAGCCTGTAATATCGCTACCACCACGAGAGAAGGTCTTGATTGTGCCGTTAGGCATTACACCATAAAAACCGGGGATAACTGCGTGGTCATGCTTTGCAAGAATTGCAGTAAGCTCTTCGTTTGTTTTTTCTTCATCAAGTGTGCCGTTTTCTTTGAAGAAAATTCCGTCCTCTGCATCAATGAAATCGTAGCCGATGTAGCTTGCAAGGACCATTGAGTTAAGGTACTCACCACGTGATGCAATGTAGTCACGACCTGCGTGGTGTACAATAGCATTCTTGATTCTGTCAAACTCAGGCTGAAGCCAGAGCTTCATACCAAGGTCTTTTATAATTCCGTTATAACGATCCTCAATAAGCTTGAAGGCATCGTCAATGGGTTGGTTTGCTTTAACAAGCTTGTAGCAATCGTAAAGCATATCTGTAACCTTGATGTCATCAGAAAATCTTTTGCCGGGAGCAGAAGCAACAACATATCTGCGCTCAGGCTCTGCTTTGATTATTGCGGCAACCTTTTTAAACTGCTCTGCATCTGCAAGTGAGCTACCACCGAATTTAAGAACTTTTACCATAATATTCATTCTCCTGTTAATTGATTGGGGAAATAAACTCATTTTGACTCCAATATATATTATCAAAACAGCTGTCAATTGGCAACAAAAAAAGTTTGGAAATATAAAAGTTCTATCTATTATATAGTTTTTACAAAATTAAATACTTTAACTTGTGCAAAAACACAGTTACTTATTGCTTTTTTTTACACTTTTTTCATAGCGGTTGCTTGACATTATTAATTGAAGGTGGTAAATTTGTTTTTATAATATCTAACACAAAAAAGGGTGGTTTTATGAGTCAATTAAAGATGTATTACATTCCGGAGGGTAAGGTTGAGGAGCTTACTCTTCCTGAGGGTTATAGTGTTTCTTACTATAAAGATGAAGGCGATATTATGCCTTGGATTGAGTGCTGTAAAAATGGTCTTTGCGGTGATGATGCGGGCATTGAGGAATTCAACGGCAGAATCCACGAGCATAAGGATACATCTACCGATGATATTATCTTCGTGGATTATAACGGAGAGCACATTGCTACAATTACAGCTGTTTATCATCCTGAAGAAAAAATCGGTGAGGTACATATGGTAAGTGTACGTACTGATTTCAGAGGCAAGGGCTTAGGCAAATACCTTAACAACCTTGCTTTAGTAAGAATTCTTAAAAATGATGTTAAATACATTTATCTTACAACAGATGAATGGCGCTCAGCAGCGGTTAAAAGCTACCTCAGCTCAGGCTTTTTACCTGTTCAATATGATATAGGTATGCAGGAAAGATGGGAAAAGGTTCTTGAAACATACAACATTGAAAGTGTAGATATGGTTTATGAGGACGGCTCATTCTATAAGAAAATATATAAGAGCAGTATAGCTCCTAAAGTAAAAATCGGTGTTTTAGGCGCAGGCCGTGGCCGTGGTATGATGGATTATTGTGTAACTGCAGGCAATGCGGAGCTTGTTGCAATATGCGATAATTGGGAATATAACCTTAACATTGCCAAGGAAAGATATGGCGATAAGGTTGGTTACTACACCGATTATGACGAGTTTTTAAAGCACGATATGGATGCAGTTGTTCTTGCCAACTATGCAAATGCCCATGTGCCTTTTGCTGTTAAAGCCCTTAAAGCAGGCAAAGCCGTTTTGAGTGAGGTTTTACCTGTGCAGACAATGGCAGAGGCGGTAGAGCTTGTTGAAGCAGTTGAAGAAACAGGGGTTCTTTACGCTTATGCAGAGAACTATTGCTATATGCCCGCACCAAAGGAAATGAAAAGGCTTTACGAAGAAGGTAAGTTGGGTGCATTCGAATATGGTGAAGGCGAATATATGCACAACTGCGAGCCTATATGGCACGAAATTACACGAGGTGAGCCGGACCATTGGCGCAACAATATGTCTGCATTCTACTACTGCACACATTCATTAGGTCCGGTGCTTCATATGTGTGGCTTGCGTCCTGTTAAGGTTACAGGCTTTGAAATTCCATTCAACGACAGAATGGCTCGTATGGGCGCAAAGGCAGGTCCTATCGGTGTTGAAATGGTAACACTTGAAAATGGTGCAGTTATAAAAAGTGTTCATGGTGTTGGTGTTTCTAAGAACTCTGTTTGGTACTCTGTTTACGGATCAAAGGGTAGAATGGAAAGCGCCCGTGAGGATGTTTCAGATGATGGTGTAAGTCACCTTTATGTTAACTGTGATGAGTATGAGGGTCAGAATGACTCTAAGCCATATGAGGCAGATACAAGCGACGATTTAACAGAAATGAGCGCAGGTAACGGCCACAGCGGTTCGGATTTCTACACAATGTACCACTTTGTGGATGCAGTTCGTGGCAACAAAAATGCAGATATTATTGACGTATACGAAGCCCTTGATATGGGTCTTCCCGGTATTTTTGCATTGAAGAGTGCTATGGCAGGTGGCGCACCAATGGATTTACCTGACCTCAGAAACAAAGAGGAAAGAGATTTCTGGAGAAACAATACAGAATGTACAGACCCTGATGTTGCAGGAGATATGCTTATACCAAGCTACTCAAAGGGTAACCCTGAAATTCCCGATGAAACATACAAATTCTGGGCAGATAAGTTTGACGAGTGGAGCAAAAGTAAGAAATGATTTTTGGTGAATATAAAAGTTTAGCGTTATTATAATGTGCTGAATGTGATATTCGACCAATAAACGGTTGCTTCTAAGATTGTGTTTCTGATTTATTCCTGCTTCAGAAAAAATCAACATAACAAAGCCGTCGAGGATTTTTATCCTTGACGGCTTTGTTGTGTTTACTTAAGTTTTTAACTCAGATCATTTAAATCGTTTGTAGGTGGCAGACAACTGTGACCTTTGCATATATAGTAGGTGGTTTTTCCGTTTTTCAGAGGCTGTTCTTTTTTGGGTTTAGATAGAATAATAGTTGCATCGGACGGTAACGAAAACTTTAAATTACTTGTATCTGTTTTTTCATCCAATACAACTGTAATTTTTGTCGGTGGTTGGGTGTACTCTAAAAGAGATATGAGAAACATAGCATGGTTAGTAGGGTATTGTGAGGCGGATTTTGAAATGAAGTCCAGCTGTTGCTCCGCTATTCTTTTATATTTTTCTTCACCCGTAAGAAGTGATAATTGCACAAGATTATAAGCCATAAAGGAATTACCGCTTGGTGTTGCCCCATCATATGTTTCTTTTGGACGCATAATCAGTTCCTCGTGATGGTTGCTGTATAAATAAAACCCACCTGTGGTATCATAGAAATCTTCTATGACCTTATCACATAAATCTTTTGCGCGGAGTAAATATTCATTTTCAAGGGTTACCCTATATAACCATAATTGCGCAAAAATATATGTGGAATAATCATCAAGAAAGCCTTTCACTCCTCGTTTCCCCATATGGTAATTGACATACAGATTTTTTCCGTCATACAGATTATTTTGTATGAAGCTAAGGGCGTTTTTAGCGACAGAAAGGTATTTTGTATTTTTACCGGTAATATACAGCATACACATAGCGGAAATCATAAGACCATTCCACGAAGTTAATATTTTCTCGTCGCGATGTAGAGTGTTTCTGCTTTTGCGGTAATCATTAAGCATTGGCAGAAAAGCATCAAATGACCTGTCTTTAACATCGCTTTTTAAGAGATTTGGTATATTCTTTCCTTCAAAATTACCTTTCTCGGTAATATCAAAATGAAGATTGAAGAGGGTGCCGACCTCTTGCCCCAGATTTTTTGTGATTTCATGGGGAGTGAACAGGTAATATTTACCTTCCTCACCATCACTGTCAGCATCCTGGGAGCTGTAAAAGCCACCATCAGGTGATGTCATTTCACTTATAATATAATTTGCTGTTTTTTCTGCGATTTGTAGATATATTTCCTTGTTTGTTACTGTGTACGTTTTGCAATAGGCGAGTATAAGAAGAGCATTGTCATAAAGCATTTTTTCAAAGTGCGGAACGAGGAATTTTTTGTCCGTAGAATATCGACAGAAACCGAAGCCGATGTGGTCAAACAATCCTCCGCGGTACATTTGCAGAAGTGTTTTTTCAACCATATTGAGGCAGGTATTATTTTTGTAATGCTTATAATAATCAAGTAAAAACAATAAATTATGGGGTGTGGGGAATTTTGGCGCTCGTCCGAAACCACCATATTTTTCATCGTAAATGTGTTCATATTGTGATACTGCCAGGTGTACTAAATCAACATCTGCTGTTTCCGATAGATTATCAGATTTATTAATATGCTTTACTATTTCGTTTGCCTGTTGTAAGAGCAGATTTCGGTCAGATATCCACTTTTCGTGTATAATCAGCAGTAATTCGCGAAAACCTATCATACCGCCTTGTGTGGTCTTTGGGAAATATGTTCCTGCAAAAAAAGGCTTTTGGTCAGCTGTCATAAAAATGCTTGTAGGCCAACCGCCGCTTCCTGTAAATGCCTGGCATACTGCCATGTAAATTGCATCAATATCAGGACGCTCTTCCTTATCAACCTTAATTGAAATAAAATGTTTATTTAATATTTCTGCAATTTCGGTATCTTCAAAGCTTTCGTGCGCTAACACATGGCACCAATGACAGGCACTGTAGCCAATGCTTAAAAATATGGGTTTATCCTCTTTGGACGCCCGCTCAAAGGCTTCTTTTCCCCAAGGATACCAATCAACCGGATTGTCCTTGTGCTGGAGAAGATACGGGCTTGTTTCGTTTGCTAATCGATTACTCAAAGCTACACCTCCGTTATTTGTTTTATTTTAATCATGGTTTATCTTGTTTATTCGGAAAGTTTATAAAAATCCAATTTCCAATATGAAGATTGTTTTGTTATCTAAGACTTATGAGTGTTAATTATATTACATTATTTAAAACCCGTTAAGTATCAATCGGTTTTTACATTTTTTTCAAAAAATATTTTTGAATTAGATAAACATAATAATAGAGCAAACGCAAAAAATTCGTTTGTGAAGGAGTGGAAATGAAATGTCAAAGAGTAATATGCCATCAGAGACAAAGGCAAGTGCAAAGGCAGCTCTTAATAAGATTAAGATGGAAGCCGCATCTGAAGTAGGTGTAGACCTTAAGCAGGGTTACAACGGTGACCTCACATCTCGTCAGGCAGGTAGTATTGGCGGCCAGATGGTTAAAAAGATGATTCAGGCTTACGAAGAAGGTAACAAATAACTTTTCTTAAAAAGACGAAAGGGAGGAGACCACTATATGTGGAATCCTCTTTTTTGTTTTTAGTTGGTGGTATAATATTGCTTTTTACACTTTTATTGTGGTAAAATAAATTTAGATTGAGAGGAGTTTTTATATGACAAAAACTATGCAGAAAAAATATGCACGACTTATTGCAAGAGTTGGTGCAAACATAAAAAAGGGTCAGCCTGTAAGAATTTATGCAGAAGCAGACCAACACGAGTTCGTTACAATTCTTGTTAATGAGTGTTATAAGGCGGGGGCATCAAGGGTAGAGGTTGACTTTGCTTTTCAGGATATTACAAAGCTTAACTACCGTTACAGGTCTTTGAAATCCTTAAGCCACGTTCCTGTCTGGCAGGAGGAAAGGCTCAAGCTTATGGTTGAAGAGGTTCCTTGCCGTATTTATATTGAAAGTGAAGATCCTGATGGTCTTGCAGGTGTCAACCGCGAAAAAATGCAAAAATCACAGATGGCACGGTATAAGGTTACTAAAAAATACAGCGATGCATTGGAAAATAAAGACCAGTGGTGTATTGCCGCTGTTCCATCATATGCCTGGGCAAAAAAGGTTTTTCCGGGTGAAACAAAAAACAAGGCTTACAATATGCTTTGGGATGCTATTTTGAAAACAGTTTATGTAACTAAAGATAACGACCCCGAGGAAGCGTGGAAACAGCACAACGCAGATTTAAAATCAAGAACAGCATACCTTACAGAAAAGAAGTTTGACTATTTAGAATACAAAAGCTCCAATGGTACAGATTTTAAGGCTTCACTTATTCCTGAAAGCCATTGGTGTGGTGGTGGAGAAAATACACTTTCAGGTAACTTCTTTAACCCGAATTTACCTACAGAGGAGGTTTTTATTTCTCCTAAAAAAGGCTTTGCTGAAGGTAAGGTTGTTTCTACAAAGCCACTTTCATACCAGGGGCAGATAATTGATAAATTCTACATCACCTTTAAAGATGGTATGGCTGTAGAGTGGGATGCAGAGGTAGGTAAGGATTTACTTGATAAAATGCTTTCTATGGATGAGGGTGCAAAATATTTAGGTGAGCTTGCTCTTATTCCTCACAATAGTCCAATTGCAAATACAGGCATACTTTTCTATAACACCCTTTTTGACGAGAATGCAAGCTGTCACGTTGCTCTTGGCAGAGGCTTTTGTGATACAATTGATGGCTTTGAAACCAAGAGTCTTGAAGAATGTCATGAATTAGGGGTCAACGACAGTATGATTCATGTTGATTTTATGATTGGCGCACCTGATTTGCAGATTACCGGTTACAAAGACGGGGAAGCATACCCGATATTCAGGGATGGTAATTGGAGTTTTTAAAAGGAGTTTTATTTATGGCAAAAGGTTACCCTAAAAAATGGAAAACGGACAGATTTAAAAGAACAGCACCTGCACCGCTTAAATTCGGTGCAGATGGCAAGTTCAGAATTTTACATATTACAGATATTCACGATGTTGAGCCTATTATGGATGATGACGAAAATCGAGAGATTCCTGAAAACAAGGACAAGGAAACTATAAATGTTATAGAAACACTTGTTGAAAAAACACACCCCGATTTAGTGGTTTTCGGTGGCGATAACATAAGCGGTTATTGGGAAGAGTTTACATATGACTATGTAAAAAGCACTATTGAAAAAATAACCGCACCTATTCGTAACAGGAACATTCCTTTGGGCATTGTTTTCGGTAATCACGATGGCGAAATAGGTTTCCATACAGAGTTTCAGATGCTTATGTATATGGAGTATGAAAACTTCAGGTCCAATCTTAATGATGCAGATGTGTATGGTTGCGGTAACTGTTGCCTTACAATTAAAGACAGTAAGGGCGAAAAAGATGCATTTGCAATATGGCTTGTAGACTCCAACGATTATGAGAGAAGAGAAGATGGCGAGAACTTCGGTTATGACCATGTTCACGATGATCAGATTGCCTGGTACGAAAGCAGGGCAGAGGAGCTTAAAATTGCCAATGGCGGTGAACCTCTTCCTGCAATTCTGTTCCAGCATATTCCTGTTCAGCAGGAGCTGGCAGGCTTTAAGCAAATAACAGATGATAGCGAATATACCTTTACTGAGCGCGATGGTAGGAAATTCTACTTGTCAAATAAGATTTGCGAAGGCAGAATTCGTGAAGTGCCATGCCCACCTAATATGGAAAAGGATTATTCTGCACAGTTTGAAAGCTGGAAGAAAATGGGTGATATTTTTGCCGCATTCTTCGGCCACGATCACGTAAACGATTTCCGTATGAATGTTGACGGAATTGACCTTTACCAAACTCTTGGTGCAGGTTACTTTACCTACGGGTTTGAACGTGGCGGCAGACTTATTGTGCTTGATGAAAACAATCCTCGTCAATTGTATACAGAGTCAATAGAGGTTCCCAGAATTACACAAACTGAATTTTAAAATATTGAAAGGAAGCTTTGTTTTTGAGGCTTCCTTAATTGTTAATAAATTCCTAATATAATTGTAATCTATTGCAATTTAAGCTATAGTATTGTATAATGAAACATCAATATTGGAAGTTTGTTTTCTGTTTTAAATAAAAGATTAAGGAAGGTGGTTTTATGAGCAGAAGGTTAAAGATTATTCTTACAATTGGTATAGCTACCGTATTAATATGGCTTTCTGTTATGCCTTTCGGTGCATTAGAAATAAAGCGTTGCTATGGTGATATAGATAACGACGGCTACGTAACAACTGTTGATGCAAGAATTGCGTTGCTTGTTACTGCAGGCATCTACAATAAAACGCTTATAGGACTTGATTTTGCCGCTGCAGATATGAACGACGATGGCGAGATTTCTACAGTTGATGCCCGTATGATATTAAAAACAGCAGCAGGGCAGTTGGCAGAAAGATATATGGAAGGCTACGAGTTCAGCGAAAACCACTCGGCGTTCATAAAAATAATTAACGACCATCGTTTCTATAAAGATCATAAATCTGTTAAGCTTACCATGTCTAAAGAGCTTAATGAGGTTGCAAAGCTGGCGGCACAGGAATATGCCCTTAAAACAGGAACTGCTTTTGTGCGCGAGGATGGTACTTATTTTAATAAAATATTGAATGAAAAAGGAATTACATACAAATTTGCTGATAAAATTGTCATAACCTCGGGCTTTGGTTACGAACAAGCTGCAGAGGCAATGCTTGAGGATTTACAGGCAGAAAAAGCACTTACAAGTAAAAACTTTTCAAAAATAGGTGTTGGTGCATATTCAACAGACGGTCGCACATTCTATTGGTGCGTATTTGTTATAAGATAATTGGGGGTTAAAATATGAGCGATTACAGAATAGAAACTAAATGTGTGCAGGGTGGTTATACACCCGGCAATGGAGAGCCTCGTCAGATTCCTATTGTACAGAGCACAACCTTTAAATATGCTACAAGTGAAGATATGGGAAAGCTTTTTGACCTTGAAGCAAGCGGATATTTTTATACAAGGCTTCAGAATCCTACAAATGACTATGTAGCTGCTAAAATTGCCGAAATGGAAGGCGGTACAGCAGCAATGCTTACATCTTCAGGTCAGGCGGCAAACTTCTACGCTGTATTCAATATTGCGAATTGCGGAGATCACGTTGTTTCTTGCTCAACAATTTATGGTGGTACATACAATCTTTTTGCAGTTACAATGAAGAAGATGGGTATTGAATTTACCTTCGTTTCTCCCGATTGTACAGACGAAGAGCTTGAAGCAGCATTCAGACCAAATACAAAAGCAGTTTTCGGCGAAACAATTGCAAACCCTGCACTTACTGTGCTTGATATTGAAAAGTTTGCAAAGGCTGCTCATTCTCATGGCGTACCGCTTATTATAGATAACACCTTTGCAACACCTGTTGGTTGCCGTCCTATTGAGTGGGGTGCAGATATTGTTACACACTCAACAACAAAATATATGGATGGTCACGGTGCGGCTGTTGGTGGTTGTATTGTTGATTCAGGTAAGTTCGATTGGCTTGCATATGCCGATAAATTCCCGGGTCTTTGCACTCCTGACGATAGCTACCATGGTATAACATATGCTGAAAAATTCGGCAAAGAGGGTGCATTTATTACAAAATGTACCGCACAGCTTATGAGAGACTTCGGCTCAATTCAGTCTCCGCAGAATGCATTCTACCTTAACCTTGGTCTTGAAAGCCTTCATGTAAGAATGGCAAGACATTGTGAAAATGGTCTTGCTGTTGCAAAATTCTTACAGGAAAGCGATAAAATTGAATGGGTAACATATGCAGACCTTCCCGGTGACAAATACCACGAGGTTGCAAAGAAATACTGTCCTAACGGCACTTGTGGTGTTGTTTCCTTTGGCGTTAAGGGTGGCAGAAAAGCTGCAGAGGAGTTTATGAAAAAATTAAAACTCATTGCTATTGAAACTCATGTTGCAGATGCACGTAGCTGTTGCTTACATCCTGCAAGCGCAACCCACCGCCAGATGAACGATGAGGAGCTTATTGCTTGCGGAATTACCAATAACCTTGTTCGTCTTTCCTGCGGACTTGAAAGCGCAGAGGATCTTATTAACGATTTAAAACAGGCTTTAGCCTGATTCAAAATTCCTGATATCAGAAAGTGTGGTGTGAAAAATGCCGATTAAATTACCCGACGAATTACCTGCAGTAAAAACCCTTGAAGAAGAAAATATATTCGTTATGACCGACACAAGGGCAATAACACAGGATATTCGTCCCTTGAAAATTCTTGTGTTGAATTTAATGCCTAAGAAAACGGAGACAGAAACACAGCTTTCCCGTCTTTTAGGAAACTCACCCTTGCAGGTGGAGTTTGAGCTGATTCACACAAAATCACATGTACCAAAGCACACTCCTAAAGAGTATCTTTTAGCTTTCTACAAAACCTTTGATGATGTAAAACACAGAAAGTTTGACGGACTTATTATTACAGGCGCTCCCGTTGAAAAAATGGAGTTTGAGGACGTAACCTATTGGCAAGAGCTTTGTGAAATAATGGAGTGGTCTAAAACCCACGTTACAAGCACCTTCCACATCTGTTGGGGTGCTCAGGCAGGTCTTTATTACCACTATGGTGTAAAGAAATATCCTCTCCCTGAGAAGCTTTCAGGTGTTTATACACATACAGCTGATTACAAGCAATCAATTCTCCTGCGTGGTTTCAGCGATGAATTTTGTGTTCCCCATTCACGGTACACCACAGTTAAACGCGAAGATATTGAAAAGGTGCCTGAGCTTAAAATTCTTGCATCCTCAGAGGAAGCAGGTATATATATCGTCAGCTCCGAAAACGGAAAGCAGATTTTTGTTACAGGTCACTCCGAGTACGATACTGAAACTCTCAAAAACGAATATCTTCGTGACAGGGACGCAGGTATCAGTATTAAAATGCCGAAGAATTATTTCCCTGATAACGATATAACAAAAGCTCCCCGCAACACCTGGAGAGCTCATGCTAATCTTCTTTATTCCAACTGGCTTAACTATTTCGTTTATCAGACAACACCTTATGATATTGAAGAAATATAAAATAGCGGACTCTCGTGATCGAGAGTTCGCTATTTTTGTGTTGTGTTTGGATATGGTTCAAAAATATCAGTTCTGTTCAACAGATAATCAATACTTGTGTTGTATATATCTGCAATTTTACATAAAGTTTCGGGTGTCATAGAGTTTATCCCGTTTTCATATGCAGCATAAGTTCGTCTGTTGATGAAAAGCTTATCAGCTATTTGTTGTTGCGTCAAATCCATATCTTCTCTAAGATTTCTTATTCTGTCGTATTTCATTTTTTTCACCTCAAGAGAATTATAAATGCCATAAATTCTGCCATTGACTTTTGGCAGGATTTATGGCATAATGAGGTTAACAATTGCATAAGTTGTTAATTAAAAATGTGAGGTTGAGATTATGAGAGAAAAAATTCAAAGCTTTTTATCAGGTAAAATTGGTGTATTGGCATTAACTGTTGTATTATTTATAATAATGGTGTTGATATATGTTGCGTTGATTGAAGCCGGTTTGGTGCCTGCATTGTTAATATTCGCGGTTGCTTTTGTATACTTTGGTTGGAAAGCATTGAATAAAATTACACCTAAGTGGTTTATCTGGATGCCATTAATTGGTTGGGTTATATACTTCACAATAAAATTGGTTCTTTCTGTGGTTGTAGGTTATTTTGTTGCACCATATCAGCTTGCTAAGCTCATCGCAAAAGCATTTTCTAAGTGATTGGAGTATTAGTATAGATATGTTTTTATTTTTTACTTTTGATGCAACTATCCTTTTAGCCTTCTTTTTACTCGGCATTCTTGTTTTAGGTGGTTCAATAAAAGAAATAGCTGCTTTTATAGTGAATGAGATACATATAGTTTATCCTGTTTTTGTTGCAATATTAGCAGTTATAATGTTTATTTACTATATTGTGAAAAAACATTCGATAAAATCTTTTGAAGGGAATTCTTTTGATACTCCAAGGTTAAAAAAACAATGGGAATTGGAATTAGATAGACGCATTATTGTTTTTATTATCAATTCCCCACTAGTTATATTGAGCCCAATATCAGCCATTCAAAGCTTGGCTACATATATTCATGAAATGGGATTTGGTGGTTTCATAATAGCTTTTATGATGTTTTTTGTGTTTCTTCTTGCTGTTTATTTAATTCTTTGGCTGTTCACGAAAGCTTGGGAATGGGCAGATGAAAAAGATACAGATTTCGGAAGAATTAAAATGTTTCTTGTAAGCCTCAGCTTTCTTATATTGCAGTATATTCTTTTTATAATCACACAAACTAAGTAATAAAGCAGTTGCGATATGCAACTGCTTTATTTTTATAAATCACTATAATCAATCTTTAAATTTTTGTAATAATATTCTTTATCGTGGTCGCTGATTTCACGAAGAACCTTACAAGGATTACCTACTGCTACAACATTTGGGGGAATATCCTTTGTAACAACGCTACCGGCACCTATAACTGAGTTGTCGCCGATAGTAACACCGGGCATTATTAGTGCACCTGCACCAATCCAACAGTTTTTGCCTATGTGTACAGGCATATTGAATTGGTACGCCTGTGCGCGAAGCTCAGGGTTTATAGGGTGGCCTGCCGTTGCAACAACTACATTCGGACCAAACATTGTACAGTCACCAACGTAAATATGTGTATCATCAACCATTGTAAGCCCAAAGTTTGCATACACATTGTCACCAAAATGCACATGGTGTCCACCCCAGTTTGCGTGGAATGGTGGCTCAATATAACAGTTTTCACCAATTTCTGCAAACATCTCTTTAAGCATTTTCTCGCGAAGTGGGAGCTCAGATGGTCTTGTCATATTAAAATCGTATAGCTTGTCAAGGTAACCTAATTGCTCTGTCATAATCTCCTCGGAGCTTGGGTAGTAAACCTTGCCTGAGTGTAACTTTTCTTTTTCTGTCATTATATTTGAACATCCTTTAACAAAATAGTGGTCAGATAAGTTGGTTTAATATTAAAGGACCTCTTCTATATTATAGCAGTCAAATTCACTTACTAAATTACCATCTTTATCTATGCAGAACATTTTTTGTTTGAATTTTTCTATTGGTTGTCCCCAATAGTCGTATTCATCAGATTCTTCCTGACCATATAAGTATCCTATTATATTATCGTCGATTATTTGTAAAGAGGTGCATGAATCGGTGTTTATATTTATACTTGTTTTCCAAACTATCTGACCATTTAAATCGACCTTCATAATGTTATCTTTTTTACCTTCGCCAATTAAAATAGCACCATCATCTATGAGGTTAATACCAACTTTCTTACCTACAAAAACCGATGGTATAACATCTTTACCGGTATTAATATCAAGATGGTATAAATCATTATCTGTTACCAAGAACATCTTATCTTTTGTGTAGTCCATTTGCATGTTATTGGTATCTTCAAACTCTCTGCTCCATATTTTTTTGAAGTTTCGGTCAAAATATTCCACATAAACAATGTTAAGGTTACTGTCCCTTGTGATTATTATGTAATGTTTGAAATCGGCAGAAATATTAATAGATTTTTCTATACCATCTTTTATGTTTGCGTCTCTTATGAAACCACAATCTTTTGAGAATTCAAATGATGAAAAATTGGCATTGCTCTGATTATCTAAAGTTACAAGAAAGTAAGAGTAGCCGTTGGGGTGATATATATCCAAATCATAATCGGGGCTACTCATAGGATCTTCGATTTTTATATCCGGTCCGAATAAGATTTTTGCGATTTTCTTTATAAAGCTATAATCGAATTTTTCTCCCGATACTGTATAGTATGATGAAAGTGTCGGATAATAAGCGTCTTTACCATCTATAGTATGAGATATAACATCGTTATATCTTCCATAAAAACGTAATAAATCACCCTCTATAATCCTTCCTGTAGAAGGATGCTTTCCTGTTACTACAACATAATTTTCATTTGGTGTATTTTTATGGTTAAACTCATGTTCGAATAAATACTCTGTATCTGCCAACCAAACAAGGCATTTATAAGATTCATCGTTAGTTTCTAAAATCTTAACAACTCCACCTTCGAATTCAACCTGTGCATGTCTGTAAATGTCGGGATAGCGTTGTAATGATTCGTAATCTGATATGTAAAGGTAATCGTCATCGAAATATTGTAAAACTGTTTTTTGGTCTTCTGTTAAAGACAGGTTTTTATTATCTATCTTCATATTTGACCAACTGACTTTTTTACCCTTTAATGAAACGCCTGTTTGATTATGTTCATCTTCTTGATTTACAACAGCAGACGCGTTTTCTGAGGATGATTGCTCAGTGCCTTCTTTGGTGTTGCTACAACCAGTCAGAAAAGATGTCATTAAAATAATGCAACACATTAAAATACATAAAAATCTGAGTTTAATTAACTTCATAACCACACATCCAATTTCGTATTCTTGTTTTGTAAATTAAGTTTACTCCAAACCGAGAAGTTTATCAATTGATTTAAGTAACGAAATACTTGTATCTTATTTATCTAAGTGTTACAATAAATAAAATATATTCTCTTGTTGTGGATGTGAAATTTTAAATGTACATAATAATTCTAATGGCGATTTTTGTTGCTGTTTTAATTTTAAAATCAATGTGGGTGAAACTTAAATCCCGAAAATTAGGCGATGAAATAGCCCACTATACGGAAGATGAGCAGATAGCATACGCTACCTCGTTGGGTGAGATGATTCGTTGTAAAACAGTTTCTCGTGAGGGTAGCTTTGATGATGAAGAGTTTCAAAAGCTTCGTTATGTTATGGAAAAACTATTCCCTGTTTTACACAGTAAAGCACAGCTTCATATATTCGGTGAAGATTGCTGGATATATAAAATAGAGGGCAAAGACAAAAATCGTAATATAATGCTTATGAGTCACCATGATGTTGTAGATGTTTCCGGTGAATGGAAGTATGACGGCTTTTGTGGAGAAATTCACAATGGTGCAATATGGGGCAGAGGTACAGTAGATACCAAAACACCCTTGTTTGCAGAATTTCAGGCACTTGAAGAGCTTTTGAGAGATGGTTTTGTGCCTGAATGCAATATCTACATAGGCTCTTCGCATAATGAGGAAATCGGTGGTAACGGAATACCGCTTGCTGTTGAATATTTTAAAGAAAATAATATTTCATTTGAAACAGTTTTAGATGAAGGTGGCGCAATCATTGACCCACCACTTGCAGGTATGAAGTGCAAGTGTGCAATGCTTGCGGTCCACGAAAAGGGAAGGCGCAGAATAACTTGCACAGCTAATGAAGAAACATCCCACGCAGGGCTTTCGGGTAATGTGAATACACCCGTTGCGAGAATGTCTGCATTTATAAATGAGGTCAATTCAAAGAATATTTTCATTAAAAGGCTTTATCCGCAGGTGAAGGCAATGTTTGAGGATTTATGTCCATACACCCCATTCCCCATGAGGCTTGTTTTATCAAACCTTTGGTGCTTTGGTTGGCTTCTCAAAAAGGTTATACCTAAGGTTAATGCACAGGCAGGAGCAATGTTAGGTACATCATGTACCTTCTTTGAGGTGCACGGCACATACGAAAGCAGGGAGTGTGTTGCAAAGGCTACTCTTCGCTGTGTTGATTATGATGACCAGGAAAAAGACCTTACAGAAATAAGAAAAATTGCAGAGAAATATAATGTAACTATTACAGATGGTGACTTTAACGAGTTTTACAAGCCTGCAGATATGAGTAGGGAAGCATTTGGCTATACAAAAAAATGTATTGCAGAAATCTTCCCTCATGTGGCAAGTGCGGCTTACATTTTGCCTGCAGGTACAGACGCAAGGCACTTAAGTGAAATCTGCCCTTGTGTAATACGCTTTGCGCCAATAGAAATGGATGCGCAACAGTTTGCAAGTGTACACAGTGAAAATGAAAATATTTCACTTAAGGCAGTAGGTAATGCAGTTGCGTTCTACAAGCATTACATAAAAAATTACAGATAAATGAGTGATGATTTTGGGTGAGAGATTTAGAAAGGCAATAGGCGTTGAAGGTAAATTCAGCGAAACTGTATGGCCTATGATACAATATTGCTTTGCAAACATTTTTATGGGTGGCGGTGGCTACATTATAAGTATGTATTTTACCGCATATCTTACAGATGTTGTAGGTATGAACCTGAAGTATGCAACCTTTATTGTTATGATTGCAACTGTATGGGATGGTATAAATGACCCTATTATGGGTATCATAACCGACCGCACAAGGTCAAAATACGGCAGACACAGAAGATACCTTCTGTGGAGTATTCCGCTTATTATGGTTTCCTACACAATGCTGTGGAACTCCTTTGGTCTTGATGCAACTAAAAATCCAACAATATGTGTTTGTTACTATGCCTTTGCGTATATACTTTATAAAACGGCATATACAATGGTAGATGTTCCTCATGTTGCAATGCTTCCCACACTAGCACCGGAATATAACAAGCGCACACAATATACGTCTGTAAGTTATATTTTCAATTCCGTGGGTATGGTACCATCGTACATAATCCTTCTTATATGTCTTTCTCTTTTCGGTTCATCGGGCGAGCTTTCACAAAATTCAAAAATGCCGTTTTTTGTTACAGGTATTGTGCTTTCAGTAGTTTATGGCTGTGCAGTTTTTGCAACCTTTAAAAATGTCAAAGAGCCAAGCTCACTTAATGATGTTAATCCCAAGTTGGATATTAAATTTGCTGTTAACGAATATATTCAGGTTTTCAGAAATAAATCATTCCGTGATTATTTTGCAATGTCCTTCTTCTGGCAGATGGCAAGAAGCTTTTATTCAACAACAAGTATTTATTTTATAACATACCTTGCAAACCTTTATAAATATTACCCTGTTTATAACACCTTTGCAGGTGTGTTTGAATCCTTAGCATTTCCTCTGAACTATGCTCTTACTATGAAAAAGGGTAAAAGCAAATGCGGTGCTGTTGTAACGCCTTTGATGGTAATTGGTCTCGGTGTGCTTCTTTTCGTAAAACAGGGTAATGCTCAGGGCGGTGCAGGTACAATTCCTCTTGTTCTTATGATTTTAGGTGGTGCGGTACTTTATCCATTCGGTATGAGTGGCTTGGGCTTCGTTGGTAACAACGTTCTTCCTGACCTTACGGATGTAGACGAATTAATTACAGGCCGCCGCAGAGAAGGTGTTATAAGTACCTTTAACACAATGGTTAAGCAAATTGTTGGTGGTATAATGACCTTTGCAGTTGGTATGATACTTGACTCCTTTGGTCTTGTAACAGGTAACAAGGGTGTTTATATTGAGCAGACAGAAACTGCTCTTATAGGTATAAGAATTTGTGTTTCTGTTTTGCCTATGATTAGTGCACTTATTGCATGGCGTATGCTTAAAAAGTTTAAAATGACTAAGGATGACCATACAATGATTCGTGCGGCAATTGCAATAAAGCACAAATACGGAAGTGTAACCCTTTCTGATTATCAAAGAGAAAGGTGCGAATTGCTTTCGGGTTACAGGCTTTGCAACACATGGCTCGGCAAAAATAATGACGATACTCAGCCACACACCCTTGAAACAGATGAATATGGTAACTATTTAATTCTTCTTGAAAAAGAAGCTGAAAAGAAAAAACAGATTGCAGAAACGGAGTGAAATTATGGAAAATATTAAAAATGTAGATATATCCGTAACCCAACCGAAAGCAAAAGGGAATGCGGGAAAGGATTTTCTGTTTTATCTTATCCAATGGACTTGGGCACTTCCCGTGAATATTGTTGGTGGTGTAGCATATTTTATATGCACTAAAATTTTAAAATATCGTCATCAAAAATTCGGTTATGCAAACATTGTGTATATGCCGTGGAATGCAGGCGGTCTTTCAATGGGCTTGTTCATATTTATGAAGGATAGAGGTGAAGAGCCAAACCCTTGGAGCTATAATACACGAATCCACGAATACGGTCACACATGGCAATGCCTTCTTTTAGGCCCTTTGTATTATATTATTATTGCCTTGCCATCAGTAATATGGTGTAATCTTTTTGACGGCTACAGAAAGAAAAATAATATTTCCTATTACAAGCTCTATTGCGAAAGCTGGGCAAACTGTTGGGGACAAAAGGCAACAAAATTAAAAATGGTTGATACGGGAAAATAATAAAGGAGATGTAAAAAACGCAAGTTTTTTACATCCCCTTTTTTATACTGTAAATTTAATATATGCTCTGTCATCAAAGGATTTGTTTCCTTTTTGCAGACCTTTCGTGGACTTGTAGCCTTTATAACACAAAGGGTTTTCTTTTAGTTCTTTTTGAAGTAACAATTCACTTTCTTCTAAGGTATTACAAAGATGAGGATAGCCATCACTTGCAAGTATTATGGTATCACCTGTATATACTTTATATGTTTTAATAAGCCTTTGCGGAATATGGGTGCCGTTAAAAACAGGGTAGGCATATTCGCCATCACCATTTGCAAACTTGTGTTGTTCTTTTAGCTGTGAAAGAATTGCTTCTCTGCCCACATCATTTGTGTAAAGCTCTTCTTCTCTCATTCCGCTTTTAATGGCTTCTTCAATTACTTCGGCTCTTTTTTGAGACAACACCCTGTCTATTTCTTTTTCGTGGGTGAAAAGGCGGTCATTTATAATGCATTGGCAATCACCAATATTCCATATTTCTTTTCGGCTTATACTGTAAATTATTCCACAAGCGGCAATCCAACCTTTTTCTTCACATGGAGAGTAAAGGTCGGATATAGCATCTGTAACAGAATTTACGGCATCGTAAACGTTTATATCCTTTGGCAATTTTTTTATAGTGTTGCAAAGCGCATCTGCACCAACACAGCCACCTGTTTTGCCATTTATGGTGTTACCACTTTTCGAAGTGACTCCATCAATAACGGCAATGAAATTATCTGTTACAAGAAGTCTGTCCTCGCACAAGGCTTGATTTTTGTTTTTTCCTTTAATGAATTGCTCAATTATTCTCATTGTTTTTCTCTTTTTCAAGAATTTTTTTGTAAGGCATAAGCATGCCTTCGTTCATCATATTTCCTGCTTTTTCTTTTACCTTGTCTGATGACATAAGTGTACCTAAAAGGACCATAGCAATCATAGTGCCTCGTCTTTGTTGAGGGAAATCGTATTGCTTATGCTCTTTGTAGAATTTATGGTCGGCTTTCATTATACCCCGCATTAACCAGATTAAATCTCTGAATATTTTCATTCCGCCAATGCCGTAGAAATTCTGTGGCGGTGTGTAGCTATTTTGTAAAGCATATTCGATATTTTGTGAAAGCTGGTCTATTTCTTTATTTGGGTCAGCCTCGTCGGTAGCAACACCTGCAAGGAAATTTGAGCCTACTTGTGCTCTGCCTTCAATAATCATCTGCAGATTAGCCTCTTTGCTGTAGTTACCGCTTACAAGATAGCCCACAGGCATACCCATAGTTACCGCCCTGTGACCGTTACAGAAAAGACGGTCATCGTACAGCTTGAAGCTTGCGCCCATTGAATGATCCTTAATAGTGAATGCATAAACAGTAGCCTCAGCGGTTTGTATGGTGTTTCTAAGATATTCGTCAAAGCCGTCTTTGTATATACATTTACCTGTAGCTGCACAGTTGAGGCAACCAAGGCAACCGCCTTTAAATGGATACTCACGGATGTTTATAACGCGTGTTTTGCGTTTGCACACAGCGCGGAAATATTCTATCATATTTAAAAGCTGAATGTCATTATCTTGTGCTGTTGTAAGAATTACAATATCCCCGCTTTTTTCGCTGTTGTTTTCTTGCGGTACACATACAGGCACTTGTGATGAGGTTTCTTTTGATACAGAGCATTTTTCGTACAAGTTATTTTCTACAGAGAAAAGCACATACTCAAAAAATTCTTTTGCTTGTTTCTGACCTGCTGGCTTTAACAGATCCTCCATATCGGCAGAAAGACCTTTAATGTATTTAAGGTTTAAATCACAGGCATTATCCTGAATATAGCGGTGTGCGGTTATATCGTAAAAGTGTTTTGATGTTGATATCTGTGTGCAGAACTTGTCTTTCAAATCAACATCGTTTTCTTTTATTAACTCAATAAATCTGTGTAGCTGATATGGTGCAATAAATGTATAAACAGGGTATGCAAATATTATTAAATCTGCCTCTTCAAGAGCCTGCTTTGCAGCAGAAAAATCTCTTTCGTAAGCTTTGATTCTCTGCCCCACGTGAAGGATGTTAAAGTTGTTTTGAGAATAACGTATTTTTAGAAATTCTATTGTCTGCAAGGTAACACTGTTTTCGCCTTTAGGACTACCGTTAAGCACAAGTATATTCATATTGTCCTCCGATAAATAAATTACATATTTATTATAGCACAGAGTAATTTAAATGCAAAAGAATTTTTTTATTATTATTGCCGACGTAATTATGAAATGATATAATAAAAACGATTTGAATAAAAGAGGTATATATATGAAAACATACGGAACTTTTTTTCAGAATGACTCAAAAGAGCCTGTAAAATACGGGGAAGTAAATCTCATCAACCCACCTCGTCAGAGATTAAGGGGAGAGCCACTTCTTAAAGGTGTAGAGGTTTGGCCTGTTTTTCAGGGCTTTTGCGGTACGGATTTTGAATTAATGAAAATGGGTAGAGATGGTAAATTAGGCAGTAAATTCCCTCAGGGTGAAAACCGACTTATAAACGGCCACGAGGGTGTTGTGTGGGTGCCGTCTGAAAACAGATTTGCCATTGTACTTATTCGTGGTGGTGATAGCTACGACCCAACAAGATATACAGAAGACGAAACATATTTTGAATATGGTTGCGACAGTGCAGATGGCCTTTTTTGTGATAAAAACTATTTTAACCCACATATGCTTTTAGAATTACCACAGCAATACGATGGGCTTGAAAAGCTTCCGCTATCTGTTGCAAAAAGGCTTTCCTTTGCGGACCCTTATGCTTGTGCGGTTTTTCAACTTGAAAGAATGGAAGATATAGGTGAGGCACAAAACTTCAGGGTGGAAATGGCTAAAAATAAATGCACCGAGGCAGAAGCCCGTGCTTTAGCAAAGAAAAATATATTCTCCAAAACAGTTGTTTTCGGCTTGGGAATGACAGGTCTTTTTATTGCCGATCAGATAAAAAGAAATTATCCTGATGCGGAAATTCTTCTTGTTGCAAGAAGTGAGGAAAGCAGTAATAAGGTTCAGTTTTCTAAAGAGGTAACCGGCGCAAAGTATCTTTGTAGCTCAGGTCTTTCTGAGCAGGAAACAGCACAGAAAATTGTTGAAATGCTTGGCGGCAGGGCAACAATGTTTATCGGTACAAGCGGTACAAATGTTGAACATAAGGTTGCATTTGAACATAAGGTATTAGGCTGCAACGGTATTTACAACAGCTTTTCGTTAGGTCCTAAGGTGCAGTATGATACAATGCCCTTTGGTTTTGAAAATCATATAATCTTTGCATCGATAAACTTCAGACAAGAGCATATGGAAAAAGCTATTGATATTCTTGTGGATAGTAAATATGATCGTGTTGTTGAGCTTGTGAAAAAAGAGGAGTTTATTAAAGATCCGTTGTTTTTCTACGAAAATAAAATCTTTTGTAAGGGTGCACCGCTTAAAACAGGTGTTATCTGGAACAAAAATTACATAGATGAGGGTAAATAATTATGAAAGCTATCGTTATATCAGAGCCAAACAAAATTGAAATAAGAGAAGTACCAATGCCCGAAGTAAAAGAGGGTGAAGCACTTCTTAAGGTGAAATATGTAGGTATATGCGGTGCAGACGTTGCTTCATTTACGGGTAACCAACCATTTACAACATATCCAAGAATACCCGGTCACGAATTTTCTGCTGAGATTGTAGAAATCCCTGAAAATGACAAGGGCTTGAAAAAGGGCGATATTGTAACCTGCAACCCATATTTTAATTGCGGAAGCTGTTATTCCTGTGAAAGAGGCTTTGTGAACTGCTGCACAGATAATCAGACAATGGGCGTTCAGCGTGATGGTGCATTTTGTGAATATATTGCAATGCCTGTCGAAAGAATTTTCCCGGGTAAGGGTCTTTCTGCTCAGGAGCTTGCATTAATTGAGCCGTTTTCTATCTCACAACATGCCATTTCAAGGGCAGAAATAAAAGAAACAGATACTGTACTCGTTGTTGGTGCCGGCCCTATTGGTCTTTTCGCTTTACTTGCTGCAAAAAATAAATGCAAAAAAATTGCAGTAGCAGATATTCTTGACAGCAGGTTGGAAATTGCAACATTTTATGGTGCAGATGGTGTTGTGAACACAAAAAATAAATCTCTTGAAGAATTTACAGCAGAGTTTACAGAGGGCAGAGGCTTTGATGTTTGCATAGAGGCTTGCGGTGCACCTGAAACATTTTTAGGCTGTATAGATAGTGCCGCATTTGCTGCTAATATTATTCTTATTGGTAACGGCAAAAGAGAAACAAGCTTTATTCACTCTGTTATTCTAAAAAAAGAGCTTAATATTTTTGGTAGCAGAAATGCTTTGAATAAAGATTTTATCAATAATATTGAAGCGGTAGCAAATAAGAATGCTGATGTTATGAAAATGGTAAGCGGAGTTTATTCTATGGATAATGCTCTTGATGCTTTCAAAGCTCTTGCAAACAATGACGGTTCATTGGCAAAACTTCTTATAAATATTGGTGATTAATATGAAAGAAACTGTTATACAATTCGGTGAGGGTAATTTTTTAAGAGGCTTTTTTGACTGGTTTCTTGATGGCTTAAATAAAAAAGGTCTTTATGATGGAAAGGCTGTTGTAGTGCAACCGCGAGCAGGTGGCAAGGTAGCTCTACTTAATGAGCAGGCTTCTGAATATAACTTATACCTTCGTGGTATAGATAATGGCAAAATAAAAAACGAGCATTACTTTATTGAAAGTATTGCAAGATGTGTTGACCCATACAAAAATTTCGAAGATTACATAGCACTTGCGGATAACCCTGATTTCCGTTTTGTTGTTTCCAACACAACAGAAGCAGGTATTGCCTTTGACGATACTTGTGGTTTTAATGATAAGCCTTGTAAATCCTTTCCGGGTAAGCTTACACAGCTTTTATACAGAAGATATTGTAATGGTATGAAGGGCTTTATTTTCCTTCCTTGCGAGCTTATAGATAAAAATGGTGACGAGCTTAAAGCCTGTATAACAAAGTATGCAAAGCTCTGGGATTTAGAGGAAGGCTTCATCAATTGGTTAAATACAGAAAATATTTTTGCAAATACACTTGTAGACAGAATTGTAACAGGTTATCCTGACGATGAAACAGCAACACTTCATAAGGAGGATAAATTCCTTGATACAGGTGAGTTATTCCATCTGTGGGTAATTGAGGGTGATTTTGAGAATGAACTTCCTCTTAAAAAAGCGGGATACAATGTTATATGGACAGATGATGTAGCTCCATACAAAAAAATAAAGGTGCGTATTCTCAATGGTGCTCACACATCTATGGTAACGGGTGCATTGCTTTGCGATGCTGAAACTGTTGGTGACTGTATCGGAGATACTACAATTAATGCATATCTTAATAAATGTGTTTATGGAGAAATACTTAAAACGATTGGTGAAAATGAAGAAAGCACAGCTTTTGCAAAAGCTGTTTTTGAACGCTTCGCAAACCCATACATAAAGCATAAGCTTCGTTCAATTGCATTGAATTCCGTAAGTAAATTTTCTGTAAGAGTGCTCCCTACATTATTGGAGTATAAAAATAAATTCGGAGTGTTACCTGTAGGGCTTACACTTTCTCTTGCATACCTTATTTACTTTTATAAAAACGATACACCTGATGATTCTGCAGAGGTTATTGATTTTATAAAGAATAGCCCTATTGCAGAAATTTTAAGTAAAGAGTCATTTTGGGGTGAAGATATATCTGCCTTGTGCGATGATGTATCCCATTATTATGAAATGATAGAAGGCTCTGGCGCAAGGAGTGTAATGGAATGGGTTATTTCACAATAAACGAGCTTGATAATGTTTGTGTTGATATGTCAACAGGCCATAAGATAGCGTTGAGGGATATCAATCAGGGTGAGGATGTTATAAAATACGGCTATCCTATAGGCAAAGCCACCTGTAATATAAAAACAGGTGAAAGAGTTCATACAGAAAATATGAAAACAAAGCTTCGTGATATTCTTGAATACGAATATATTCCGCAAGTGTATCAATTACCCCATGTTCCGCCCTATGAAATTGAAGCATATGTGCGCAAAAATGGGAATATCGGAATAAGAAACGATATATGGATTGTGCCTACAGTTGGCTGTGTCAACAGTACTGCAAAGGCTCTCTCTGAAAAAACGGGTGCTTTATACTATAACCATCCCTACGGCTGTAGTCAGCTTGGCGGAGATATGAAAATAACACAGCTTGTACTCCGAGGACTTATAAAACACCCCAACGCAGGTGGCGTGCTTGTTTTGGGTCTCGGCTGTGAAAACAACAATATTGCCGAAATGAAAAAAATTTTAGGTGATGTTGATGAGGAGAGAATAAAATTTCTTTCTGTACAGGATGTTTCTGATGAGCTCGCAGAAGGAATAAGAATAATTGAAGAATTAAAATCTATTGCTATTACCGATGAAAAGCGAAAGGTTCCGTTATCAAAATTAAAAATAGGTCTTAAGTGTGGTGGCTCCGATGGTTTTTCGGGTATAACTGCAAATGCAGTTGTAGGTAGAGTTACGGAGATGATTTGCTCTGCAGGCGCATCTGCCGTGCTTACAGAGGTGCCCGAAATGTTTGGTGCGGAAGAAATACTTTTCAAAAGATGTATTAACGAAGAGGTTTTCAATAAAGCCGTTAAGCTTATAAATGATTTTAAACAGTATTTTAAAAGCTATAATCAACCTATTTATGAAAATCCGTCACCCGGAAACAAAGAGGGTGGCATAACAACACTTGAGGAAAAATCCTTAGGCTGTGTGCAAAAGGGTGGAAAAGCGCCTGTTGTTGATGTGTTAGACTATGGTGACACTATGGAGAAAAGCGGACTTCATCTTCTTAACGGCCCGGGGAATGATATTGTTTCACTAACAAATCTTACTGCCTGTGGTTGCCATATGGTGCTGTTTACAACAGGCAGGGGCACACCATTAGGTGGTGCGGTACCAACTGTAAAAATAGCCTCCAATACTATGTTGGCAGACAAAAAACCCCATTGGATAGATTTTGATGCCTATGGAGTTGGTGTGCAGGAAAAGGCGGAGGCGCTTTTGAAATTAGTTGTTGATGTGGCGAATGGTAAGCAGACTAAAAATGAAATAAATGGTTGCAGAGAAATTGCAATATTCAAAAATGGAGTAACATTATGATTATTGATGCGCATGCTCATTTGTGGGCAAAACAGCAGGGTATTGTTGATGGCAAGCCTGTTTATGATATAGGCGGTGGCAGAAGCTTTTTTGGTGGAGAAGTACGCCAGATGATGCCTGCGTATATGACAGATGGTATAAATTCAGCAGAGCGCTTTATTGCAAATATGGATTACGCAGGTGTAAGTGCAGGTGTAATAACTCAGGAATATATTGATGGTAACCAGGATAATTATCTTGCAGAGTGTAAAAAGAATTTTCCTGAGCGTTTGAAAATCTGCGCCCTTTATGAGGAAAAGCCATTAGGTGATTTAAGTGGATTTGATGGTATAAAAATATGTGCATCAAGGCTCGCAGACAGAAATCTTTTAAATCATATGTTACCCTTTGAGGTGGCATCAAAAGAGGATAAGTTTATTTCAATAGACCTTGCAGATGGTAACGAGCAGGTGGGTCAGATGCAGGAAATTATAGAGACCTTTCCCGATTTGAGAATTGCCATAGGCCATTTTGGTATGGTAACAAGAGAAAATTGGCAGGAGCAAATCAAGCTTGCCCGCAACAAAAACGTGTTTATTGAAAGTGGTGGTATTACCTGGCTTTTCAATAAAGAGTTTTATCCGTATACATCTGGTGTAAGAGCAATTAAAGAGGCGGCAGACCTTGTGGGCTTTCATAAGCTGATGTGGGGAAGTGACTACCCTCGCACAATGACCGCCATAACTTACAAAATGAGCTATGACTTCATTACAAAAACAAAGGAAATAGCTGAGGAAGATAAAAAAATGTTTCTTGGTTGTAACGCTAAAGCTTTTTATGGTTTTGAGGATTTATATGTTCCTGTAGCTATAAGGAATATGGTTGAATAAACAGTAAATGCAAATAAAAATGCTCGGTTTTCAAATAAAACCGAGCATTTAATCGTTTGAATCAGTTATTAGCCGAGTGCAATATAGTGGTGTTGTGTTGTAACATTACCCTCGGAATTGATTGAAAGGGTTGTACCACCTGTCATACCCTCTTCGAAGTAGCAACCTTCACCAAGCTTTAAGCCGTATGTAAGTCTGATGCCATCATAAACGATCGAAGAAGAGTTAACATGGTCGTGACCAACAATCATATTTTTCGTGCTGCCTAATTCTTTGCAAAGGTCAAAGAAACCGTTGTCTACAGGAGCGCTGCATACCCATTCGCTGTTTTTACCGAATGAAGTTTCTGCATATTCCGGGTTGAAAGACTGTGTTTCTTCATTCCATGCTGCTTCCCATGCATATCTGTACTGAATAACAGGAATGTGCATAAATACTGTGCTTTCTACAGTTCTGCCTTCCATATCAGCAATGCCGTTTACAGCCCATCTGTACCATTTCATCTGAGCAGGCCAAAGGTGGTCATATTCTTTTTCAAGTACAGTACCATCTTCTAATTTGTAGTTCCTGTTATTGTGAGTATCCATCATAAAGAGTGTATGGATGGTTTTACCGTTTTCTGTAATGTTAAGAATATAGTTGCCGTAGCCCATATCCTCAGGACCAAATTGGAATAAGCAGTTTTCTGCCTGTGTGAAAAGCTCTGCGGCCCAGAACTCACTTACACATCCCTGGCCGTCATGGTTGCCCATAACAGGAGCCCACGGAATACCGAAAGAATCAACAAGTTTAATCAATTCCATATAAGCAACTGTGCCCCAGGCATTGTCGCCTGTAAGAGTAATAAGGTCAGGATTTGTCTGTTCAACAAGGTTAGCAATCATGTTGTTGCTGCGTGTACCCATGTCGGCAAAAACCTCATCATCGTTAAGCTGGACATCTGCAAGGTTGAGAATAACAAAATCCTTTGAAGGATCCTTTTCGAGTACAGTGTATGCTGACTCTGTGAAAGCATCTTTTCTTGACCATTTTGTGAAGTATGCTTCTTCTCCGCCTGCGTCAATGAACCCATTGATGGGTCCAAGGAACTGTGAGAATGAAAGCAAAAACACAAGAACCATTCTGATAATTGCCATTTTTATTTCTCCTTTTCCAAATTTTTACTTTACAACAGTATATCACAACAGATTTTAAAATTCAAGTATCGGGTATTTGAATTGCTTTTACAAAAGCTCGTCGTATTGTATTTTAATTATTTTTGTACTGTTAAGGCAACAGCCGGTATTGTTACTGTGGTAGTAAGCTATTAAAAAGCAATCACCACAATCTAAAATTGCAGGGTAGCAGTAACCATTGTTTAAGTCATCCTCAAGATAATATAAATCATTTTGCGAAAAGGTTTCGCCAGTATCTTTACTTACTGCAAGAACATAAGGTGTTCTGCCCCAGAATTCTTTTTCATCATCTCTTAATACATGCTCGGGTATGGGGTTGAAAACTGCAACAGTTAAATTACTGCAATTTTTAACGAGCATAGGTGAGCAAGGGGATGAGAAAAATGTATGAGGTTCAGGTGCAGACCAAGTAATACCGGAATCCTTTGAAAAGCTTTGGTATTGGAAACCAAGACCTGTTCTTATGTAGCACCATAAAGTGCCGTTATCCATTTCAAAAATACCCGGCTCCTGTAAGCCGTTTTTATCGTTTGGGAAAGGACATTTGATAGTGTCGGTAGCTTTTTTCCATGTTCTGCCGTCATCATCAGAATAAATAAAGCATAGTTCACCGGCGGTAAAACCGTCACTTTTTTTGTGTATGGTGTGGCGGGCGACAGGAAGAATAATTCTGCCTGTGCTAAGTAAAACTGCACGGTCATTATTTATAACATAATAGTCATCTTCTAAAACGCTTTTAGTACAGCTTGTGGGTTTGCTCCAGGTTTTACCATCGTCAGCGGAGCGTGCGAGCACAATTTCGTCTGTACCGTTTGTGTGTTTTACAATATAAAATGCACCGATATCACCATTAATCATTCTCATAAAGGAAAGGGACATTAAATTCAGCACGTTCTCAGGCTTTTTGAAAAGCACCTGCGGTTGTGACCAGCTTTCACCACCATCAACGGAAAATACAGAAGAAATCTGTGCAACATCTTCATCTTCTCTGCCACTGCTTATGAATTGTGTAAAACCAAACATAATAGTGCCATCGTTAAGGCGCACAAAAGAGCCTTCACCCATTCGTGAGATGCTTTCCGTGGCGGCAATAAAATGTACCTGCCTGCCTATTTTTCTCATAATTTTTTACCACACCCTGTATGTATCATTTGCTACATTTTAACATAATTATTTTATGTTGTAAATTTATTTCAATATTGTCAGTAGCGAAAGAGTTGAATATGTGATATTATGAATATCGTATATAAAATATATCTCAATGGAGATGGCTTTATGAGATTTTCTGTAGATCACGATTTTCATATTCATTCAACAATATCGCCCTGTTGTCACGATAAAAATCAGACACCTGAGGCTATACTTGAATATGCTCTTAAAAATAATTTCAAGAAAATATGCTTAACAAATCATTTGTGGGATGAAAATGTGCACAGTGAGGCTGAGTGGCACGAAGGGCAGCGGTTTTCCTGCGTATCCTCTGTACTACCATTACCCAAGGCAGATGGAGTTCAATTTCTTTTCGGTGCAGAAGCGGATATGGACTATAACTTTGTTTTAGGCGTAAGTGAAGAGAATTTGAAAAAATTCGATTTTGTTACAATTCCCACTACACATATGCATCTTGCAGGAAATACTGTAAGAACACCTATACAAACACCTGAGGAAGCGGCGGAAATATGGCTTATACGACTAAAAGAACTTCTCAAAAAGGATTTACCCTGGCACAAGATTGGTGTAGCACACCTTACTTGTGGGCACATTTTAAAAAAAAGAACAGTTGAAGTGATAAAATTATTGCCTGATAAAGAGCTGTATCCCATATTTGAGGATTGTGCTAAAAAGGGTGTAGGCATTGAGCTTAATATGAAAACCCTTTCTATGACACAAGAGGAGAAGGATATTTTACTCAGACCATATTACATAGCAAAGGATTGTGGCTGTAAGTTTTATCTGGGTAGTGATTCACATAAAGTTGATGCGCTTAAAGATGCTAAAGAAAATTTTGAACATATAGTCACTACCCTTGATTTAAAGGAAACGGACAAATTTCCTTTAATAAAAAGTGAATAAAGATTGTTGTGTTGTACACAATATTTACTAATTAGTAATATAATAAAATAGTGTTGACAAATAAAGATTTTTTGGTATAATTGGTAGCGTGAGAGTGGGTAAACACCTCATTTGCGAAGACTCGGCTTTTGTGGAAAGTCTGTCAGGGAGAATGCGTCACCGACTGAAAGCGCGTTTGAGATGAGTAGTAAGCTTGGGAACACTTCGTTGAATATTAAAATTTAACATTAAAAGAGGATGCATTTTGCATCAATGCGGGTGGCACCGCGGGTATTTTCAGTTTACTCGTCCCGGGAATATTTTTATATTCCCGGGGCATATTTTTTTAGTTAAGTATTTCCAACATATACATTAACATAGGAGGCGTTTAATATGTACAGAACGTTATATTGTAACGACATCTGTGATAAGCACATAGGTCAGACTGTTCAGCTTGCAGGCTGGGTTGATGTTGTGCGTGACCATGGTGGCGTTATCTTTGTGGATCTTCGTGACTACACAGGTGTAACTCAGGTTGTTATCCACAATGAAGAGCTTTTAAAGGATGTTAACAGAGAAACAGTTATTTCTGTAAGCGGTGTTGTTGAAAAGCGTGACCCCGACACAGTTAATACTAAAATTGCAACAGGTTATGTTGAGCTTCTTGCAGATAGCCTTCAGGTTCTCGGCAAAAGCCAGAATATGTTGCCGTTTGAGGTAAGAGCTTCAAGGCAGAGTAAGGATGAGCTTCGTCTTAAATACCGTTATCTTGACCTTCGTAATCCTAAAAACCACGATAATCTTGTTATTCGTTCAAAAATTATTCGCCATTTAAGAAACAAGATGGAGGATAAGGGCTTCCTTGATATGCAGACACCAATTCTTACTGCATCATCACCTGAGGGTGCCCGTGACTTCCTTGTACCGAGCCGTAAGCATCCGGGTAAATTCTATGCTTTGCCACAGGCACCACAGCAGTTTAAACAGCTTCTTATGGTATCAGGCTTTGACAGGTACTTCCAGGTTGCACCTTGCTTCCGTGATGAGGATGCCCGTGCAGACCGTTCACCGGGTGAATTCTATCAGCTTGACTTTGAAATGGCTTTCGCAACACAGGAAGAGGTTCTTGATGTTTGTGAAGATGTAATTTACGATACCTTCAAAACCTTCTCAGATAAAAAGGTGACAGAAAAGCCTTTCCGCAGAATCACATATGCAGATGCTATGATGACATACGGCTCAGATAAGCCTGACCTCAGAAACCCGCTTATTATCTGTGATTTAACAGACTTCTTTGCAGGCGTAAACTTCCCTGCCTTCAAGGGCAGACCTGTAAGAGGTATTGTTGCAAACTGTGCAGGTAAATCAAATAAATTCTTTGAGGATTCTCTTAAATATGCAACATCTGCCGAGGTTGGTCTCGGTGGCTTAGGTTATATTACGCTTAAGGATGGTGTGTTCTTAGGACCTATTGCTAAATTCCTTACAGATGCACAGAAAGAAGAAATCACAGCTCTTACAGGTGTTAAAGAGGGTGAAACACTCTTCTTCATTTGTGACGATAAAAAGAATGTTACAGAGAAAAAGGCGGGTATGATCCGTACCTGGCTTGCAAGAAAAGAACAGCTTGACCTTATTCGTGACGATGCATTTGAATTCTGCTTCGTTGTAGATTTCCCAATGTATGAAAATGATGAGGAAACAGGCGAAACAATATTTACTCACAACCCATTCTCAATGCCACAGGGCGGTATGGAGGCTTTGCAGACAAAGGACCCCACAGAGGTTCTTGCATACCAGTACGACCTCGTTTGTAACGGTATAGAGTTGGCATCAGGTGCTGTTCGTAACCACGATATTGAAATAATGAAAAAGGCTTTCGATATTGCAGGTTATGATGAAGCAGAGCTAAAAAAACGTTTCAATGCATTGTATACAGCATTCCAGTATGGTGCACCACCACACGCAGGTATGGCACCGGGTATTGACAGAATGGTAATGCTTTTAACAGACGAAGAGAAAATCCTTGATGTTATTGCTTTCCCACTTAATGGTAATGCACAAGACTTGTTGTTAGGTGCTCCCGGTGAGGTTACAAACCAACAGCTTGAGGATGTTCACCTTTTAGGTAGCGGTAGTGCTCTGGCACAGCGTTCAGCGTCATCAGGCACAGGTGCAGGTAAACAGTCACAGGGTAAGCGTTCAACATTCAGTAATGCACAACAGCTTAACCAGCTTTCTCTCACAGAAGAGGAAGAAACAGTTGTTCAAGGCATTTTCACAATGATGGCAGATAGCGAAAAAGCTCTTCAGTCTTGCGATACAGAAGGTGTTGAAGAGATGGTACACGTTATGCCTCTTACAAATGTTTTACGTGAAGATGTTCGTAATCAGCCATTCTCAAGAGATAGCCTTCTTGAAGGTGCTCCGGAACGCAGTGAAGACAGCTGGCAAGTGCCAAGACTTGTAAAGTGAGGTGTATAGTATGAAGTATTATTCAGCACAGTTGTGTGATAAAGGAACTATTGCAGTTGATGATACAATTCTTGTAAAAGATGCGCAGTCAACAGCAGGCTCCCGTATATTAGAAGGCTTTAAGCCTTTGTTTAGCGCCGAAGCAGTAACACGCCTTGAAAACAAAGGCTATGCTATTGCAGGCAAGGCTCATGTAGGTGAGTTCGGTTTAGACCTTGTTGGTGAGTTTTCATACTATGCTCCGCAAGAGGGTAAGCTTGAAGGCTCTGCCGCAACACTTGTTGCGAATGGTGATGTGAAAGCAGCTCTCGGTGTAGATATGAACGGCTCCACAAGACGCTCAGCCGCTCTTGCAGGTGTTGATTTCCTTAAGCCAACATATGGTACAGTTTCCCGCTATGGTGTGATTTCCTGTGCCGCATCAGGCGAGCAGGTTGGCGTATATGCTCAGAATGCAGAAGGCATTAAAGAAATTATGAGTGTTATCGCAGGTCACGATAGTAAAGACGGCACAAGCTTACCAAACGAAAGCTACGAATATTCTGTTGATGAAGCTGTTCAGGGCAAAAAGGTTTGCATTATAAAAGAATTGTTAGAAAAAGCAGACGAAGAAACACAGAAAAAGGTAATGGCATATGCAGATGTACTTAAATCAGCAGGTGTTATAGTTGAAGAAATTTCAGCAGACTTTTTCGGTATGGCAAATACTGCTTGGCAGATTCTTATGTGCGCAGAAACATGTAACAATGTTTCCCGTTACGATGGTGTAAAATTCGGCCACAGAGCAGAGCAGTACAGAAACATTGATGAATTATATGTAAATTCAAGAACAGAGGGCTTTAATTTCCTTACAAAAGCGGTAATCCTTTATGGTTCGGATGTATTATCTAAAAACCGCTATAAAGATTGCTACGATAAATCCCTCAGAGTTCGCAGAGTAATAAAAGAAAACACAGAAAAGCTTCTCGAAAGCTACGATGCAATTCTTACACCTGTTTGCAGTCAGGCAGAGTACGAAGCATACGATATTCACGATGCTTTCAAAAAAGTATTTGATGAAAGTATATTTACAGCAACTGCAAACCTTATTGGTGCACCTGCACTTGTAAGCGGTGGTGTTCAGCTTATGGGTAAAGCATTTTCAGAAAGCACACTTTTAAGTCTTGCACATAGCGTTGAAAGGAAAGGTGAATGAATATGAAATATGAAATCGTCATCGGCCTTGAAACTCATGTGGAGTTAAGCACAGAATCAAAAATATTCTGCTCCTGCGGTGGTCACTCTGCGGCAAACGAGCCAAACGATTGTGTATGCCCTGCTTGCAGCGGTATGCCGGGTATGCTTCCGGTTATGAATAAGCGTGTAGTTGAGCTTGCAGTAACAGCAGGTATTATGCTTAACTGTAACATCAGCCGCTACACAACATTTGATAAGAAAAACTACTATTATCCTGACCTTCCTTGCGCTTACCAGATTACACAGCTTAATCACCCGATTTGTACAGATGGTTGTGTTACTGTAAAAACAAGCGAGGGTGCAAGAGATATCCGCATTAAGCAGATTCATATGGAAGAGGATGCAGGTAAGCTTGTTCACAGCGGTAACTCATCTTTTGTTGACTTTAACCGTACCAGTGTTCCTCTTATTGAAATTGTTACACAGCCTGATTTCCGTAGTGCTGAAGAGGTTCTTGCATATCTCGGTAAATTAAAATCAATGTTCCGTTCAGGCGGTATTTCAGAATGTGAAGAAGGCGCAATGCGTTGCGACGTTAATATTTCTGTTCGTCCTGAGGGTAGCACAGAATTTGGCGTTCGTACAGAAATTAAGAATATGAGCTCCTTTGAAGCTATTGAAAAGGCTATCCGTTACGAATCACAGCGTCATATTGATGCTCTTGAATTTGACCTTGAAGAGCTTGTTCAGGAAACAAGACGTTTTGATGATGCTACAGGCAAAACAATGGCTATGAGAAATAAGGAAACAGAAGCAGACTACCGTTATTTCCCTGATGCTAACCTTATGCCTATTATTATTGATGACGAATGGCTTGAGCAGATTAAAGCAAATAAGCCTGTTGCTGTAGACGAAAAGGCAGAGGAATACAGAGAAGCAGGAATTTCTGAAAAAGAAATTGAGATGCTTATTTCTAACCATAAAATAAGCAAGCTCCTTGATGATACTATTGCTCTCGGCTGTAATCCTAAGGATACTGCAGCATGGATTCTTACTGACTGTGCAGGTGTTCTTCGTAAGGACGGAAAAACACTTAACGACCTTACAATGACAGCACAGACACTTGCATCTATTATCAAAATGGTTGATGAAGGTAAGATTAACCGTAACGCAGGTAAAAAGGTGCTTATTGCTGTTGTTGAAGATGATGTTGACCCAATAGCATATTGCAAGGAGCAGGGCCTTGACAGAAAGGTTGATACTTCTGCAATGGGTGATATTATCGATAAGGTAATAGCAGGAAACAGCCAGGCGGTTGAAGATTTTAAGAATGGTAAAACAAAGGCTTTACAGGCACTCTTCGGTGCTTGTATGAAAGAGCTTAAGGGCGCAGGTGACCCTGCTGTTATTAAAGAGCTTCTTGAAGATAAACTTAAATAATTAAACAATGTGGCGGAAGTAACAGATTTACTTCCGCCACATTGATAAAGGTTGATTATGAAAAATATATTATTGATATTGGTAGGCGGCACAATATGTACTGAACTTACCCAATATGGCACCTTGTCTGTAAGTAATAATGCCGGAACTAAGCTTGTGCAGGGCTTTATGGATTCAGGTTCACCATATAAAGAAAATGTACAATTTACAGTCAGCAAAAATTTAGGTATTCTCAGTGAGAATATGACTGTGGATAAGTGGAATTTGATAATAAAGACTTATAAACAGGAAATTTCAAAAAAAGAATATGACGGTGTTATTTTTGCTCATGGTACAGATACACTTGCATATAGCACATCACTTTTTTCAATGCTTTTAGCAGGTGCTGAAACACCTGTGTTTTTTGCATCAAGCAACGCTCGTCTTGATACGCCTACAGCCAATGGTAACGAAAATTTCAGGTGTGCTGTTGAGTGCATATGCAGAGGTATTGAACCTGATGTGTATGTTGCCTATAAAAATATTTCAGACGGCAGAATGTATCTCCATCTGGGCTCTCGTCTTGAGCAATGTAAAAATTATTCAGATGATTTTTATAGTGTTGGTGCAATTGATATTACAGATTTGAGTGAGAATAGCTTTAATGAATTAAATGAAACTCTTAAGAGCAGATACCCTGCCGGTAACAAGAAAAAAGTTGTAGATATAAATGATGATTTTTTGTTATGTGACTGTATTTTGCTTGTTAATCCATATGTAGGGATTAATTATTCTGCATATAACTACAGTAGCTTTTCTGCGGTTTTGCACGGCTCATACCATTGTGGTACAGCTTGTGTTGAAAAAACAGCGGAGGAAGAAGCGTATAGCAGCAGCTCAATTCTTTATATGCTTGATAAATGTGCGGAAAGTAACACAGATGCTTATATTACACCTACAAGGCAGGTTGGGGAGTTTTATGATACAATACGCGTAATGGTACACCATGGTGAAAAGAAAATCAACTTCCTTTACGGCACTACACAGGAAACAGCATATGCAAAACTGCTTTTAGCATATTCAGTTTTCAAAAATAAAGAAGATATTGACAGATTTATGAATACACAAATTAATTATGAGTTTGTAAAATAATTCACAGGAAATCCACACAAGGTTTTCAGATGCACCTCAAAAGTCAGATGCTTTTGGGGTGTATATTTTTAAATTAATGTTTTTAATATACTTATTACATTGACAAAAAAAGCCAACAGGATTAAAATATAATTGATTTTTTATGAGCTATTACACAAATTTTTATATATCGAGGTTTTTGTATGAAAAAGGTATTAAGCTTAGTATTATCACTTGTTATGGCATTCAGCATTATTACAGGAATGGATGTGTCTGTTTTTGCGGCGGATACGGAAGTTGAATCATATAATATCTATAAAGCTGATAGATATGCAGAAGCATTTGATAATATTTTTGTAGGTACTGATTCATCTTCATATGCACGTACTTTTTATAATAATCTACTTACTGATGATTTACTTATGGGTGAAATTGTAGCTTGGGAATCATTGCATATGATAGCTTCTCCTTCATATTCTCTTGATAGTGGAGTGATTACAAAATACGATTATTTTAAAACTGTTTTATTTGATTTAATAATTAGTAAGAGTGAGGATACAATTGCGACCAAAGCCCAGGATAATTTTGAATATTTGTTTGACCAGGTAAAGAATTCAAAAAACTCTTTTATTGTTTCTACAGCAAAGAAAATTTCATCTTCTAAAGAAGGTTTAACTATTGTGAAATTGAAAGAAACAAAACTGACAGACGCTTATAAGAGCACAATTCTCAATAGCACAAGGTTTGCGGATTCAATGGAAGTTGCTTCTGATGTTATGCAAATTCTTGAATGGTGCGATAATGTTTATGATGCTATAGAGTTAACTTCTAACTATTGTGCACTTGCAGATGTGTATGATGGAACCAAAGAAGTTTTGCAGTATATTGCTAATGATACCAGAAATAACGAGGATGTGCGCTTGGCGGCTACTAATTGTATTGAATGTATGGGTGATAGCTATACTGAAATTGTTAATGCAATGTGTATTGGCTCATTTAGTCTTTTTATTGATGTAGGTCTCTCTTTTGTTTCCGAAACATGGAAATATATTCTTGCTACAATACCTGGAGGGCAAGTAGTAGCTGCGGCAATGATTGGTCTTCAGGGTGGTAGAGCTATCGTAAACCTTTTAATGTCTCAGGATGATAAAACAAAAGCATATTATCAAATAGAAGCTAATGTTATTTGTGAAGATGCTATTATTCGTGCAGTGTCCGGTTTGAAAGATGCATATTTGAATAATAAAACAGAGGAAAACGCAGTTATTTATCTTCGTGCCGTTGAAATGTACAAGGATGATATACTTCTTGGGTTTGATTACTCCATAGATTTGCTTGAAGTATTGGTAGAAGCTAATTTAAGCGTAATTATAGGTACATATAATAAAGGCATTACCCTTATAAATGATTTGTATTCTTACAAAAGTCAAAAATTAAATAATTTTATTACATTTGAAGATGTTGTAAATACAGCGTATATAAACACTTATATGCCTGATTACAATAGTGTTATTAATGATTTTAACAATCAGGAAGTGGTTGAGGTTGAAAGCATTTCTTTAACACAAATCAAAGATATTAATATTGGCGATACGGGTCATATATGTAACTATATTGATGTTATAAAATATCCGGAAAACGCTAACGATTTATTTGTTGAAAAATTTGTTTCATTAAACGAAGATGTAATAAAATTGAATGAATACTATTTTATTGAAGTTGTGGGTGCGGGTAGATGTACTATTGTTTGTAATCAAGGAACCGAGTTTGAACAAAGCATTACGGTAACAGTTGGTGATATGCCAATAGAAGATACTTACGATTATTTAAGTGATTTTTCGTACGCAGTAAACTCTGATACAACAACAGCATCAATAACCAAATATACTGGTACACAATCGAATGTAATTATTCCGGGTTTTATTAATGGGTATAAGATAACAAGCATAGGTTATCAGGCATTTTATGGTTGTAAAAGCCTTGCTTCTGTTGTAATTCCCGATACTGTTACAAGTATAGGAAATTCCGCTTTTGATAGATGTACAGGTTTAACATCTGTAACTATAGGAAAAGGTGTAAAAAGCATAGGTGAATACGCTTTCTATCTTTGTGCAGGTATTACTTCAATAGTGATTCCCGATAGTGTAAAGAGTATAGGAAGGGAAGCTTTCTGCGGCTGTGTAGGACTTACTTCCGTATCAATTGGAAGTAGTGTATCAAGTGTAGGTTATAATGCTTTTAACGGTTGCGGAGGTATTAATAGCGTTTACATAAAAGATGTTGCAAAGTGGTGTGCAATTTCTTTTGGTTCTGTAGCAGCAAATCCCCTTTTTGATGGTGGTAAATTATTTTTAAATAATGAACTGGTTACCAACCTTGTAGTTCCGGATAATACAACAACGATTAGTAATTATGCTTTCTATAAATGCTCAAGTTTAACTTCGGCAATAATAGGTAATGGTGTAACAAAAATAGGTGAATTGGCGTTTTACAATTGTACCAATCTTGTTACTGCTACTATTCCCGAGGGTGTAACAAGCATAGGTTATCAGGCATTTTATGGTTGTAAAAGCCTTGCTTCTGTTGTAATTCCCGATACTGCTACAAGTATAGGAAATTCTGCTTTTGATAGATGTACAGGTTTAACAACAGTAATTATAGGCGATGGTGTTACTAGCATTGGCGAATACGCTTTCTATAACTGCAATAATATTAAATATGTCTTTTTTCCCCGAACATCAGATGATTTCAAAAAAATAAGTATTGGAAAAAACAATACATGCTTAACTAATGCAAATATTCATTATGGTAATAAAATACATGTTTACGGGGATTGGGTAGTAACTTCAGAACCTAATTGTAATGAGGCTGGTACGAAAAGTAAAACTTGTTCAACTTGCGGTGATGTAGTGAATGAAGTAATTCCGGCTCATGGTCACGATTGTTCAACTGAATGGATAATTGATGTTACACCTACTTGTACCGAAGTTGGTAGCAAATCGCATCATTGCAATATTTGTGGTGTTAAAACCGATGTTACAACAATAGCGGCTCTCGGTCATAATTATGTGATAACAAGCGTTGCTTCTGTTCACCCGCACACAATTACATATAATTGTACATGTTGTGGAAATACAAAAAAAGAAGTTCCCTTTTCATCAAGTTGCATTGAATGTAACTTTACAATTACTGCAATTGATTCAGGTAGTTGCAAGTTGACTTCATATATTGGTTCAGAAACTAATGTTGTAATTCCTTCAAAACATAAAGACTATGTAGTAACTACAGTTGGAAACTCCTGTTTCAAAAATAATTCTACCATTGAGTGTGTTATCATTCCATCTTCAATAACCTCAATTAGTTCTCTTGCGTTTATGAACTGTTCTTCACTCGGAACTATTTTTATTCCTGCAAGTGTAACAAGTATTGGTACTCAAGCATTCTATGGTTTTACAGGTACGATTTATTGTACAAGTGGTAGTTATGCTCACGAATATGCTGTTGCAAATAACATTAAATATGTAATTGAAACTACTGATGAATCGAAAGAGCCTATACAAGAAACAGTAAACACACAGATTGATTATGATAATTTCATAATTCGTTCAAATGCTTACGCTTGCAAGGATATTTCAGAAATTTTAGGTCTTTCAGAAAGTGCGGTTGCTGTAGCTGAGGCGAGTTACATTTATGGAAACCTTGAGCTTTATGGAACAGGTACAATCATTACTGTTTTTGATGGTAATAAATACGTAGGTGACTTCACATTGATTGTAGAAGGCGACACCAACGGCGACAGTGTATGCGATGCTCTTGATGCTGCAAAGGTTGCTCTTGCATCTAACGGTCACGAAACACTTGATGGTGCATATGCCTTAGCTGCGGACAGCAATTTTGACGATATTGTTGATATAAACGACTATCAGCAAATTGTTAACAAAGCTGTTTCATAACAATTTAATATTACAATATTTTTATAAAATTATACGCACCCCAAAAGCATTGGCTTTTGGGGTGCGTATGTAATTTTTGAAAATCTGCTCTGATTTCTTTACATCTGCTCTAAAATATATTGCTTTATATCCTCGCGGTTACACTTTTTCCATTCGCCTTTTTCGGCTTCCCGGGCTAAGGGGACAAGTATGAAGAAATCAAGTGTTTCCCCGGGTACGCGACCTGTTCTTAGTGGCTCTCTGAAATGCTCTGCCCACTCTTCCTCGGTGGCGTTTTTAAATCTTGTAGGGTTCAGATATGTCATCTGCCTTTTTGTTGCTTCAATGTGCATTTTAGCAGAAAGGGGAGAGAGAAGATTAAAATCTTCTTCCTGTACATCCTGAAAAATAACGGGCAAATCTGCTTTTACAATATGCTCGTCACCGCGCACAATTTTAAGACCCATAGGCTTATATGTGAAGCTATCTTCAGTGAAATTAAGCTTAACAAGTAAACCTAACTCTGTTTTAAACTGTGAGCGTTGGTAATCTGTATCAAAAATAAAGTTACCTAAAGAGTAGAAGATTATTTTATCTCCTACAGTTTCGTAGTTCATTGGAACATGTGGGTGGTGGCCCACAACAATATCTGCACCCATTTCAAGATATTTTCTGTATCTTTCCCTTGTGTAGGGGGAAGGCAGGGGCGTGAATTCTTCACCTGCATGGGCAACAACAATACACCAACGGCATTTTGATTTTATTTCGTTAATAGTTTCCTGGATAGCATCAAGGTCGCTCCAGCTGTAGCAGCCCGGCTTTTCCTCGTCCGCCTTACGGCAGGCTCTCTGGTAGCCTACACCAAACATACCTATTCCGCCTGCCTCGTTAATAATAACGGGCTTGCGTGCTTCGTGTATGTTCATACCTGCACCGATTGTCTGCACATTTTCTTTCTTTGCAAAATCCAAGGTGCTTTTTATGCCGTATTCACCTGCATCCATAATATGATTGTTACAGATGCTCCATACATCTGCCTTCATATTTCTGAATACTTTTATTGCTTTCGGGTCAATGGTGTGCAAAAGCTGTACGGCGCCCTGTGTTGTGGTGTTTTGTTCAGCCTCTGCTATAGGACCTTCCACATTTGTAATTACATGGTCGGCACTGTGGAGAAAGCTCAGCACCTCTTCTGACAGCAAATTAGGGTCATCCCATTGACCGTACATATATCTGTCAAAGCCCACGTCACCGGTGAAAACCAGAGATGTTTCTTTTTTCATAATTATTCCTCGTTAAATAATAATTTGTATAATGTTGGATTTACATTGAATTCATTTATTGCAGACATTACTTCATTCAGTGCTTTTTCTTTAGCCTTTTTTGATTGGCTGCCCTTTAAAACTGCACGTATAAGTATGTTTTTAGGGGTGTGGGCAAAGTCAATAAATTCAAGAAGCTGTGTTTTATATCCGCAATATTCAAGTAAATTTCCACGTATTGAGTCTGTAAGCAATGCGGAAAAACGCTCCTGAATAATGCCATACCTTGTTAAAAGCGAAAGGTTATCTGTTTTAATTTGGCTGTTCAATTCGTGCTGACAGCATGGTACAGAGAAAATCATTTTTGCACCCCAGTTAATTGCATTATAAAGCGCAAAATCTGTTGCAGTATCGCAGGCGTGGAGTGTAATTACCATATCCACATCAAAGGGTGCCTTGTAGCCGTTTATATCACCAAGCTCAAAACGGAGCTTTGAATAGCCGTATTTTTCTGATGCTTTGTTGCATTTTTCGATAACATCCTTTTTAAGGTCAAGACCGATTATGGTAGTATCAATATGTTTGATTTCTGTTAAATAGTAATAAACAATAAATGTAAGATAAGATTTACCGCAACCGAAGTCAATTATGTTAAGCTTTTTGTAGTCACTCTGACGCACAGAATCATCAATAATTTCAATAAGCCTGTTTATCTGCTTGTATTTGTCGTACATTGACTGTACAACCTTGCCCTCTTTTGTGAAAATACCCATATCCACAAGTGGCTCAATCACCTGACCCTCAGGTAAAAGGTATTGCTTTTGCCTGTTATGCTCTGCGGGAGCGCATACATTACCTGAGTTTATATTTTTTGCCTTATAGAAAACCTTGCCTTTCTTGGAGATGGTAATATAAAATTCCTTGCCGCTTGCCCATGCATTGAGCTGCATAAAGCCATCGCCCATTAATTCACAACAGCGGTCTGCAATTTCATCAAATGCAATATTTTCGTGAAAAACTTGCTTTTCTGTATATTTTGCAATTTGATAAAATTTAGGCATAAGACTTATGGTGATTTTTTTGAATTGTGCATCCTTTGATGAGGGTTTGCTTATAATAGCCTTTTGAATATCAACTTCAAATATTTTGGATATAAATCCCTTAAGCTCGGACATACTTTGCCTCCAACTATTATTTAAATATCCGCTTGCGGAAAACAGGCTTTTTTTCACCTGCATTAACCATTTCTCTTGAAAGAAGAGCGCGCATATCCTCAAGAATATGAGTATAGCTACTGTTCTTCACAAGATTATTTTTCTCATATGGGTCATTTTTAAGGTCGTATAAAAAGTCATCGTAATAAACAGATGCTTTGTGGCGGGTCCATCCTGAGCCTGTTGCACGGGCAGAGTATTTCCACTCCTTTGTGCGCACAGCCCTGCCGATTTGTGACTCGCTTATCTGAATAAAGACACAATCTCTGTCTGTTGCTTTCTCACTATTAACCGGTAAAACATTTCCCGAATAGCTGTCAGGAATAGATATACCTGCAAGGCTTAAAAGGGTTGGCGGAATATCAATAAGGCTCGCAAGACAATCTGCATTTGGTTTGTTGATTACAGCACCACCACCAAACACAAGAGGAGTGCGTATGCTTGAATCGTGGCAGCTACGCTTGTATTCCGCATTGCGTGTTTTGAAGTGGCAACCGTGGTCACTTGTGTATACAATAATTGTGTTGTCATAAATATTGTTTTGCTTAAGTGTATCAACAAGCCTGCCTACATTATCATCAAGGGAATTGATGGCGGCAAGGTAATCGGGATATTCTTCCTTGTAGTTACCTTTGAGGAAGGTTAAATCTTCCGGTAATGGATAATTTCTGTAATTGTCAATTTTCTCCTTTGGACCTTCAAAATGGTTATGGTCATTCTGATGGTGTGGCTCAAGCTGAGAAATAAACATAAAGAAGGGCTTGTCACCCTTGTGATTATTAATGTATTCTATGGCGAAATCATTTATACGGTCAGCTCTGTAGCCTTTGAAATCTATTTTATTTCCATTCTCATCAAATATATAACCATCATAGCCGTGGGAAGTGAATTCTAAAACATCGGCTCCACGGAAATATTTATAGTTGCCTTGTCTTTCTTTGGGAATAGAGCTTTTTTCGCAATGCACACCTTTACCCGGATATCTGTCAGATGCAAGGTGCCATTTGCCTATGTATGCTGTGTCATAGCCATTTTCGTTAAAGTAATCTGCCATTGTTTTGGTGCCCTCTTCTAAGGGTATACCATTCCAATAGCATTTATTCTGTGTGGCATATTGACCTGTTTGCAGGCATGCTCTTGCGGGCCCGCAAACGGGTTGACAGGTAAATGAATTTTCAAATATTACACCATCGTTGCCTAAATTCATAACATTAGGCATAAGCTCATTATTAAGCGTATCCCAACGCTGTTGGTCAGAAAAATAAAAAATAATATTAGGCTTCATAGTTATCTCCGTGAAAATTATTATATTAAATATAACATAATAGGCGATTCATTGATTGATGCTAAAATATGTGTCATTAAAAACTCCGGAAAATCTCTTTAAGTACAATTATAATATATTTAACTTTATTATATCATAAATTATAATTGGTTTCAACAGAAACCGCCGAGGAGCTATCCTCGGCGGTTTTGATGTTGGTATATGAATTATTTGAGCTTTACACTCTTAATTGCACTCCAGTTACCGAAAATGGTCTGACCATTTACCTTATGGTATGCTCTTACCTTGAAGTAAATTGTTTTACCGCTTGCGGAGGCTGAGAATGTTTTTGTGCCAGTAAGCACATCTGCACCATAGGAGTTTATTTTCTTATATGTACCATTCTTGCTTGTTGCATAGTAAAGCTGGTAGCCTGTTTCACCACCTACATTTGACCACTTAACTGTTGCCTTTGATTTTGAAGGTGATACTACAGATGTTATTGATGGTGCATTGCATTTTGTTGCAGTTACAAACGCTTCTGAAGCAACACCCCATAAAACTGTTCCGTCGGCAAGCTTTGTGTAGGGCTTAACCTTGAAGCTGTACTCTGTGCCTGCTTTGAAGTTTGTTGTTTTTTTGTAGCTTGTTACACCCTTAACTGAAGCAACCTGTACATATTTACCCTTTGACGGGCTGTACTGATACACTCTGTAGCCTGTTGCACCTGCAGATTCTGACCAATTAAGAGTAATTGTGCTTGTGGTTTGTGTTGCAGAAATTGTTGTTGGTGCTTTTGGCAGGATTGTAAAATCAAGTGTTTTTGTTCCTGAGTATTTTCCCATAAAGGTAATTGTGTATTTATATATACCGGGGAGCTTTCTGCCTGATGGTACGGTTACCTTGTAGTCTGTACCCTTAACAAGTGTTTTGCCTTTACTATCTTTAACGATAACAGAAGGCGTTCTCACCTTGCCGTTATAGGTAACTGTTGTAGCAGAAAGCTTGATTGTTTTTGGCGAATAAATCACATAGCTTTCTGATATATAACCACAAACGGTGCACTTTGTTTCTGCTTTACCATTTTGGGTAAGAGTTGCATTTGTGGTGATTGTCTTGTAAGCATGAGTAATGGTTCTGGTTGCTTCGCATACATTACAACTTATATCGCAGTTGTGGGTATACGTATGTGTATATATCCAATTAGCATGGAAAAGGGCGCTATTACCATCGTCAACTATTATTTTGGCTTTATCCGATTCACAACCACCATAGTATACCGTATTCAATAATGTCATTTTAAATGCATAATATCCAATCTCTGTCAGACTTTTGGGCAATACGATAAAATCTAACGCATCACAATTGTTAAAGGAGAATGAGCCTATTTTTTTAATTCCGTTAGGTAGCGTGATTTTTGTTAATTTATCACAATCGTAAAATACCCAGTCGTCTATTTTTGTAACGGGATAACCACCTAAAGTTGATGGAATAGTAATATTACCACTAATTGATTTATCAATACCAGTTATAGTCGCCTCGCCATTTTCAATTGTATATGTATAATAGTCGCTTATTTGCGCATTAGCCGTTATATTGAATGCCCCCATAAGCATAATAGAAGCAACCAATAAAACTGCTAAAATTGTTGATAAAAATTTTTCCATTTGTCTTTTCTCCGATAAAAATAAATGTGTAATAGTTATATTTTACCATATTTAATTTATCATTTCAATACCTAACCCCAAAAACAAAACGCCGTCCTCTTACGAGAACAGTGTTTTGTTGATTAATATTCTATTGTATTAAGAAATGTTGAATCATTTAAGCTTTACACTCTTAATTGCACTCCAGTTACCGAAAATGGTCTGACCGTTTACCTTATGGTATGCTCTTGCCTTGAAGTAAATTGTTTTACCGCTTGCGGAGGCTGAGAATGTTTTTGTGCCTGTAAGCACATCTGCACCATAAGAGTTTATTTTCTTATATGTACCATTTTTGCTTGTTGCATAGTAAAGCTGGTAGCCTGTTTCACCACTTACATTTGACCACTTTACTGTTGCCTTTGATTTTGATGGTGATGTTACGGATGTAATTGATGGTGCATTGCATCTTGTTGCAGTTACAAATGCACTTGAAGCAACACCCCATAAAACTGTTCCGTCGGCAAGCTTTGTGTACGGCTTAACCTTGAAGCTGTACTCTGTGCCTGCTTTGAAGTTTGTTGTTTTTTTGTAGCTTGTTACACCCTTAACTGAAGCAACCTGTACATATTTACCCTTTGACGGGCTGTACTGATACACTCTGTAGCCTGTTGCACCCGCAGATTCTGACCAATTAAGAGTAATTGTGCTTGTGGTTTGTGTTGCAGAAATTGTTGTAGGTGCTTTTGGCAGGATTGTAAAATCAAGTGTTTTTGTTCCTGAGTATTTGCCCATAAAGGTAATTGTGTATTTATATATACCGGGGAGCTTTCTGCCTGATGGTACAGATACCTTGTAATCTGTGCCGTTAACAAGTACATTGCCATTGCTATCCTTAACAGTAACGGATGGTGTTCTTTCTTTACCGTTATATGTGCAAGTTGCTGTGGAAAGCTTAATGGTTTTTGGAGAGTAAATTACAGTTGTGCTTGCTATCTTATTGCAAAGAGTACAGGTTTTTTCTATTTTACCATTTGATGAAAGTGTTGCTTTGGTAGTCACATTCTGGTATGAGTGGTTATTGTTTTTAGGGATAGTTTCCACTTTGCGATCGTCGCAATCTTCACAATAGTAGATTGTCCAACCTTCCTCTGAGCAGTTTGCAGAAACTTCTGCATAGTAAACATATCTGTGACCACGTGCAGGTGGAGTTTCTTCATATTCGAACCCGCATTCAATACAGATGTATGAAAAATATCCGCTTTCCTCACATGTGGGGTATTTTGTATGTACAGGTGTGTAATTATGACCTGTTGTAGAATCAGAGGTGATTTCATTACATCTTGTACAATATTTACCGCAGTTTCTGGTTCTCCAATCGTGGCCTAATGCGGAAATTGACGTTGTGTAGCTGTGTCCACAGGAGCAAGTGAGCTTTCTGGTACCTGTTGCGGTACATGTAGGATCTGTCAATGTGGTTGAACTATAGCTATGTGTATGCGTAACTTGGACAGTAAATGAGGTGCTTAAGTTACCATATCTTACAATAACAGTTTTTGTTCCTGTTGTGGAAGAACTGAAACCACTTACAGTAAAACCACTTGTAATTGTTTGGGTACTTCCGTCACTATATGTTAATTTTAACTTCAAACCACTTGTAGAAAGGGTTTCACCAAGCTCGTATGTGGTTTTTGTTGGTTTGGTAGTAACTGTAAGTGACTCAGGAGTTCTTGTGGTTGTTGTTTCTGTTGTAGGTTCTTCTGTTGGTTCAATTGAAGGACTTGTTGTAACCTCTGTTGTCCATACCGGTGAAGTGGTTTCATCATATTCCCAATCCGGTTGTGTAGTTGTTTCAGGTACATTGTTAACAGTTACAGTACATGTTTTGCTGTATGTAGTGCCATTATAGGTGATTTTTGCGGTAATTGTTGCGGTACCTGCAGCTTTTGCTGTGATTGTTCCGCCCGAAACTGTTGCAACACTTGTGTTAGATGAAGTCCATGTAACACTTTGACCACTTGGTACTACAGTTGCTGTAAGACTTGTTGTGTTGCCTACATATAAGGTTTTAGCACTTGAAGAAAGTGTGATGCTCGGGGATTTTACTGTTACAGTAAATGTATCGCTATAACCCTGATACGATACAGTGATTGTTTTTGTTCCTGTTGTAGAGGAACTGAAGCCGCTTGTTGAGAAACCACTTGATATAATTTCAGATGAGCCGTCGCTGTAGTTAATATATAATTTCAAACCGCTGGCGTTAAACGAGTCGCCCTTATAGTATGTTGTTTTTGTTGGAAGACTTGAGATTTCTACAGAAGAGATTGTAATAGGCTCTTTTTCAAATATTGCATAATATGTTGTGCTTTTTGTTGGTGTTAAACTTGTCTGACCGGATGTTGCGGTAGAACTTGTAGACCAGCCTTTGTAGGTATAGCCGCTCTTTGAAACTGTCGGGAAAGAAAAACTGTTTCCGCTACATGTAAGCACATAGGATGGTGATACAGTGGCGCCATTGCCGTTCAAAGTAGTTTTATAGAAAGTAATGCTTTGGGTTTGTGATAAATTACCGAAGGTGTTTTTTACTGTCAAGTAGTATGTTCCGCTACTGCTGATTTGTTTGGATACCTGTTTACTGCTTGTAGATGTAAAAGTATTATTACTGTATGTGCTGCTTGTTCCCCAATAGTAACCGGCAATGCCCTGGTTATCGTTCATATTAAGTGTTACTGTCTGGTATGAAGCAACATTGTTGGTGCATGAAATAGAGGCAGTTGGTTTCTGCTCGCCATATAATTTTGTTGCTGTGTAAAGGTTATCTGTTCCGTAGCTGGAATATGGAGGTCCGTTGTTGATTTGGCAAACAAGATAACCATCCTTATATTCAAAGCCGTATATAGAGAAATATTCTTCCAATGTAGGCTCGTATACTGCTGTAGAGGTCAGTGTTGAAAGATCGTATTTATATACAGCATCGCTTAAAGAGTATAAAAGATCATTACCATTACTTGATAAGCAAGCGTAGTTAGAGGTCCAATAGCCACCTGTTGGGGCATACCATATGTCTGAAATATTATACAGTACTTTTTCATCACTTAATCTTTTTATTTGCTGTGAGGAGTTGTCTATATAATAAATCTCGTTGTCTATTAACTGAACAGCGGTTTTTGAGTTTTGTATAGGGTGGTTATCATATCTTGTGTCATCGGGGAATGTTTCGTAGTCTGTTTCATCGTGACCGGTTGCATAAATGCCGTCACTTGATCTTAAAAAGTTGTCGTGTTTAATTCTACCGATTACGCCGTGCTCACCGCTTGCCCAGGCATAATCATCCCAGGTAACGTCAACATGGTATGGAACACCATCTATAAAAATAATATTCCATGCATGATTAAGCAGGTCTGAACTGCAATAGTAGCTTTCAATTCCAACTATTTCTAACAGAAAATCGTATGCCTGAGCATAGCCTTCGCAAACAGCTTTACCATTTACCAATGCACCATAGATATCATATCTGTTGGTGGTACCTGTGTAATCATATTCACATAAAAGAGCTAATCTGTCATGAATAAGAAGAGCCTTTTCAAATTCGTCCAAGTAATTATTATCCTTGATGTTACTTAAAAGAGTATTGGCACTGTTTTCAATTTCAGCCATCATACTCTTGTATTCAGAGAATGAGTATGTGTATACAGGCTTGATTTTTGTAAGAATTCCACTTGAGTAATAAAAGGAAAGTGAGTTGAAGTGGAAATTACGAGTCATTTCTTTGTAGAGAAAATGTGATACCAATGTTTTTGTTTCGGTATTATAGGGAAGATTGAAGTGTGAAATATCAATATATTCATCACAGTTATATATACCTGTGCTTAAACATTCTTCGAATTCCTCTAAGTCAACAATTTCTTCAAGATCTTTAGTGTTTGTGTAGGATTCGCGTATTTCTGTATCCTCAACAACATCTACAGCTTCAGCCGCGTAGGATGTAAGTGAGAGGCAGTTAGCAATATTGGCTGTGAGAATTAAAGAAAGTACCAAACAGCAAATTTTTCTGAGCTTCATAAAGCACACTCCTTCAAACATGGTGATATGTTATTATACTACCAATATAATTTTTTTACAATAGTATTTGATATCTTTCACTGAGCTTGAAGTTGGTATCTTTCGTTGGGCTTGAAGATGGGTTTAAAAACATGCGATTTTTCCTCATTGAACAATAAGTTATAATGCTAATTCGATTGTTTTATTCGTACGGCTAATGTTTTTTATTCAAAAAAATAACAGGAATATACATAAGAAAAAAACAAAAAATATTCATATTACAATTTGGAGGTAAAAAATGAAACAAGAGGAAATGCCTGTAGGCTTTGCTATGGCTTTATCAATGAATCCTGAAGCAATGCAGAAATTTTCGGCTCTCAGTGAGGCACAAAAGCAAATAGTTGTAGATGGCACACATTCTATTAAATCAAGGGAAGAGATGCATCAATATGTAGAATCTCTTGTGGGAAATCAGCAATGAGTAGTCACAATATAAAATCTGTTTGGGAAAAAACTGCAAAAGAGGATTCCTTTCCACCTTTGAATGAAGATAAAAGCACAGATGTTCTTATTATAGGTGGAGGTATTGCGGGAATTCTGTGTGCATATAAGCTTAAAAATGCAGGTGTAGATTGCATATTGGTTGAGGCTGATGAAATCTGTAGCGGTATTACTAAAAACACAACGGCAAAAATCACGCTTGGTCATGGTTTAATTTATGATAAGATGATAACCCGATTTGGCGAACGTAAAGCACGACTTTATGTAGAGGCACAATTGCAGGCATGTAAGGAATACGCCGGGTTATGTAAAAATATAGACTGTGAATATGAGATACGGGACTCATTCGTTTATTCTACTGATAGCAGAATGAAAATCCAAAAGGAAATTGATGCCTTGAATCGGCTTGGTGTAAAGGCGATGTTTTCAGAAGCTTCAGAATTGCCTGTGAATGTGGCAGGTGCTGTGCAGGTGAAGAACCAGGCACAATTTCATCCCTTAAAATTCTTGTATAGCATTGCAAAGGGGTTGCCAATTTATGAGAATACAAAGGTTGTAAATTTACAACCTGACATAGCAACCACAAATTATGGTGACATTACCTACAAAAAGCTGATTGTGGCAACTCATTTCCCTATTTTGAATAAGCACGGCGGTTTTTCTGTTAAGCTTTATCAGCATCGTTCGTATGTAATAGCTCTCGAAAATGCACAGGAAATAAAGGGGATGTATGTAGATGAATCAGATACAGGTTTATCTTTTCGTAGCTACGCAAACCTATTGTTAGTTGGTGGCGGCGGTCACCGTACAGGTAAACAGGGCGGATGCTGGCAGGAGCTTGAAGAATTTGCAAAAAAGCATTACCCCAATGCCCGTATTGTTAACAGATATGCAACTCAAGACTGTATGACACTTGATTCTATTCCGTATATCGGGCAATATTCAAAAGCCTTACCCAATGTATATGTAGCAACAGGTTTCAATAAATGGGGGATGACAAATGCTATGGTGTCTGCAAATATTCTTTGTGACCTTGTACAGGGTAAATTAAATCCCTTTACCGCTACATTTTCACCATCACGAAGCTTATTGCATCCGCAACTTGCCGTTAATGCTTTTGAATCATTAATGGGAATACTCACACCAACTGTACCCCGGTGTCCGCATTTGGGCTGTGCGCTGAAATATAACTCTGCAGAGCATACGTGGGATTGCCCATGCCACGGCTCACGATTTACAGAAAATGGTCAATTAATCGACAACCCTGCAACAGACGACAAAAGAATATAGCAAAATAATCATAACATACTATGCAGACGAAGATTCAAAGAGATGGATTCGTATGTAGAGTGTGTTATTTTAATTATAATGATAGCGTTCACCTTCGGGGAGAGCAGATTCAAGTCCTTTTTATTTCACACACAAAAATAACAGAAACCCTAAAAAATCGGGTTTCTGTTACTTGGTGAGGATTATAGGGTCTTCTCGTGCTTCGTAATTGGTGTTTAATAGAGCAATGTATTTGCAGTTGTCACCTTTTGATATGAGCGATTGTTTTTTCTACTAAATCAGAAATTTCAACAACTCCGACACCCGTTATACCGGTATCAAGTTTATTATTAAGTACATTAATCCACTTGTCACCTATAGAATCAAATCCGTTAAGCATACCTAAAACAGATCCAACAGTTGCACCATTGCAATCGGTATCATAACCCATTCCAACCGCCAAACAAATTGATTTTCCAAAATCACCATTCCCATAAAGCAAGGCAATAACAACAATCAAAGCATTGGTTATTGTGTGAACGGAATTGTGAGGGTCAAACTCATCATACTTATTATTTATGATAGAAATGCAGTCGTCACAGGGAACACCGTTTTCATATTTATTTATAATATCATAAACCGCTTCATAAAGACGCGATGTATAAGGAATTTCTGAAAGTCCCGCTTTTATCGCATCAGAAACATTGTCTGCATCTGCTGCGGCTGAAATCATAGCTGATACGAACAGCTCTCCGTAAATACCATTTTTAGTATGAGAAATTGATGCATCACGGAAAGCATACTCTGCAGCTAACTCCTTATTTCCGGGTGTAATGTATCCAAAATAATCGCCACGGATTTGTGCGCCAATCCATTCACGATAAGGGTTTTTATAAATCGCCGAATATGGTGGCGCATAACCATTTATAAAGTTGCGGTATGCAGACTTTTCGGCTGTGAAGTATTTTTCAATAGGCTGGCTCTGAAGCCAGAGTTTTGCTACATCTTTTGACGTGAAATCGTGACCGAATTTTTCAATCAAAATTTGTGATAAAACCGTGTAGGTTGTGTCATCATCCACGGGTGCATATTCTATAACATCTGCCCACGCTTTGTCTTTTAGCCAAAAATCGTAAGACTCAATCATTTTTTCTGTAATATCACTTGATACTACATAACGCGATAACGGATAGTTGTTTGTTGATGTTAAAAGAGTGTAAAGCTCACCCTTCTTTATTCCTTCGAGAGGCTTACCCAGAAGACAACCGCAAATTCTTCCATACCAGGCACCCTTTATTTTTTTATATAACAAATCATCATCAACTACGATTTTTTTATATGTATAAGGCTTTCTTAACGCTTTAATACCATCTAAATCAGATGGCTCATTATATTTATAACCCGACCTGATTTCGGTATTTATGATTTTCTCGAAAATTTCATCAGCAAGGTCCGCTTGTTCTTTTGAATATGGCATTTCAATTGATTTTTTAAATAATAACTCAAAATCTGTAATATCAAGGCCCTCATCGATACATTGTTTAAGCTCGATATCAAGAGTTTTACAATAAGAATCCCAGTAATATTCACCTGAATAGTCAGGCTGAATTTTAGTTTGTGGCATAAAATCACCTCAAAAACAATTTTAAAAATTATATATCTTTAAAAGTCAATTTTCAAGGTAAAAACAGAAAAGAAGTAGTAAAAAATCTCATAAAATAATAAAAGAGTCACAAAAGTGCCTCTTTCGTTATTTGGCATCGACTACGCTATTTTATACAATTCGTCTTTTTTTAAATATCATAGTGTTTTGGATTTCAGTGAATGGACTATTGTTGATAATTGTATTTATATTCGATTGATTATTGTATTTGATTTTATTATATGATATGATAATCTAAATTCGTTTTTATGCGTTACGATAGTTTGAGAATATAAAAACAATTATGGAAAATGTTTTATTACAATAGGTGATTGTTTATGAAAAATGCTTTGTATGTTGATACAATGATAGGTACTGTTGGTGATGGACAGATTGAAAAATCCCACGGTGGTGGTAAAACTTATCCGGGTGCATGTGTTCCCGGTGGAATGGTTCAGCTTTCTCCCGATACAGTGAGTGGTGGCGATAACGGCAGTGGTTACAACTACTGCCATAATACGATTGAGGGATTTAGTTTTAACCATATGAGTGGCATCGGTTGGTATGGAGATTTAGGCAATATTCAGGTTATGCCTGTGACGGAAGATACTGACCTTCGTAGTGGAAGTAACAAGGAATTACCATTTAACAAAGGTGTTGTAGGATGGAAATCTGAGTTTTCTCACGAGAACGAAAAAACTCGTGCAGGGTATTATTCTGTTGAATTGGATAGATATAATATTTTCGCTGAATGTACTGCTTCAGAACATTCGGGTTTTTTAAGATTTACATATCCCGAAAATGCAGAAAAAAAGATTATTATCAATCTTAGCAGAAGAATTGGCGGTAAAGCGGATTTTCAGACAATTGATGTTATAAGTGACAGAAAAATCGAAGGTCATATTAAATGTACTCCAGCAGGTGGTGGCTTTGGTCATGGTCATGGAGGAATATTCTATGATGTGTATTTTGTTATGGAGTTTTCACATCCTTTTATAAACAAAAGGTTTTTTGCTAATGAAGAGTTTATAGAGGCTTGTAAGGGTGAGGATTTGGGACTTTTTCTTGATTTTTCAAAGGATATTAGTGAACCTATAGCAATAAAATGTGCCATTTCTTATGTTGATATTGAGGGAGCAAGAAAAAATTTCTCTGAAGAGTGTGAAAATTTTGATTTTGACACTGTGGCAGAAACATCTTTCGAAAAATGGGAGAAAGCATTTTCTTGTGTAAAGGTTTCAGGTACTGATGAAATTGATTTGAAGCTTTTTTATACCTGCTTATATCATGTTCTTTTAGACCCACGTACGATGTCAGATGTGGATGGCAGATATAAAATTAATTACGAAATATTTAAGAATTCAGATTATAAGCAAAGAACTGTATTCAGTGGTTGGGATGTTTATAGAAGCGAGTTTCCACTTTTGAGCATTATTCGTCCTGATATGGTTCGTGATGAGGTTAACTCTTTGCTTAAGATTGCAGAACTTAATAATTCATCGTTTCCTCAATGGGAGCTTCTGGGCATAAATGCAGGTTGTATGGTTGGTGATCCCGGTCTAATTGTTGTGGCGGATGCAGTCACTAAAGGGATTAATCCTTATGATATTGAGAAGGCATATAGCGTAGCAAAGGCTTCAAGTATTTGCCGGAAAGAGCTTGGAGGAAAGGAATTCACATCCGTAAGACCTGATTGTGAATCATACCTTCAAGATTGTTATGTGCCTGAAAAATTAAGTGATACTCTTGAATTTTTATTGGCAGATTTTACTATGGCAGAGTTTGCCGCTGTTTTAGGTAAAACAGAAGATGTTGAGTTTTTTAAGAACAGAGCCAATCGGTACAGAGAAAATTATAATGAATCATTGCAGTTTATGGCACCTCGCAAGGAAAACGGAGAATTCGTTTTTGAAGAGAACCGATATGATGATGACGGAACTGTAGAAAGTAATATTTTTCAACAGTCATGGTTTGTACCTTATGATGTGAAGGGTCTGAGTAGACTTTTTGGGGAGAAAAGAACCATAGAGCTTCTTGAAGAGTTTTTTGAAAGGGCAGATTTAAAAAGCCTGTGGAATGACGATTATAACCATTCTAATGAGCCTTGCCACAACATAACTCACTATTTCACTATGCTTGGCCTTCCTGAAAGAACACAGTATTGGACAAGACGTGTTCAAAAAGAATCATATCGCACAGGTGCATATGGTTTTTGCGGTAACGAGGATGTAGGACAACTTTCAGCATGGTATGTGCTTTCTGCATTAGGTTTTGCTCAGGTTTGTCCTGCTGATCCCAAATACTACATAAACACACCACTTTTCAAAGATATCGAAATTAAATTAGATAAGAATTTCCATTCTTGCCGAGTTTCTGACACTTTGAAAATCAAATGCAATAAAAATCCTTTGGATTCTCTGTATATCAAATCTGTTAAATTAAACGGGAAAGAAGTCGAGGAGTGTTATTTGACTTACGAGGAAATTACAAGTGGTGGAGAAATTACTTTTGAACTCAGATAAAAAACAGAGTCGCAAGAAATCTGCTGATGTTTTTTCTCTTTATTTTAATGGGATGCCTCCTTTTGCACCATCAGGTAATAAGAAGAATGAATTCCCTGATGCCTTTGTTTTTTATGGTGCCAAAAAGTATCTTGAAAATCATCCTAATGATATTCTGCTATTTGGTACGGGGACAGGACTTGATGGGCTCTGCCCATCATTCGCAAGTGAACTTGCGAACACCCGATTGCGTTCGGCTTTGCCGAGAGCAGGTTCAAGTCCTATTTATTCCATACATAAAAATAACAGAAACCCGAATTAATCGGATTTCTGCTATTTGGTACGGGGACAGGACTTGAACCTGCAAGGCTCTCTCAAATAGAACCTAACGGTAACAGCACCTGGATGATAAGCCGTAAACCCAGTAGAATCAAGGGTTCTCAGCTTTTCGGTTTTTCAGGTTTTCCAAATATTTGCATAATAGTATAGAAAAATGCGATTGTCAAGAGAAATGTTGGCGATTATATTTTGACGAGCTAACTTGCTTATTATCTTACTTACTATCCTGCGTATTTGGTAAAAACTACAGGGCAATTTTTTACTGCATAATACAAAGAATAAGAGTAACTGCACTTTGTAATTATTGCTTTTTAAAAAGCTTAGTGATATAATCAAAAAAAATACCGGTGGTGATATGGTTTGAATTTATTACATATGAAATATGCTGTTGAAGTTGCAAGGCTCGGTTCTTTGGGCAAAGCATCCGAAACGTTGCTTATTGCAACGCCAAACATAAGCCGTTCAATTAAAGAGCTTGAAGCAGACCTTGGTATATCTATTTTTGAACGAACCACCAAAGGCATGGAGCTTACTCCTGACGGAGAGCAGTTCATAAACTTTGCCAAAAGAATTCTCGGTCAGATTGAGCAGGTTGAGGATTTCTATAAAAAAGGCACAGCTAAAAAACAGGAGTTTTCTATTTCTGTTCCCAGAGCTTGTTATATTTCTGAAGCATTTGCAGAGTTTTCTACTATGCTTTCAAAGGATGCTGCAGAAATTTTTTATAAGGAAACAAATTCTGAAAGAGCAATTACTAATATATTGAAGCGTAATTTTAAGTTAGGTATTATCCGTTATGCAGAAAATTATGGCAAGTATTTTAAAGCGATGCTGGAAGAAAAAGGACTGAATTATGAACTTGTTTCTGAATTTACATATAGTCTAATAATGAGTGCAGAAAATCCGCTTGCTGAAAAAGAAGAGATTACG
>JAZSCV010000010.1:0-6985 GCA_045530855.1 Acutalibacteraceae bacterium
GGCAAGTGGCAAGTTTCGGGTGCTGCGCACAGCATTATAAAAGTTGTATAAAAATAACTTATTTGTTCTTAATTTTTAAATCTAAAATTAAGTTGATTTATCTGAAAGCGTAGTTATTACGAAAAAATATATAATGTTTGGAAGCTTGCTTCCCCGACACTCCTCACTCCTCATTCCTCACTCCTCATTCCTCACTCCACACTTATAAAAATTTCTTTTAAAAGAAAGGAATTAATCAACTATGGATATTTTAGAAGCAAAAGAATTAGTCATTAAAGCCGGTCACGAGCTTTTGGCAGCAGGCCTTATTGTAAGAACCTGGGGTAACATCAGTTGCAGAGTTAACGATAAGCAGTTTGTTATCACTCCCAGCGGTATGGCTTATGATGTTCTTACTCCCGATGATATTGTTCTCGTTAACATTGCAGACCTTTCTTATGAAGGAGATATTAAACCATCTTCTGAAAAAGGTATTCACGCATCCTGCTATGAGCTTCGCCCCAATATCAATTTTGTTATTCATACTCACCAGAAAAATGCTTCCGTTGTAAGTACACTCGGTCTTGATATTAACAATATTGATGGTGAAGATGCAGAAATTCTCGGTACAGATGTACCTTGCGCATCCTATGGTCTTCCCGGTCAGCCCAAACTTCGTCAGGGTGTTATCGGTGCATTGGAGCGTTCAACATCCAAAGCTGCTATAATGAAACACCATGGTGCAGTTTGTCTTGGTGAAAGCTATGAAGATGCTTTCAATGTTGCAAATGCTCTTGAAAGAGTTTGCGAGAAATTTATTGCTGCTCGTTGCGCAGAGGTTTCAGGCAAAGCAGTTGATACATTTACAGGTGTTGTTGATTATATTACTGATGTTATTAAATCAGGTGATAAATACAAGCCTGCAAAGGAATTTGCTCCTTGCGACAGTGCAAGAAAGGGTAACTTCTTCTTCGTTGGCGAAAAAGATAAAAGAGCCGCTATTATTGATACAAAGAGCGGTGCATGGGTTGGCGGCGGCGAAATCCCCGACAGCGCAGATTTACATTGGGAAATCTATAAAAAGAGAGACGATGTAAACTTCATTCGTCACACTAAAGACGAAAATGTTGTTGCAGTTTCAAGAAAAGGCAAAACAATTAAACCTCTTCTTGATGACTTTGCTCAGCTTTGCGGTCCTGTTGTAAAAACAGCTGTTTTCAATCCTGACAGCACACTTTGCTCAAGTAAAAAGGTTGCAAAGGCTCTCGGTAAGAGAAATGCTGTATTCCTTAAAGACAACGGCGCTGTTTGTGTTGCAAACAATCAGTACAATGCAGAAGCTGTTGAGCTTGTTATGGAAAAGCATGCAAAAACTGCAGTTGGCGCAGACCTTTACGCAGAGGTTAAACCAATCGGCGCACTTGATGCACACCTTATGAACTTTATCTATAAGATTAAGTATTCAAAGAAGGCAGGAAAGTAAGAATATTAAAACCCGATGATTTGAGTCATCGGGTTTTGTTTTTTATTCAGTAGGACTTATTTCGCCTATATCCACAAGCACTCCGCTGTCACCCATAACCTGAGGAAGTACGCCGTTCCATTTACTCCACTTTATGTAATCAACATAATCAGGCGATGATTCAAGGGCATCCTGAATGAGCTGGATACTCTTTGCTTCCGCCTCTGCCTGAGTAATTTTCTGCTTTGCCTCAACCTCAATACGGGCAAGGTCCTGCTCTGCCTTAAGTGCATTCTGCTGTGCAGTCTGCTTTGCTTCAACAGCTGCATTGAATTCCTCAGAGAAATCGAAGTTCACAATATTGAATATTTCAACTACTATACCATATTCGTTAATTTTTTCAGACAATGCATCCTTAATCTGGTCGCCAACTACCTGACGCTTTGTAATAAGCTCTTCTGCAGTAAACTGTGCAGTAACTGCTTTAATGCTTTCCTGAATTGCAGGTACAATAATAACCGAGCCGTAATCTGTACCAACATTCTGATAAAGTGTGGCAGATGATGCATCGTTAACATGGAAGTTTACAGCAACTACATATGAAATAATCTGTAAGTCCTTTGAAGATGCAGTACCGTCTGTTTCAATCTTCTGTGTACGGTTGTTCATTTGCACAACACTCTGGATAAGAGGAATTTTGAAATGAAGGCCCTCATCAAAAACATTCTCCTCAACTGCTCCGAATGTAAGTACAACACCTGTGTGACCGGCTTTAACTACAGTAAAGCTGGTGGCAAGAAATGTACCAACAAGTGCAACACATACAACAAGAATAACAATTTTAATAATCATCTTTTTGTCCATAATAATTCTCCTTCAAATTAATCTTTGTTTTCGATTGCGCGCAATCTGTGAGGAAGGTCTGTTAGCTATTCAAACCCCGAAAACACAAAAACTCACACACGACAAATATCGTGTATGAGTCTCATTTACTTAGGACACACCGAGAGCCGAGGCTCTGTGTTGACGATTGTGTCGCGTACTATTTTGTGTACGGAATTACTCCCTCATTGGCATATATATTACCACATTCTCCAAAAATTGTCAAGATATTTCGTAATCACTGTGCAAAACGACTACAACTTCACAAAAAATGAAAATTCAACATACAAAATTCAATTTTGTATTTCCTTAGAAGAATTCCGACACTCCGCACTTACAAATGCCGACCGCAGGTCCCTCAATTCCTGATTTTTCCGGTATCAGGCAACTAACAACTAAATCTTGACAATGTTTAATTTTTTATATAAACTTTTTACAATATTTACTTTTATATATCGGAGATAAAAATGAAAAACAAAAAACAAAAGGAGTCGCCTCAGAAGGCGCATATACTTAAAAATACGGCTTTTATGTTGGGGTGTGGTCTGAAAAGTGCACCACTGCATTTGCTTATGATTTATTTTGCATATGCCGCAGAAAATGTTTACTATGCCGTAGTTGTAAATGTAATGTTTCTTGAAACAGCGCTTTCAATTATCGAAGGTAACGGCACTTTCAACGAGTTTGCCATAAGAATGTGTATTCTTGTTTTAGGTAAACTGATTATTGACCTTTTAGGCTACATAAATGTTTATACTGTAAGAATAAAATTTGAAATAAAATGTGAAAGCTACATTAATTCTCTGATATTTAAAAAGGCACAGCAGGTTGAGCTGGGTTGCTATGAAAACCCTGAATTTTTCGATAAATACAACCGTGCAACATGGGTTGTGGAACAGAACGGATTTAAGAGAATTATTGAGGGCTCTGCCTGGGTTTTAGGCTCTGTTGTCAGCTTGATTTTGCTTGTTTTTTACCTTGTTTCCATAGATCCGTTTTTGCTTATTTTCATTATTTGCCCTGTTATTGTTATTGCTTTCAGGGTTGCAAAAAATAATATTGAGCTCCAAAAAGAAAAGGATATGACACCTTACGAAAGAGAAAAGGATTATGTAAGGCGTACAATTCTTTTAAAGGATTTTGCAAAGGAAATAAAGACTACAAACATCTTTGTTGTTTTAGAAAAAAGATTCCGTAGTGCTATAGACAAAAACATTGCCGTAATAAAAAAATACGGCTGGAAAATAGCATTATTAGAAATGTTTTCTGATTATTTCGCAGAAATAATTCCTGTTACAGGTGGCTTTTTATATGGTTGCTACAGGCTTATGGTGGCACAGGATATTGCTGTTTCTGATTTCTCTGTGCTTGTCTCGGCAATTTCTACCTGCAGAAACAAGCTTAATCACCTTGCCCATTATTTTGCAATGCAACAAAAGCACTGCCTTTGGGTGCAGAATTTAAGAGAATTTCTTGATTACGAGCCTAAAATACAGGGCGGTACAATTGAGCCTGAGGGATTTTCCTCACTTGAATTCAAAAATGTAAGCTTCAGATACAGCGATGACAAGGACTATGTATTAAAAAATGTGTCATTCAAGATAGAAAAAGGGCAGACCATTGCTGTTGTTGGTCACAATGGCGCAGGCAAAACAACTCTTTCAAAGCTCCTTATGCGTTTTTATGATGTTACCGATGGTGAAATTCTCTACAACGGCATAAACATCAAGGAATATGATGTTTTAAAATACCGCGAAAAATTCTCCTCAGTTTTTCAGGATTACCGCGTTTTTGCTATGACGGTAGCTGAAAACGTTCTTACAGAAGAGGTTACCGAAGAAAATAAGCCTTTAGCCGTCAAGGCTCTTAAGCAATCGGGTGCCTATGAAAAAATCGGCTCATTGCCATACAAGGAGGATTCCCTTCTTACAAAGGAATTTGATTCAGAGGGTGTGCTTCTTTCAGGCGGAGAAACTCAAAAGGTTACTATTGCACGCTTATTTGCAAGGGATTTTGATGTGGCAATCCTTGACGAACCATCTTCAGCTCTTGACCCTGTGGCAGAAAGCAAAATGTACGATGCTCTTCTTGAGGGCACAACGGGCAAAACAGTCATTTATATTTCTCACCGTCTTTCAAGTGCCACAAATTCTGATAAAATTCTTGTTTTCAACAAGGGTGAATTGGCAGAGCAGGGCACACACGCAGAGCTTATGTCTGCTAATGGGGAATACAATGAAATGTTTACACTTCAGGCATCAGGCTATAAGGAGGTGTCGGACAATGAAGAATAACGAAAAAATAAATGCATTTAAAAACTACATTTATATGCTGCGCTTCATTTTCAAACATACACCTTTTATGGGCTTTGGTTATTTGTTTTTTGATGTTCTCGCAAACCTTCCCTGGACACTTTCAAGCGTTGTTTTATTGAAATATATAATAGATGTGGCAACCGAGGGTAAGGATTTGTACAGGGTTGCAATAGCTCTTGCTTTGTTTGTGGCATTTGTTGTTATAACAAATTTGTGTACAACACTCTTTTACGAAATATCAATGCCAAAGGAAAAGCAGAAACTGTATTTTGCCATTTACAAAACAATATATGAAAAAGCCGCAAAAATGGATTACGAAGCTTATGATAATCCCGAATATTATAACGACCTTGTTCTTGCTATGAATTCAATGAATGAACGCGCATACGATGTTTTGTCCAATACACAGGATATACTTTCAAACATCGTAAGTGTTCTTACTATAGGTGCTGTTATTATTTCAATTGACCCCATATGCTTACTTTTTGTGATTATATGCGTTGCTATAATGACACCCATAGGCAGGCTTATAGCTAAAGTTAATGTTGAACGCACAGAGGCTATGATACCCTTTGACCGAAAGAATTTATATTTCAGCAGAGTATTTTATTTGCAGGATTACGCAAAGGAGTTACGTCTTTCCGGTGCTGGTAAAATGATTGAAACAAGGTACAATAAAAATGTTTTTGACAGAATAAAAACAATTTCACCATACCTTACAAAACAATGGAAGCTGTATTTCTGTCAGGAAGCTTTACCTATGACAATTCTTATTTATCTAGGTATCACCTTACTTATGGGCTACAAGGCAATTGTTGAAAAAAGTGTAACTATGGGTGATTTTGCTGCAACATTTAACGGAGCAACGGCAATCAGTAATAGCGTATTTGCCATTACAAGCAGATTTGCCATAGATATAAGGCAAAACGGACTTTATGTTGAAAAATTCCGTAAATTTATGAATGCCAAGGAAAAAATGATTTCCGGCACCAAAACAACAGTATTCGAAAATCCTGTTGTTATAAAATTCGAAAATGTTTCCTTTAAATATCCCGGTACAGATAAATATGTTCTTAAAAATATAAATCTTACAATTACACCATACAAAAAGATAGCCCTTGTTGGCTACAATGGTGCAGGTAAAACAACACTTACAAACCTGCTTTTGCGCCTTTATGATGTTACTGAGGGTCGCATAACTATTAATGGTGTGGATATAAAAGAGTGGGATATAAGCGCATACCACCGCAATTTTGCAGCAGTTTTTCAGGATTTCTCTCTTTTCGGTGCAACATTAGGTGAAAATATAGCAATGGACGATACCATTGACGAAAACAAAGCAACAAAATCTCTTGAAGCGGCGAAATTTGATCGAAAGCTTCCCGATGGTATAAAGAGTATTCTTTTAAGGGAATTTGATGACGATGGTGTGTCGCTTTCAGGTGGCGAGGCACAGAAAATTGCTATTGCAAGAGCCTTTTATAAAGATTGTCCTTTTGCCATTCTTGACGAGCCCAGCGCAAACCTTGACCCTGTTGCCGAATACACCTTGAATCAATCTATGACAAAGGCGGCAGACAAGAAAACAGTTGTTTTTATATCTCACCGACTTTCTACAACAGTTATGGCAGACGAAATTTATATGCTTGAAAATGGTGAGATAATTGAACACGGCTCTCACGAGGAGTTAATGGCTCTTAACGGCAAATATGCCTATATGTTCCGCCTTCAGGCAGAAAAATACACCGAAAAGCCTTAAAAAACGGTGTTTTTGTGTTAGTATTCCCAACTTTTTTCTCAATATTTAATAAATTTGTACTTGACACGGGAATATTGACAATGTATAATACATGATGTATTTTGATAATTATACCTTTGTTGGTTACAACGGAGGGAGGGAACTATAAATGAGTCAGGTAAAAGTTAAAGAAAACGAATCTTTAGATAGCGCACTTCGTCGTTTTAAGAGACAGACTTCAAGAGATGGTGTTATCCAGGAAGTTCGTAAGAGAGAACACTATGAGAAACCTTCTGTAAAGAGAAAAAAGAAATCAGAAGCTGCTCGTAAGCGTAAGTTCTATTAAAAAATTGAGAGATGAGTCTTATTTTAAGGTCTCATCTCTTTATTTTTTTGTTTAGGTGTGGTATCATATAAGCCATAATGGATATTTGTTATTTAAAGCTGAAGGATAGCAGACAAAGAACTACCCACCACCACGCCAAAGACAAGCTTCGGCGCGGTCCCCACCTCTTCGCCGGAGAGGTATAGCTGTCGTACAACAATCAGTTTATTGCAACTTTTTGCCTTACGGCAAAACGGCACCTTCGGTGCCGAGAATATCCCACC
>JAZSCV010000037.1:0-8834 GCA_045530855.1 Acutalibacteraceae bacterium
GTGTAAACAGTTTATTAAGGCAAAATTTTTGCAATAACAAGGAAAAAAGTGAAGGAATACTGTCGTATTTCAAGCTTTTTGACGCAGTTAGTGCGGGAATTTGCCTTAAGAAACCGTGCGGTGTTCAACTCTTTTCGGCTATAGTGAAAGGGGTTTTTATATGAGAGAAAGAGGTTATGACAGGGCTTCTGCTGTTCGTTATGCTCGACGGTGGGCATTAAGCAGAAATCCTGCATTTTATAACTTTGAGTATATTGGTGGAGATTGCACTAATTTTATTTCACAATGCCTTTATGCAGGGGCAGGTATAATGAACTATACACCTGTGTATGGCTGGTATTATAACTCTTTATCTGACCGCACAGCCTCGTGGAGCGGTGTAGAGTATCTTTATAACTTTCTTGTTACAAACACCTCTGTGGGTCCGTACGCACGCGTGGTAAGTGAAAACGAAGTGATAGCGGGAGATGTTATTCAATTAGGTAAATCAGATGGGGATTTTTACCACACATTGATTGTTCTTACTACACAGCCTGAAATTCTTGTAGCGGCTCACACATACGATGCTTTAAACAGACCTTTATCTACTTATAATTATGATGTAGCAAGGTTTCTCCATATTGATGGGGTAAGGATTTGGTGAAAAAATAGACCGGGCAATGATATTCATTGTCCGGTCTTGCTGATTTATTCGGGGTTTGGTTTATCTCTGTACTCTGCCTGAACCGTCGCCACCTGCAAGTTTTTCAATTTCTGAAACGCTTACTCTGTTAAAGTCGCCCTCAACTGTGTGCTTAAGGGCAGACGCTGCAACTGCAAATTCAATTGCAGATTGTGTATCCTTGCCGTTGAGCAGAGCATAGATGAGTCCGCCGCCGAAGCTGTCGCCACCGCCTACGCGGTCAACAATGTGGAGGTGGTATTCCTTTGAGAAGCAATAATTTTCGCCATCATAAAGCATACCTGCCCAATCGTTATCGTTAGCGGAAATTGATGTCCTGAGAGTAATTGCAACCTTTTCAAAGCCGAATTTATCTGCAAGCTGTTTAGCAACAGATTTGTATTCTTCCTTGTTGAGCTTGCCACCGTAAATATCGGTGTTTTCTGATTCAATACCGAAAACATCTTTTGCGTCCTCTTCGTTTGAAATGCAAACATCAACATACTTGCAAAGCTCTGTCATAGCTGTTCTTGCTTCTTCTCTTGTCCAGAGCTTTCCTCTGTAGTTAAGGTCGCAGGAAATCTTTACACCCTTTGCCTTTGCGGCAATACAAGCTTCTTTGCAGATTTCAACAAGATTTGCGCCTAATGCAGGTGTGATACCTGTAAAGTGGAACCAATCTGCACCTTCAAAGATTTCATCCCAGTTAAAGTCTGAAGGTGATGCTTCCTGAATAGCTGAATGTGCACGGTCGTAAATACAAACGCTACCGCGCTGTGAAGCACCTTTTTCGAGGAAGTAGATACCTACTCTGTCACCACCACGGGCGATTTTAGATGTATCAACACCGAAGTAACGCAGAGAGTTTACAGCCGCCTGACCAATTGCGTGAGAGGGGAGCTTTGTTACGAAAACAGATTCCATACCATAGTTTGCAAGGGAAACAGATACGTTTGCTTCGCCACCGCCGAAGGTTGCCTGAAGCTGATCATCCTGGAAGAAACGGTTGTAACCGTTTGGTGCAAGACGAAGCATTATTTCGCCAAAAGTAACTATTTTAGCCATTTGAACGTGCCTCCTTAACAATTTCAACAGATTTTTTACAAAGGTCGATTATTTCATCCCACTTGTTGTTATCAATAAGGTCTGCTGTTACCATGTATGAGCCACCGCAAGCCGCAATAACAGGGCAGGAGAGGTATTCTTTAAGGTTGTTAAGACCAATACCGCCTGTTGGCATAACCTTGAACATTGGGAACGGAGCGCTCATAGCCTTGATTTTTGCAAGACCGCCTGACTGCTCTGCAGGGAAGAATTTTAAAACATCGAGGCCAAGTCTGTATGCTGTGTGGTAGTCTGTAGGAGTAGTGCAGCCTGCGTAAATAGGTACATTTTTCTCCTGACAGTATTTAACAATATATTCATCAAGGCCGGGTGTAACAATGAATTTAGCACCTGCTTCAATAGCCTCGTCAACCTGCTGCGTTGTAAGAACTGTGCCTGCGCCAACAAGCATTTCGGGAACATTTTCACTCATAAGCTTAATTGCTTTTGCGGCACCTGCAGCACGGAATGTGACCTCTGCAACAGGAACGCCACCCTTAACAAGTGCTTCTGCAAGAGGTATAGCGTCCTTTTCGGGATTGTTAAGCTTTATAACGGGTACAACACCGATTGACATAATTTTTTCAGAAATTGCGTTCATTTTATTATCCCCCTTATTTCTTGAATGCTTTTTCACAAGCTTCGAAAAGACCATTAATATAGGTTGCGCCTAAAGCTCTGTCGTAAAGACCGTAGCCGGGTTTACCTGTTTCGCCCCAAATCATTCTGCCGTGGTCAGGTCTTACATAACCATCAAAGCCTGTTTCTACAAGCGCCTTTGTGATTTCGTACATATCAAGGCTACCACAGCTTGAAAGATGGCCCTGCTCTTCAAAGCTACCATCGTCAAGAATAAGAATGTTTCTCATATGCATAAATGCAATTCTGTCCATAGCGCTGTATTTTTTGATCATAGCAACTACGTCATTGGATTTTGCACAACCTAACGAGCCTGTGCAAAGGCAGAGAGAGTTAGCAGGGCTATCTACAATGCTGAGCATTCTATCGAGATTTTCTTCGCAAGTAATAATTCTTGGAATACCAAATATTGAATATGGCGGATCATCGGGATGAATTGCCATTCTTACACCGCATTCCTCGGCAACAGGAATAACCTTTTTGAGGAATCTTTCAAGGTTTTTCCAAAGACCATCTTCACCAAGCTTACCATATGCAGAAATGAGCTCGCGTACTTCTTCCTGAGAATAGCTCGAATCCCAGCCGGGAAGGTGAATATCATCTTTAAGCGGGTCAAGACCCTTCATCTGCTCCCAGTACATAACAAGACTTGTGGAACCATCGGGTGCTGTTTTGTCAAGTTGTGTACGTGTCCAGTCAAAAACGGGCATAAAGTTGTAGGTTACGCACTTAATACCATATTTTGCACAACGGCGGATGTTTTCGCAGTAAACCTCAAGAAGCTGTTCAACATTGTTTCTGCCTAATTTAATATCCTCGTGAACAGGGATTGATTCTACAATATCAAAAATAAGGCCGTTATCTTCGCACTGCTTTTTCATTTTTGAAATGCTTTCCTCCGGCCATACTTCACCGGGCTTAACATCGTAAACTGCACTAACAATACTACGCATATTTGGAATCTGACGAATATACTGAAGGGAAATCGGGTCAGTTTCGCCATACCAGCGGAATGACATTTTCATTTGGCTTCCTCCGTTAATTTTATTTTGTAACTATATTATAGTATAACACAAAAATTTAGCAATAGAAAAATATATGTTTTTTATCGAAAAATTTTTGTATTATTTAAAAAGGTCAGGTACATTGGAATTCACTTCGTATGTACCTGACACAGTTTGATTTTATTATTATCTTTTCTTTTTACCACCGAAGAAGCCTTTTTTCTCTTCGGGAGTTACGGCTTTATTGCCCATAGCCTCGTTGAATTTAAGTAATGCTTCTTTCTGTGCAGTGTTTAAATTCTTAGGAACATCAACAATGATACGAACAAGCTGGTCGCCCCTGCGGGAAGAGTTGATAACAGGAATACCCCTGCCTTTAAGCTTGAAAACTGCTCCCGGTTGTGTACCTGCAGGAAGCTCGTATTCAACCTGACCATCGATGGTTGGCACTCGTAATGTATCACCTAAAACAGCCTGGATATATGATATTTTCATATCGTACCATACATTGTAGCCGTCTCTTTCGAAGAAGGGGTGTGGTTTAACTGAAACAGCAACTCTTAAATCACCTGCAGGGCCACCATTTATGCCGTGGTTACCTTCACCACGAACAGTAAATACCTGACCTTCGTCAATACCGGCGGGGATTGTAACATCCTTTTTATATGTCTTTCTGATTCTGCCTGCACCTTTACAACGTGTGCAAGGGTTAGGGTTAAATGTACCTTTACCACCGCAACGCTGACAAGTTTTTGATGTACTTATAGTTCCGAAAGGTGTTCTTTGCTGTACGTTTATCTGACCGCGACCATTACATTCGGGGCAGGTTTGTGGCTGTGTGCCTTTTGCCGCACCTGAGCCGCCGCATTCATCACAATGCTCGATTTTTTGGAAATCTACGGTTTTATTACAGCCTTTTGCAGCTTCTTCAAATGTGATATAAACACTTGTCTGGATATCACTGCCTCTTCTTGGAGCATTAGGGTTAGAACGACTTGAGCCGCCACCACCAAAGCCACCGAAAAATGAGCCGAAAATATCACCTAAGTCAAACTCCATTCCATCGCCAAAGCCACCGAAACCACCAAAGCCGCCACCTTGACCTGCGCCATAACTTGGGTCAACACCGGCAAAGCCGAAGCGATCATACTTTTCCTTTTTATCTGCATCAGAAAGGATTTCATATGCTTCGTTTGCTTCCTTGAATTTAGCCTCTGCTTCTTTGCTATCGGGATTAAGGTCAGGGTGATATTTTTTAGCAAGCTGACGATATGCTTTTTTTATTTCGTCGGGTGTGGCGCTTTTGGAAACACCAAGCACCTCATAATAATCTCTTTTGTCTGCCATATACATAATCCTTTCAAGACGGCTCAGGAAAAGAGCCGTCTTGTAGTTTAATTATTAGTCTACGTCTGTAAAAGGTGCTTCTGTGTAACCATCACCCTGTGCACCTGCGTTTGCATCAAAGCCTGCTGCTGCATTTGGGTCAAAGCCCTGTGCACCGCCTGCGGCCTTGTAAAGCTTCTCAGAAATCTCGTAGAACTTCTTCTGAAGGTCTTCCTGCTTTGATTTGATAGCTTCAATATCTGCGCCCTTGAGAGCTTCTTTAAGAGCATCAATCTTAGCATTGATTTCTGTTTTGTCTGCTTCGTCGAACTTGTCACCATTGTCTGTAAGAAGCTTTTCGCACTCAAATACCATCTGGTCTGCGGCATTACGTGTGTCAACCTCTTCTTTACGTTTCTTGTCTTCCTCTGCAAACTGCTCTGCTTCCTTAACAGCCTTTTCAATATCGTCCTTACTCATATTTGAAGATGCAGTAATTGATATTGACTGTTCCTTACCTGTGCCGAGGTCTTTAGCTGAAACGTGAACAATACCGTTAGCATCGATATCGAAAGTAACTTCAATCTGTGGAGTACCACGGCGTGCAGGAAGAATACCGTCAAGGTGGAACATACCGAGGGTTTTGTTGTCTTTAGCAAATTCTCTTTCGCCCTGAAGAACGTGGATTTCTACAGAGGTCTGGTTATCTGCTGCAGTTGAGAATACCTGGCTCTTCTTTGTTGGGATAGTTGTATTTCTTTCGATAATTTTTGTGCAAACATTACCGAGAGTTTCAATACCGAGTGAAAGTGGAGTAACGTCGAGAAGAAGGAGACCTTCAACATCACCGCCAAGAACACCTGCCTGAAGTGCCGCACCGATAGCAACACATTCGTCTGGGTTGATACCCTTGAATGGCTCTTTACCTGTGTATGATTTAACAGCATCCTGAACAGCGGGGATTCTTGAAGAACCACCAACCATAAGAACCTTGTCAAGTTCTGCAACCTTAAGACCTGAGTCTGAAATTGCCTGACGAACAGGAGCCATTGTTGCTTCAACAAGGTCTGCTGTAAGCTCGTTGAACTTTGCTCTTGTGAGAGTTGTGTCAAGGTGGAGAGGGCCTGCCTCTGTCATTGTGATGAAAGCAAGGTTGATAGCAGATGAGGTTACGCCTGAAAGCTCGATTTTTGCTTTTTCTGCAGCCTCTTTAAGTCTCTGCATAGCCATCTTATCGCCTGAAAGGTCTGCGCCTGTTTCTTTCTTGAATTCAGCAACAAGCCAGTCGATAATTCTCTGGTCGAAGTCATCACCGCCGAGTTTGTTGTTACCTGCAGTAGCAAGAACTTCCTGAACACCTTCGCCCATTTCGATAATGGATACGTCGAAAGTACCGCCACCAAGGTCATAAACCATAACCTTCTGGTCATTTTCTTTATCAATACCATAAGCAAGTGCTGCTGCAGTAGGCTCGTTGATGATTCTCTTAACCTCAAGACCTGCAATTTTACCTGCGTCCTTTGTTGCCTGACGCTGTGAGTCTGTGAAATATGCAGGAACAGTAATAACAGCTTCTGTTACCTTATCACCAAGGTAGCTTTCTGCATCAGCTTTAAGCTTTGAAAGAATCATAGCTGAAATTTCCTGTGGTGTGTATGATTTGTCATCGATTGCAACCTTGTAATCTGTACCCATATGTCTTTTTATGGATGCGATTGTTCTGTCAGGGTTCTGAACAGCCTGACGCTTTGCTACCTGACCAACAAGTCTTTCACCTGATTTTGAGAAACCTACAACTGAAGGAGTTGTTCTGTTGCCTTCGACGTTTGCGATAACTACAGGCTCGCCGCCTTCGATAACTGCTACGCATGAGTTTGTTGTACCTAAGTCAATACCAATTGTTTTTGCCATAATTAATTACCTCCGTATATGTTTTGTGTTTTGATTTTTTAGTTTGTAACCTGAACGGTTGCGAATCTGAGAATTCTGTCTCCCATTTTGTAGCCCTTTTCAAAAACTCCTGCAACGGAATTTTCGGGAAGGTCACTGTTTTCAACAGTCATTACTGCGCTGTGAATGTTAGGGTCGAATTCATCTCCGACTTCACCGAAGGACTCTACTTCAAGATTTTTGAGGATGTCACTTAACTGTGTAAGTGTCATTTCAATACCTTTTTTGTAAACCTCAATGTCGTCGGTTTTATTATCAGCTGCTCTGTCGAAGTTATCAAGAACAGGGAGCAGCATTTTTAATGTGTTTGCTTTGGCATCGCCGTATGTTGACTCCTTCTCCCTTTGAGAACGTTTTCGGAAGTTATCGTACTCTGCAAGGGTCCGAAGGTGAGAATCCTTTAATGTGGCAAGCTCGTTTGTGAGCTTTTCGATTTCTGCATTTAATGCTTCAAGCTCGCCTTTTTTATCAATTTTTTTCTTTTTCTTTGTTTCTTTCTGTGGGGCTTCCTGAGCAGCCTCGTTAATTACTTTTTCTTCTGCCATATTTAGTTCCTCATTCATCTAATGTTTCTGTTAACATAGAGCCGATTATACCGGCTAAATATTTGATGCTTGGTATAAGCCTTGCGTAATCAAGACGGGTAGGACCGATTATGCCTATTGAACCACTTTCCTTATCGCCTACAGAATACTTTGAAAAGATTGTTGTGCTGTTTCTCAATTCTCTGTATGCGTTTTCTGTGCCGATTGCAATGTTTAAAGTCTTCTTGTAGGAGTCAAGCATATTTTCAAGTGGCGTGCCTCTGTGGAGGAAATCCATAAGCCTGAAAGCATCCTCGGATAACTCACTGTGGTTAAGTATGTTGTTGGGGCTTTTAAGGTGTATTTCCGTTGTTTTAACTGCTTCACAAAGGTCTGAAATTGCGCAAAGGAAAGGGGACATTATGAAAACCTTATCTCCTAAAGAAGCAACAAGCGTCTGAATAAAGGTTATTGTAATGTCTGAAACATTTCTGCCGTTAAAGTATGACTGGCAGATATTGTAAAAGACCTCTGCAACATCAACATTAATTTCTGTATCGCTTCTTACAACCGTACTCCTTAAAATACCTGAGGTAGCAAGAAGAACAATCATTGCTGTGTGGTTGCTTAGCGGCACAAGCTCAATGCGCCTTATGAAAGCCTCGCTATCCGAAGGGGAGGAGGAAACTGCAACACAGTTTGTAAGCTCTGCCAAAATGCTTCCTGCTTTTTCGAGAAGCTTATCCGGCTCACCTGAAAAGCTCTGTAGCCAGATTTTTATTCTTTCCTGCTCATCAACCCCTAATTCGTATGCAGTCATAAGATTATCTACATAGTACCTGTAGCCTGCCTGAGAGGGGATTCTGCCGGCAGAGGTGTGTGGTTGCTCCAGGAGACCAAGCTCGACCAAGTCTGCCATATCATTTCTTATTGTAGCGGAAGAAACGGTGTTGTTCATATCTGTGCAGATTGCTTTCGAACCAACAGGCTCACCCGTAGCTATATAGTGCTCAATTATTGTAGCAAGTATTTTTTGCTTTCTTTGGGTAATATCACTCAACGGGTTCACCTCACAATTGCCTTTAGCATCGTTTAGCACTCTTGTGTGGTGAGTGCTAACTCTGTTAATAATATACTCCCAAATATATGTTTTGTCAACCTACTTTTTAATAAAATTTATGAATGATGTGTTAATTTCTTGTTTTTTTATTCAATTTTCTGTTTCGTAGCGTTATATATATTATTGTATGTAAGAAAACTTTTATTCCGTTCTGTGGCATAAAAAGGAAAATTTTATCTTAAAAATGTTTTTTTAAATAAAAACAGCCTATCCGTTATGGATAGGCTGCTGTGCTTTTTAGATCTTATTGCTCAACAGGGTAAACAGAAACTTTCTTTCTGTCTCTGCCAAGGCGTTCGAAACGAACCTGACCGTCAACAAGTGCAAAGAGTGTATCGTCTTTACCCTTACCAACGTTTGTGCCCGGGTGAATCTTAGTGCCTCTCTGTCTTACGAGGATGTTACCTGCAAGAACATACTGACCGTCTGCTCTTTTAGCGCCAAGTCTTTTTGACTCTGAATCACGGCCGTTACGGGTAGAACCCATACCTTTTTTATGAGCAAAT
>JAZSCV010000083.1:0-30688 GCA_045530855.1 Acutalibacteraceae bacterium
GATAATATCATAATCATCTTCTCTTGTCAACATCTTTTTTTCGCTTTTTTGAGAACTTTTCCACACTCCCGCGCGTTTCGTCCCCTACCGCTCCCAAGATGTTCACCAACCTCTCGTCGGTGGGCTTCTTTCGTCGCCAACGGGATTGAATTATACTAAATCAATCCTGAAATGTCAACACCTTTTTTGAAACTTTTTTAATATTTTTTAAATATTTTTTTATGTCACAATATGTTGTGTTTTGCTGTTATTTTAACCACAATTTTACTGTTCATACATTTGTCAAAACAATGTATAAAATTCGTTTTCTCGAAAATCATATTAAAAAACAACTCTCAGAGGTGCACAAATGAAACCATTCAATCTAAAATCATTCCAACGTTTTTTATCGTCCGATGCAGGCAAATCATTATGTATTATTTTATGCTTTTCATTTATTATTGGTATAGCGTCTGTTGTTAAATTGAATAACGAACGCACAGAAGCTTACGAGGTTTTATCTAAACTTGGCTCCCGTGGTGACGAGGTAAGGCGCATACAGACAAAATTAAAGTCACTTGGTTTTTTCAACGGAGCCGTTGACGGCATATACGGAGTTAAGACCCAGCGAGCTGTGCGTTCATTCCAGAAATCTGTTGGCATTACCGCAGATGGTGTTGCCGGCAGCAAAACACTTTTATATTTAGGGCTCGGCTCAGGCGGTTCCTCAGGTGGCGGTGGTGGCTACAGCTCATCTGATATATATCTTCTTGCAAAGGTTATTGCCGCAGAGGCACGAGGTGAAAGCTACACAGGTCAGGTTGCCGTTGGTGCTGTGGTGCTTAACAGAGTTGACTCTGCTTCCTTCCCTGATACTGTTTCGGGTGTTGTTTATCAGAAAGGTGCTTTTTCCGCTGTTACCGACAGCAACTGGAGTGTTTCACCTAACAGTTCATCACGAAAAGCCGCACAGGATGCTATAAACGGTTGGGATCCATCCGGTGGTGCTTTGTACTACTACAATCCTGCAAAGACATCAAATAAATGGATTCGTAGCCGTCCTGTAATTACAACCATAGGCAAGCATTTATTCTGTAAATGAAATATCGGTGCAGGGATTACTCCTTGCACCGTATTGTTATTAGGTATTATTATATATACATTATATATTATGTATTATATATTACTTAAACCAATCCAGATTTACATTATCCGCAACAAGTTTGCCACCCAATTTGTTAGGATGGACCTTGTCACCACCGAGATATTCCAATTTTGTACAGGTAGGCTTTTCGGGGTTGACCGTCAAACCTGCCTGGTCATATAAAGCATGAAAATGCGCTCTGTTCTCCCAAAGGAGTTTATTTGTTTCAGTAACAAGAGCTTCTTTTTCAGGGCGGGAATCAATATTTTCGCCGAAATTCAGAATATTAAAGACTACGAGCTTTATTCCCCGTTTTTTCAATTCGTCAGCCACTTTGAGTATTCCGTCAACAAACTCCCGGGCAGTACACTTTTCGTTTTTTGGTGCCTGAATGGTGCCCGGTTGTAAAAAGTCATTAGTACCTAATGCGATAATTACATACTCAATATTATCGTAATTTAAAATATCCCTTTGCAGGCGGTTAAGACCGCTTTTACCGAAAAGACCTTTACAGAAAAATCTTGTGCTGAAATCTCTCAGAAGTCTTGTACCCATAATTGATTTGTTAATAACGGTATACTTACCGTGAAACTCTTTTAATATTCTTTCGGTAAAAGCATTTGTCCAGTAACCCTGCTGACTTATTGAGTCACCATATACCACAATTGTTTTTGCATCTGTTTCGTTAAGCAATTCCACAGATTGGAAAAGTGGTATAGGTTTGTGAAAATACATTTTCAAAAGAGATGATGCAACCTCTCTTACCTTGTCGCGTTTTCTCCTTTGGTTCTGTATTGAAGGTGCATGCGAAACATCACCCTTAACTGTAATAAGTAATACATTATCAATAAGGTTGCCGCTTCGGAGGTCACCTTTCTCAACATAGGCGCTTACGCAGAAATATTCCCCTACCTCAACATCAAGCTCAACCTGATCGCAAACAGCCACCTGACCTTTTTTTAGGCAGAATGATTTTGCCGAATTAACTGTCATTGTTTTGCATTCACCAATAAAATTGCCGTTCTTATCGCACTTTGCAACAGTTAATGCACCTATGTAAACATCGCCCTTTGCACATTCGTTAGAAAGTTCAACCTTAACGCACTTACCGGATATGGCGGATTTTATAACAAGCCTGTATGTTTTAGGGCAAGACGGATAATAAAAATATGATAATGCAGAATGAGCTTGTCCCCACACCTGCACCCAACTGTTTTCCACAAAAATCCTCCTCGTTAACTAATATATTTATTTTAATATGTATATACATAATTGTCAAACGCAAGAAGAGCAATCAGCTGTACAAACCGAAGAACAACAGCTAAAGAACTACCCACTATCGTAAGCGATGGTCCCCATCCCTATCCGGCGTAGGTGAACAGGGATGCAAAGCTTCGAACCTCTTAAAATTACCGGAAAAGTTTTGTTTAAAATTTAACAAAATCTTTCATAAACACTTGAATTAAAACACAAATTATAGTATGATAAATTGGGGTAAATTGGTAGGCAGTTTTTCAGAAAATTTGCCATCAATTTGTATACCATATATATTAATCAGGTTATTATTTTATCAAAATACAAAATGAAGGAGAAAAGACTATGCAAAAGGTTCGTTTTACCGAAACCGTGTTGCGTGATGCTAACCAGTCACTTATTGCAACACGAATGAAATTCAGCGAGTTTGAACCAATTCTCAAAGAGTTGGACAAGGCCGGCTACTACTCCCTTGAATGTTGGGGCGGTGCTACCTTCGACTCTTGCCTTCGTTACCTTAACGAGGATCCATGGGAAAGGCTCAGAAAAATTAAAAAGGCTTGTCCTAACACAAAGCTTCAGATGCTTTTAAGAGGACAGAACCTCCTCGGCTACCGCCACTATCCTGACGATGTTGTTCGTATGTTCGTTAAAAAGAGCGTTGAGAACGGCATTGACATCATAAGAATTTTTGACGCACTTAACGACGTTAAGAATATTGAGGTTGCTGTTGATGAAGCAGTTAAAAACGGTGCTATTGCTTCCGGTGCTATCTGCTACACAATCAGCCCTATCCACACCCTTGACTCTTATGTTGAGCTTGCAAAAAATATGCAGAGCCTTGGCTGTCAGACAATTGCTATCAAAGATATGGCAGGTATCCTCAGCCCGGCAGAGGCACACAAGCTTGTTTCTTCACTTAAGGAAGCTGTTGATGTTCCTCTTGTTCTCCACACACACTGTACAACAGGCTTAGGCTTTATGACTTGCCTTAAGGCAGTAGAAGCAGGTGTTGATGTTATCGATACTGCTATTTCAACAATGTCAGGCGGTACAGCACAGCCTGCAACAGAAACACTTAACTACACACTTGCAGAGCTTGGTTATGACACAGGTCTTAATTCAGAAGCTCTTCGTGAAATTGCTGACTTCTTCAAGCCAATCAGAGCAGCTGCTCTTGAAAGCGGTCTTCTTAACCCGACTGTTCTTTGCACAGATGCAAAGGCTCTTGACTACCAGGTTCCGGGTGGTATGCTTTCTAACCTTGTTGCACAGCTTACAGCACAGGGCAAGATGGATAAATTCGACGAGGTTCTTCTTGAAACACCTCGCGTTCGTGAGGATTTAGGTTACCCACCACTTGTTACACCTATGAGCCAGATGGTTGGTGTTCAGGCAACTGCAAACGTGCTTGCAGGCGAACGCTACAAAAACGTTTCTAAAGAAGTTAAATCTTACCTTATGGGCGAATATGGTAAGGCTCCGGGCAAGGTAAACGAGGATGTTAAAAAACAGATTCTCGGTGATGAAAAAGGTATTGAAGGCAGATTTGCTGATACTCTTGAGCCTGCATTCGAGGCTACTAAAGCAGAGCTCGGCAAAAAAGCTCACAGCGACGAGGATGTTCTTTCATATATCGCATTCCCTGCACAGGCAGAGAAATTCTTCGACTACCGTGACGAAATGGCTTCAAAAACATACACCTATGAATTCAAAGCAATTGATTAAGGAGGAGTTACTATGACATTTCTTCCTTTAGCAAACGAATCACTTGATTTCTTAGGGTCACTCGGCATTTCAGGTTTAGGCTTCTGCATTGTTCTTGTTGTTCTTGCTGTTCTCGCTATCTTTGTTATTCTTCTTTCAAAGATTATCAACAGAGGTAATGGCGAAAAGAAGGCTACTACAAAAGCAGATGCTCCTGTAGCAACAACTCCTGTTGCAACTATTACAGAAACTCCTGCTGAGCCAACACCTGCAGACGAAACAGAAAGCACACCTGAAATTCCACACATTCCCGGTTATGTTGTTCTTGATGGTGTTTCTGAACAGGATGCAGCAGTTATTATGGCTGTTACATCTCACAAAACAGGCATTGATTTAAGCAGACTTGATTTCAAATCAATCAAAAGACTTAACCAGGATCCTGTGCTTGAAAATATCAGTGAACAGGATGCTGCCGCAATTATGGCAATTACATCTGACAAAACAGGTATTCCTTTAGAAAACCTTATCTTTAATTCAATTAAATTAGTGGAGGATTAAGTTATGAAATACAATGTTACATTAAACGGTAAAATTTATGAAGTAGACGTTACTGAGAGCGATGCTATTGTTACAGGCGTTTCTCAGGTTCCATTTGTTGCAGCAGCACCTGCTCCTGTTGCTGCTCCCGCTGCAGCTCCTGCACCTGCCGCTGCTCCTGCTGAAGCTCCTGCTGCTCCTGTTGCTGTCGCACCTGTTGCAGACGGCACACAGGTCAAGGCTCCAATGCCTGGTACAATTCTTGCAGTCAAGAAAAACGTTGGCGATGCTGTAAAAGCAGGCGATGTTATCGTTGTTCTTGAAGCTATGAAGATGGAAAATGATATCGTTGCTCCATGCGATGGTACAGTTAAATCCATCAATGCTCCTAAGGGCACAACAGTTAACACAGACGACGTTCTCGCTGTTATATAATTACTCTATAAAAAGGAGTATATAATGGATATTTCAACAATATTAACTAATCTCTGGGAACAATCAGGCTTTGCCGCTTTAACATGGCAGAACCTTGTTATGATCGGCGTAGCCATTGTTTTCCTTGTTCTTGCAATAAAATTTAAATTTGAACCTCTCCTTCTTGTTCCTATTGCCTTTGGTATTCTTCTTGCTAACCTTCCCGGTGCAAACATAATGCTTGACACCACAGGTGGTCAGCTTGGCAGCTACGGGCAAGCCGTTGTAGAAGGTGCCCATTGGTACGATTCCGGTGTTTTAAGAATACTTTACACCGGTGTTAAGTCAAGTATTTTCCCATGCCTTATCTTTATGGGTGTTGGTGCTATGACAGACTTTGGTCCGCTTCTTTCAAACCCTGTAAGCCTTCTTTTAGGTGCCGCTGCACAGCTTGGTGTATATGCTGCATTCCTTATGGCTATGGCATCAGGACAGTTCACACCACAGGAAGCTGCTTCAATTGCTATCATTGGTGGTGCAGATGGTCCAACGGCTATTTTCCTTACATCTAAGCTTGCATCACATCTTCTTGCACCTATCGCATTGGCTGCATACTCATACATGGCTCTTATACCGATCATTCAGCCTAAAATTATGAAAGTTCTCACAACAGAAAAAGAGCGTAAGGTTGAAATGAAGCAGTTAAGAAAGGTTTCTAAAACCGAGAAAATCATTTTCCCTGTTGCAGTTCTTATTTTCTGCGCACTTCTCCTTCCGTCTGTTGTTCCGCTTTTGGGTATGCTTATGTTAGGTAACCTTTTCCGCGAATGTGGTGTTACAGACAGACTTTCCGATACAGCACAGAACGCACTTATGAACATTGTTACAATTATGTTGGGTGTTTGTGTTGGTGCAACTGCTAACGGTCAGGATTTCTTACAGCTTAAAACACTACTTATTATCGGTCTTGGTCTTGTTGCCTTTGCATTCTCAACAGCAGGTGGCGTGCTTTTCGGCAAATTACTTTATGTAATTACAGGCGGAAAAATCAACCCTCTCATTGGTGCTGCAGGTGTTTCTGCTGTACCTATGGCGGCACGTGTTGCACAAAACGAAGGCAGAAAGTACAATCCTACAAACTTCCTTCTTATGCACGCTATGGGTCCTAATGTTGCAGGTGTTATCGGCTCGGCTGTTGCCGCAGGCTTCTTACTTGCAGTATTTGGTTAATAAAATTAATTCAAGAAAAAAATCCCGATTCGTTCTGAATCGGGATTTTTGTTTATTATATTAAAGTTTTTCAATAAGAATATCTGCTATTCTCTTACAAGCGAAGCCGTCACCATATGGGTTAGATGCTTTGCTCATTTTATTATATTCCTCACTATCTGTAAGGAGCTTTGTAAATTCAGAATAAATTGTTTCCTCTTCTGTACCAACAAGCTTTAATGTGCCTGCCTTGATACCTTCAGGTCTTTCAGTTGTATCTCTCATAACAAGAACAGGCTTACCGAGAGATGGTGCCTCCTCCTGAATACCGCCTGAGTCTGTAAGAATAAGGTAGCTCTTGTTAAGGAAGTTGTGGAAATCAAGCACCTCGAGAGGCTCAATAATATGAATTCTTTCATCATCACCCAGAATAGAGTTGGCTGTTTCGCGAACAACAGGGTTCATATGAATTGGGTAAATTGCTTTAACATCAGGGTTTTCGTCCATAACTCTGCGGATAGCTCTGAACATATTCTTCATTGGCTCACCAAGGTTTTCGCGGCGGTGGGCTGTTATCATTATAAGACGGCTTCCCTCTGCCCATTCAAGCTCAGGATGAGTATAATCCTCTTTAACAGTTGTTTTAAGAGCATCAATTGCTGTATTACCTGTAATATAAATTTTGCTTTCGTCCTTACCCTCGCGAACAAGATTCTCTCTTGAAAGCTCTGTTGGAGCAAAATTAAACTGGCTTACAATACCTACTGCCTGACGATTGAATTCTTCAGGGTATGGTGAGTAGATATTATATGTACGAAGACCTGCTTCAACGTGACCTACAGGAATCTGTAAATAGAAGCAAGCAAGGGCTGTAACGAATGTTGTTGATGTATCACCATGAACAAGAACAACATTTGGCTGCTCCTTTTCAAGCACTTCCTTGATTGAGTTTAAAATGTTTGTGGTAACATCAAAAAGTGTCTGACGCTCCTTCATAATAGAAAGGTCATAGTCAGGCTTAACAGAGAATGCCTCAAGCACCTGGTCAAGCATCTGCCTGTGCTGACCTGTAACACAAACTATTGTTTCGAGTTCTTTTCTGCTTTTTAATTCGTTTACCAACGGACACATTTTTATAGCTTCCGGTCTTGTACCGAAAACGAGCATTACTTTTTTCATTATTTTGTTCCTTTCTAAACAAATAAGTTCCTATGTATCATTTATACTTATGGCTTTGAAGTGCCATATATTGTTTACCTGAATTCTTTAACTCCTGATATTTTTCAGAGTTTCTGTATTTAATAACCTTAGCAGGATTTCCACCCATTACTGCAAGAGGCGGAACATCCTTTGTAACAATAGCGCCTGCGGCAATTACTGCGCCCTCACCTATTGTAACACCCGGCAAAATTATAACATTAGAGGCTACCCATACATTTTCTTCAATTACAACCTTTTTTGCCTCAATCTTTTCATCAAAAGGAAGCATTTCAAGGTCATCACCATCGTAATGATGATTCGCGGTTCTTATATCAACCTTATCTGCAAGTATTGTTCCATCCTTTATTACGCATCCGCCCTGAGCAAAAATGCAGGTACCCTCACCTATTTTAACATTGTTGCCTATTTCAATGTTTTCAGAAAACCCGAACTTGCAGTGAGGTTCAATTACAACATTATCGCCCTTTGCTCCGAATTTTACAGGCTTTGGGTCCATAACTAATTTCATTAATCTTTTAAGGTAAACGATTAATTTCATTTTTATCACTCCGTTGTTTTATAGCTGTTTAATTGTTTCCAGTTTGATAAAAGCTTTTTGAAGTTAAGAAGCACAAACAACGCTCCCCATACTCCACCTAAACCAATAGAAATAATGATAGAAACATTTCCTGTAAAGTCTTTTAAAAGCATATTTTTTATTAACCAGAATATTGCACCAAAGCCAATTGTCTGAACGAGATTTTTGCACATATTCTTCCACGGGAAAATTTTTGCAAAGGTTGTGTCCAGCTCTTTTTTTGTAAAATACAACTGGAATACGGAAATTATAACTATAACAACAAATGTAGATATTGCAGGACCTATAAAGCCAAAAATGTAATACGATGCCACATTACCTACAAGGTTAAACAGCATTGATGCAATTGAGCTGTAAAGAATAAGCTTTGTTTTACCTGTTGCATTAAGCACAATACCCCAATATGTGAAACGGAAAAGCAATATAGCTGTATATATTCTGAAAACACCTATACCCTCAGGTGTTGCATACTTTTCAGAATAGAAAAGGGACATAACATCGGGAGCAAACACGAAAAGACCGCCTGCAATAAGGCACATAACAGGGAACGTAATATTTATGGCACTTCCCCATACCTTTACAACAGAAGCCTTGTTATTCTTTTTCATTAACCTTACAATGCAAGGCAAAAGCACCGCCGTAAGTGAATCCGTCAACATTGTTACAGGAAGCTGTTTTGCTGCATTTGCAAATATTGCATATTCTGCTGTTGTAAAAAAGTTTGCAATAACTAACTTATCAAGCTCAACATTAAGTGTACCAACAACAGCTGCAAGTCCCATAGGTATACAGAAAATAAACATCTCTTTTATTAATTTAAAATCAATGCTTATTCTAAGTCCTCCTGCCATTTTACGAATCCATAAAACTGCAAACACGGCAAAGGCAAGCATAGATGCCATATATATAATCATATACGTTGCAAAATTCAAGTTAAAAAGCTGTGCCGCTAAAATAATTAAAAGATTTGTTATGGCATGAGTTATGCTGAAATAAATAAGCTTGCTTGATTTCCCGTAAACCACACAAACATTACTTAAGCTATGAATCATAATCATTGACCATGGGTAAATGTTAAAAACATATGTAAGTGTAGTAATTAAGGGGTTATCAAAATATTCAATAATCAGCGGTGTTGCCAGATTAAGACATACCGCAATAATTATTGTAAGAATAGTGCTTATTGTTACATATACGGATAAAAACTTCTGACGATCCTTATCTGTATCTGCTTTTGCAAGGAAATAGTTAACGCTATTTGGAAGACCCATCATAATTATGGTTGAAACTAAATCAACAACCATAATTATCTGTGAATATGTTCCGTATTCATCAAGGGTACGGAACCTTGCAAGAAGCATTGATGTTACAAGACCTATTAAGGAAACCATAATTTTAGATACAGTAAGGAATACTGCATCGGAACCTACAGAGGCCTTTTTATTTAAAAATTTCATTTAGATTTTATAAACTCCCTTACCGCAAACATTACGGGTATCAAGAACAATTTTGCCCTTAAGCTTGTCCTGATTATTTCTGATTTCACTATGACCAACCATAACAACAACCATATCAACATCATTAAGGAACTTGTCAAAATCGTGATACTGGTTAGGTACAAGGTCCTTTGCAATCATCGGGTCATACACCTTAAGACCTGTTGCAAGGTGGCGTGATTGACTTTCAAGAAGCTGAAGTGTTGGTGATTCTCTGCAATCGTCAACATCCTCTTTATATGAAAGGCCGTAAAGACCTACTCTTGAAATATCTGTAAGGTTATTTTCCTTCATTATTTCATAGATTCTGTTAAGAACAAAGTCAGGCATACCATCATTAATTTTCATTGACTCGTTAATAACATTTGTAAGGCTTGGATAGTCACCCACAAGGAACCAAGGGTCAACAGAAATACAATGACCGCCAACACCGGGACCCGGCTGAAGAATATTTACACGAGGGTGCATATTGCAGATTTTAATAATCTCATAAACATCCATATTATCGTGACGGCAGATTTTTGCAAGCTCGTTTGCAAAGGCAATATTTACTGCACGGAAGGTATTTTCCACAACCTTTGTCATTTCTGCAGTGCGGATGTCTGTAACAACAATTTCACCCTGGCAGAAGGATGCATACATTTCCTTAACCTTTTCGCCTACCTCAACACTATCTGCACCGATTGTGCGGTTGTTGTGAAGAAGCTCGTAAACCATATTACCCGGAATAATTCTTTCGGGAGCATGTACAAGGTGAATATCCTCACCAATAACAAAGCCTCTTTCCTCAATAGCAGGGCGTACATATTTATCAATTGTGCCGGGAGAAACTGTTGACTCTACAACAACAATGCTACCCTTTTCGCAAATATCAAGAACAGAGTTTACTGCAGCTACAACGTAGCAAGCATCAACCTTTTTTGAAAAGCTGTCGTATGGTGTAGGCACAGAAACAACATACATATCTGTTTTCTGATATTCAGTTGTAAATTTAATACCACCCTTAACGGCATCGCAGAAAAGCTCATCAAGACCTTTTTCCTCAAATGTAGTTTTACCTGCATTAAGTGTATCTACAAGCTCCTTGTTATAGTCTGTACCAACAACCTCCACACCATGAGATGCAAGCATCAATGCTGTAGGAAGACCAATATATCCAAGACCTATTACATTTACCATTTTCATTACCTCACATTATATCTGAATATTTTTTACTTACTAATTCATAACTGTACTGATTTACTGCTGAGCTCTGCTTATACTCCCCATTGAAAAGGCTTAAAACAAAAGTCTTGAGCTTTTCACAATCAGAAGGATTTGCCTGCTCACAAGCACAGCCTGCACCGGATGAGCTTATCATCTGTGAAACCTCACTATTGATAACATCACCTGTTACAAGGGCAATTATGGGTACAGTTTCCATTGACATATACTCAAAAAGCTTGCCGGGGATTACACCCTGATAGCTTTTTTCGTTCCATGTTAAAAGAAGTAACGCAGAGCCGTTTTTCTGCATAGCAATTGATTCTTCTCTTGAAACAAAGCCGTGGTCAACCGCTGTGCTTTCCAATCCATACTGACCAAGCTGGTCAATAAGCTCTGAATAATCCGAGCCTGCATATTGGAAGGTAAATGCATCTTTTTTTATTTTGCCTTCGTCTATAAGCTCCTTTAACACCGATGCCAGCATATCAACACAGCGTTTGCCGTGGTAAAGAGCACCTGTATAAACAAAGTTGACTTTTGATTTATCAAAATTCACATTGATTGTGTTCTGAGAAACATCCTCAGGATCATAGCCATTTGTAATAATTTCTATAGGCTTTTTAAGGCTTGGTATCTCGTCTGTAATACCATCTGCTATACCTTGCGAAACACAAACAATTTTATCTGCGTACTTAACTATGTTATTAAGGCATTTTCTATCGTAATCTGCTTCTGTTTTCTTATCTCTGAAGCCGGGGTTATAAAGAGGGTCGCGAAAATCTGCTATAAGCTGTTTACAATATCCCTTTTTCTTAAACCATATACCTGTAAGAAATGCTCCGTATGTAGGGTATGTGGCAATAACTGCATCGTAGCCTTTAAGCTTTTGCTTTTTTGCCTCTGCCACAAGACCTTTATACATGCAAATATCCTCTTGCTTTGCAAGGGTGAAGTAGAAAAGCCAAACAAGAAAGCTACGGAGCCTTGCTTTAAATGATTTCTTTTTAGGCGCCGCCTTCTGCTGTGATGCTCCACCACTTTGGGAAGCCTTTGCAACCCTTTCTGAGCCAACCTTTTTACGATGCTTGAGATAACCATTGATTTTAGTCCAACGAGAAATTTCAGGTGCATAAATTTCTTTTATTTTTTCATCTGCAACAGGTTCATTATACACCTTTGTCCACGTATCTCTTTGATTTGATGTAAGCACGGTCACATCATGACCCTGCTTTGCAAAATATTTTGCAAGCTTTACAGCTCTTACAGATGCCATTGCGTTTTTGTGCTTGTAATAATAGCTGATAAGTAAAATTTTCATCTTTTAATACCCTTTTCAGATTTATTGTTATTGTGAATTATTTATCCTCACCTTTTACAACATTATCTCTGACCTTGTTTTTTGCATTGGTCCATTTGTCACCCAAAAGCTTTGTCATAACCTTAGATACCTTTGTTGCTACCTTTGCGGTTATACGCCACCAGCCTGATTTTTCTCTCTTGCGGGTTGCTTCGCTTTTCCATGAGCCTGCAAAGTAGTGAATTGTGGCTGTATCCTTCATATAATCCTTATCCTCAAGCCTTTTGTGGTCAGGACAGAAAATATTCTGAGGATAAAAAGCCATACCCTTTATTTCCTGATGCTCACCGTTTGGCACAAAGCCCCATTCGGTAAACATCTGTGTAATAGTTTCTGTATTTGTAATAATGTTAAAAGAGCCATCCTCTTTTATGAACACTGCATCATCGTAAAACTTGAGAAGGTCAGCTATTACCTCGTAGCCTTTTTCACTTGCCATAATACCTGTGGGTATTTTTGTTTTACTTTCGAAGCCTGAAAAAGCATGGTGTATAAGATACTCGTCAAGGCTTCTTAAAACCATAACATCGGTATCCATATAAACACCGCCATAGTTATACATTGCGTAAAGTCGCACATAGTCGGTAACGAAGGCAAACTTTCTTGATTCATATGCTTCTTTTACATAGCGGTTTGAATTAATATCAAAATTATCCTCATTCCACTCTATAATTTCATAATCGGGACAATATTTTTTCCAGCTTTCAATACATTTTACTGCAAGCTCAGGCTTTTCACCACGACCAAACCAACAGTAATGAATCACTTTAGGTATCATAATTTACCTCACTTAAATTATATAATAATTATCTGAATCTGCTAAGGAATTTATCTTTCATAAGACTTGCGGGAATTGATAACAGGAGCAAAAGCAACTTATTTTCCTTAAACTGCAACTCTTTTTTGTTTTTCGAAAGGGATTTATATATATTGGTCAAAATTCCGTATTTAACCTTTGTTTTAAAATCCTTTGCCATACACATCTGCTTATAATATGTATCCGCTGTGCCGTTTGGATTTTTCTCTAAAAGAGAATGGTATTTTGCGGTCAGTCCATCGGGCAGATACTCACACAGATAAAGCACCTTATCAAGAAGAAGCATTGTGCCGAATTTATCTATTTCTACATACATATTTGTTTCAGGAATAAATCTTTCGTTTTCGAATCTCTTGAACAGATTTTTTTCCAGAAGCTCTTTTCTGAAATAGAGAATTGTGTCTCCGTGGAAGCCGTATTTATTTGTTAAATCAAACATTGTACACGCATTTACACCTTTTGGCAAATCGGCACAAATAGGCTTACGGTCCGTCATATTACCTCGCTTTGCAAGTATACCTGTATTTTCAGGCTTTGCATTTTTACACCAGAAATCAATTGCAACCTCAATGGCGTCCTCTGTGAGCACATCGTCTGAATCGAGGCACACCACAAGCTCACCCAAAGAATTTAAAACCGCTGTATTGTGTGCAATGTGCTTACCACCGTTTTCCTGCTTTATATATTTTATTTTGATTTTGTTTTCTTCTATAAATGATTCAACAAGCGCCTCTGTGTTGTCACTTGAGCCATCATCAACTACAACCCACTCAAAATCCTTACAGGTCTGTTTTACAAGACTGTCGTAGCAAGCCTTTAAAATATATGCCCTGTTATAGGTAGGGGTTATTACACTTATAAGCATTGTTTACTCCTTTACGGCTTTTTTGTATATTTTTTTGCCCTTCAGCATTAAGAAAAATGCTTTTATTATTGAAATATTTTTAAAATGACTTTTCTTTTTCAAAAGAATAAATGCCAAAGAATAAATTGGGAATGCAGTTTTATATATACAATAAAAGGCTGCTCCCTTATCGGTGAGATACCTTTCAACACTATATTCGTTATTTATTTTTTTATCTTCAACTGCAAGGCAAATTGTCTGTGGCACATGGTAAATTTTGAGACCTGCCCTTAAAGCATCTGCTAAAAAGGCGTTTTCTTCACCGCTTGGAAAGCTTGTACCAAGACCAATGTTATTATTAAAGGAAATTCCTGCATCAAGAACACTTTTTCTTTTAAAGGTAATTTCCACAGAAGCTGCCTTGCTGATGTTTTTCATATTCATTCTGACATCTTCGTTATATCTTACTCTTGTTTCCTTACCCTTTTCGTGAGTAAAACAGAAAACGATTATATCAGCATCAGTATGTTTTTCATATGCGTTTCTGATAATATCAAGATATCCGTCTAAATACTCTACATCATCATCGCCAATAATACATATATCGCCCACAGCATTTTGGAGTAGCTTATTTCTGCTACGGCTCAGACCCTTCTCAGGTGTAGATATTGTTCTTACATTAACATTATCTGAAAGAGAAAAATCATATATGCCATCGGGACAATTCTGATTTACTACAAGGGTATTTGTTTCAAGACATAAATTCTTAAGAAAGGAAAAATCCGTTCTGTTCATTGTGGAAATAATGTGCTCTATATTCATTCTTACTTAACTCCTAACAATACTCGCCTTACTACGGGTATTAAAGAAATAATGTATGCGCCTATCAAGGATATTATCCAGGTTAAAATAACCTTCACAATAAGCATTGATATTTTTGAAGCATCAAGGATATTTGTTGCCTCAATTACTGTAAGCACAAGCATATGTATATAATAAACGCCAAGTGAAAGTACAGAAAGCCTTGCTATTTTGCCAACTGTTTTTTCCTTGAAGCTCCATTTTTTATTCTGGAACACAATGAACGCACCGCAGGATGCCATAACTGTTGCAGGTAACAAATATGTCTGATAGAAATAGCCCTCAAAACGGATTTCCTGCTTTTGTGAATACAAAAATTCCACAACGGAGCATGCAATAGTTACCACTACACCTGCAATCCACAGCAAAGCACCTGTGGATATTTTTATATCCTGCTTATATTTATTAAGGTAATGACCTAAAATAAAGTAACCTAAATAGCCACCGCAAATCACAAGGTCCGCGTGCTCAGAAATTGCAAAGCCCGGAATATATTTCGTTGCAAGTGGGATTACGCTACTGAAAACAAACCACAAGACAAGCAAATATTCCATTTTATTCTTATCACAATTATGAAGTAATGATTGAAGAAGCGGCAAAATCATATATATTGCCATTAAGGTGTACATAAACCAGAACTGATAATACGCAGGAGTATGCAAAACATCTGTAAACGCTGAAATTGAAAACGGAATTTTGCCCATTACAATTCTTGCAACAACGTAAACAAGACTCCATATAATAAATGGTAGTGCCTGTTTTCCTATTCTGTTTTTATAGACATCCTTTATACTCATAGGCTTTTCTGAACCAAGATGTAATGCACCCGAAATCATAAAAAACAATGGGACGCTTACAAGGTAAGTTACCTGTATAGCCATAACCACGTACCACTGTGGCTTGCCGAAGAGTACACGGAAAGATTCAAGATTGCTGTGGATACCCACAACCATAAACATTGCAACAATTCTTATGATATCATAACCTATGTTTCTCTGATTTTTTGCCATTTATTTTTGTTCGCTTTCTTAATATTACCGCTAATTTATTTTCTGAATCTTATGTAATAATACAAGTAAATAAGTCCTGTTAACCTTTTTTGAATTACAAAATAAGAGAACTTTCGTTTTCTGTCGTTTGCATCAAAGCTTTCAAAAGCTTTTTTTACATCCTCGTGATTAAGAATTTCTCTTATTTCCGCTTTCATATCTTTTTTAGTTCTGCCCTGTGCTTTTCTGCAGGCATTACCTACACATTCCTGGTAGTAGCACCTTTCTGTAACAGTAAGCCTTTTGCGCAGATTTTCAGAACAAGGTAAACCATCTATTTCATTTTTAATGTATGCTACCAATGCTTTTCTTGCCCGGAACATACCTTTTTTGTATGAATAGAAGGAGTTCATTATAGAATCATCGTTGCATACATAGTAATACAAGGGTTTATTGCAGATTACGGCACCTTGCGAAGCCTTTAAATATTTTAATACAAACACTAAATCCTCTGCAAAATGAATATCTGTAGGCATTTTAATATTGTGCTTTTCGATAATTTCTCTTTTGAAAAGACATCTGCACACGCTACCCCAAACAGGAACATCCCCGGAATTATCAGATTCATTACCTACCATAGCCGCCATAAGCTGTGAGCAAACCTCTTCACCATAAAAGCACTTGCCGTCTTCCCAGGGAAAACCGAAATTCCTGTTATCTCTTTGAGAGAAAATATCGCAAAGAGCTATATCTGTTCCGGTTTTCTCCATATATGAAACAAGTGTTGTAAACATTTCGGGGTCGATAATATCATCGCCATCGCAAAAGCCGATGTATTTACCTGTAGCCTTCTGCACGCCTGTGTTACGGGCATTACCCGGTCCGCCATTTTTAATTTTGAAATACTTAACACGATTGTCAGTTGTTGCGATGTTTTCTACAATTTCTCCGCTTTTGTCAGTTGAGCCGTCGTCGATAACAACAACCTCAATATTTTCATATGTCTGACCTAAAACAGAGCATAATGTTTTTTCAATATATTTTTCTGAATTATAAACAGGAATAACTATACTGATTTTATCCATTATTTAAATTCCTTCCAAAGGGTCATCCCAACAATGACCTGCATCAATACATTGATACCCTTTATTTGATAACCTATACACAATAACCTTACCTGCAGGACCTGCAGAAATTGTTACCATAACCTGACGATTACTCCAACCATTCCGGTTAATTAGGTCTTCAATGTTTTTCTGTAAATTATCAACCTCTGCAAACGAATCCTTTGCAGGACATTTTACAAAAACCGTGTTTTTGTTATATGTAGATTTAAAAAACTCTGCATATTGCTCATTGTTGTGAACAAAAATCACGTTTTCGGGACAGCTGTCACTACTCCAGATTCTGCTGTAGGTTTCCCTGTTATTTTTTTCAAAAAGGAAGGAATCGCCGTAGGGAAGCTTCTTTTTGAAATCCTTTTTAAAATCGTATCTGGATTGTGACCAGCTTGAAACATAAACTCTTTTTTTCATAAGCTCAGTACCCTTAACTGTCATAAACCTTTTTGGCACAGCAAGAATATATGGGCAAGCTTCTTTTTGTGTTTCAAAATCCTTTTTGATTTTTAAAAATTCTTCTTTTAATTCCGGTGACCATTTTTGATAGTGAATATCTTTACCTCTGTAAATACCGAATTCACCATCACCGAATCTTATAAGAGATTTGCCGTTTACAATTTCCTCAACAGTTTCCTCAGCTGATTTGATTGTTGCTTTAACACCGAAAAAGGTCATAGCAAAGGAGAAGAAAACATCTATCCAGATAAACAATCTTTTAATGATGCTCATTGTGATGTCGATGCCTCCTTCGTGTTTCTGTTTCGTATTCTCTGACTCGCTTTATAACAATTGCCATATATACAAAAGACATTAATATGATAAGCGGAACACCTACAAACCAACCCTCAGATGCCTGCTGGAAAAGGATACCTACAATTACAATAGTGCAACCATATACAATGTTATCACCCTTTCTGATAAGGGTGTATGCCTTCTCAAAGAAAAGCACTAACAGACCTGCTATTATAATTGTACCAACAATACCATAAGCATACCTTAAGCAATAATAGTCGTTATGAGCAGAAATAACTGCATTAACTGTATTACCAAAGCCAAAGATATTGTTAAATAATGAAGATTCCAATATTCTCTCTGTTTCCTGGAAAAGAACGTTTCTTCCGCTGAAAACAGAAGATTTATCGAAAACATCTGCTGTAATCATCTTAAGATAACTATAAATTTTTGTATTGCTTGCGTGCATTGCAAGAGCAGGGAAAATTGACGGATACAATAGCGCAAAGCCGTAAACTAACCTGTAAATAAGCTTTTTTGAAACAAGCTCCTTAAATATCAAGAGTAAAACAACGAGAGCAAGAGCTGACATAGCATTTCGGCTTTGTGTTAACAAAAGCTGTAAAAAAGCAAAGCCCAATACCGCCCACAAAATTATATTCTTTTTATTGCAGGATAAAATTACAATTGCACCTGCAATGCCTAAGTATGAAAGATACGCAATACAATTAGGATTCCAATTACCAAGGAAATTGAAATTGGAATAAAGTATAAGAATTATCAAAGAAATTCCGAATGTAAAATACATTCCCACGATTATAGTTTTATTGTTTGACGGTACAAAAGGCTCTAATGCAAAGGGAAGCAACAAAGCAAGGGTTGTAAACACCATTTTAATTACATCGCCGCCCATAAAAAGCGAAATTGAAAGCGCGGGTATAACAAGCAAATACAACCACCAGGAATAGTTTATTCCGCCTTTTATTCTGTACTTGTAAGCGAACAAATAAAACAAATCAAATAAAAGCACTATTACAAAAGATAGATCTACTCCAAAAGCAAACCTGAAAGCGTCACTTGACATTGCATAGCTTAGCAGGAATAACATTGGCAATAACCCACATCGCCAAAAAAATCTCATTTATGTTTCTCCTTTAGGATGGATAATAATTATGTTCAGAGTATATTCTGTTTAAAATGTGTCCTTTAAACGATTACCCTCTTTAATTCTGAAACGTTTTATTACAATTGCCATATAAACAAATGACATAAGCGCTACCAACGGAGTACCTATAAACCAACCTTCTGATGCCTGCTGGAAAAGAATACCCCAAATAATCGCAACGCAACCGTATGTAATGTTGTCGCCTTTTTTTATAAGTACATAGGCTTTTTCAAAGAAGTACACAAACAAGCCTGCAATAATTAATGTACCAATAATGCCATAGGCATATCTGATTACGTAATAACCATTATGAACGGCTAAAACATTTGTTACAGAGTTACCAAAGCCTAACACATTGTTGAATAAGGATGTGTCAAGTAATCTTTCAGCCTCGCGGAAAATAATATCACGGCCACTTAAAACGGAGCTTTTATCAAAAACATCCAATGTAATTTCTTTAATGATTTTATAAAATTCTGTTCCACCTGCTACTATAGAAAGCTTTGGGAAAATGGCGGGATACAACAAGAAAAAGCCATAAACTATTCTGTAAGCCAATCGCCTTGATATACCCTTCTTTAATAACACCGCAACCACAATAATTATAAGTGATGTCATAACATTACGGCTTTGGGTAACTAACAATTGCACAAAAACATACGCAAGAAGAACCCATACCACAACATTTTTTCTGTTTTCTGCCAAAACAACAACAGATGCAGCGGCACCTAAATACAGTAAGTAGGCTATGTTATTAGGATTCCAGCTGGACAAAAAGCCCAGATTTGAATACATAAGAAGAAGCACTACCGAAACAATAAAGGTTAAATACATTCCCTTTATAGTCTGCTTATCATTGCCCGGCACATATGGCTCAAGGGCAAAGGGCAACATTAAAATAAATGTTGCATAAATTGTATGCTCAAGCCTACCGCCCTCAAGAATAGTCATAGCTATGGAAGGAACAACTAAAAGGTACAGCCACCAGGAGTACATTAAACCGCCGCGGAGCCTTTTCTTATATCCAAACAAGTAGTACAGCACAATAACTACTACTGTAACAAATGATAAGTCTATTCCGAAACGGAATCTGAAGGCATCACTTGATAAAGCGAAGCTCATCAGAAACAATATCGGCAAAAGCCCATATCTTATCAAAAACTTCATTTACTATTTTCCTCTTTCCCAAAGAAACAAAATTAATCTTTCTCTATAGCATTAACAATATTTTTGTAGGATTTTTTTCTGTCAAATCTCTCTTCGCCCAATTTTCTTGAGTTTTTACCCATTTCAACGCGAAGAGCTTCATCATTTATTAGCCTTTCAATTGCATTTGCCACATCCTCTACAGATTCAACACCGCAATTGATACCACATTTATATTCATCTAAAAGATTACGATATTCCATCGCTTCCTGTGTGCTTACAACAGGAAGTCCGGACATCGCATAGTCTGCGTGTTTGTTTATAATGCTCTGCGCCGCACCCTTTACTATGGGGTTTATGGCAATATCGCAAATTTTAAGCTGTGCACACATTTCGTCATAGGGAAGCTTACCTGTAAATGTAACGGGTAAATCGTACTTTGTTGCTAACTCCTTGAAGTTACTTTCCAATGGACCTGTACCCATAACAATAAACCTGAAGCCTGTTACACCCTTATCCTTAAGAAGCTTTAATGCCTCTAAAACAATTGTAAGGTTGTAGCTGTGACCCAATGTACCGCAATATGCAAGCCATACCTCATCAGGATTTTTTTCTATATTTATTTTTGCATTTCTTACAGACTCGTCAAAGGTATCCATATTTGTACCTAAAAACACAACATCACCTGATGCGCACTTTTTATTTTCCTGTAATGCTCTGTTAACATATGTCTGAGAAACGGCAACAACCTTGTCCGCTCTTTTATAAATACCGTTTGCAAGGAATTTGAATGGTGCAAAAATAATATCGCTTACAACAGGGATATTAAACACCATCTGGAATGCCTCAGGCCATAAGTCCTGAACATCTATAATGAATTTTATATTATTTTCTTCGCAATATTTTGCCGCTTCGTAAGGTGCTGTAAGGGGTGGTATAGAGCAATAAATTACATCGGGCTTTTTTCTTTGCTTTAAATATTCAATTACATTTTTACCCCATATGTAATGTGCCTTGAAGCGCTGAAGGCAAACATTCTTTTTATATTCACCCTCGTGAAGCATAGTTATTTTGTACGGATAATTTGTAGGCACTCCTTCAAAATAGCATTTTCTTCCATGACTGAAATCACTTGTAATTATTTCTACCTGGTGGTTATCCTTAAGCATATTTGCAAGGTAAGTAAATCTGCTGTTATCCGATTTATCAAATCTACCGCAAAAATCGGCTAAAATAACTATATCCATATGTTACCCTCTTTACTACGCTCTGTATTTCGGGAAGAAATTACCCTCGACATTTTCGCGCATATTAACTAATTCATCGTATTTTTCTTTTATAAAAATCTTTTTGCCTATATAAAATCTGCAAAGGTCGTCCCCTCTGTAGAATGCCCTTTTGAATTTAAAAAGGTTATCCTCACCGGAGCCAACGCCACCACCTAAATGGAAGGATTTGCAACCTATTTCGTTACCCCACAGGGCGGCTTTGTATAGAAGAAGATTACTCGGAGCAAGGTTTCTGTACTCTGCCAAAGAGCCTGAAAGGTGGTAATTGAGATATCCGTTTTCGTAAATGATTATGGAAACGGCAATTATTTCCCCATCCTTAACAGCATAGAAGATTTTTGAATTATCCCCTAAATCCTGCCTTATGCTTTCGTAAAAATCGGACTTGAAATAGTAATAATCTGTAGCATTATCCCTATCCATTGTCTGATTATATATTTCGGGGAATTTTTCATACAGCTCTTTGCTGTCTCCCATATGTATTTCAATTCCGGACTTTTCAGCTTTACGAATCATATTTCTGTTTTTACTGATTATGTTTGCCCATATTACATCGGGTGAGTCCAGCTTCATTGCAACTGTCTGCCCTAAAGCTATAACCTCATAGGCACCTTCGGAAAAGCCTTGGTTATCTGCTACGGGATGGAATCGCACAAATTCGCTTATTATTCCGTTGTCGCAACACCATTTTTCATATTCTGAAAAAAGCTTTTCAGTGTTTTCGCCCTCTGTTAACCATCCGCCATAGCCGTATGGTGTGGCAAAATCAAAATATTCGTTTGGCGGTAAAAGACCCCGGAAATGACTGTCTTTTGAAATATCTCTTTTCATTACAACATTTATGCCTTTGACTACATCATCGCTGTAATAAATAAGCAACGGCTCTCCATCTCCGTGGAGCTGAAATGCTTTCACATAGCCACTAAGCCAATATACATCGTGTTGCTTGAAGGACTTAACAATTTCGTCCCACTGTTTACTTTCAGCTAAAGTAAAAACCTGTATCATTTTCTCTCCTTCAAACAATCAATTATTTTTTCCATATCTTCTTTTGTATACCGCTGGTCAACAGGTATACACAACATATGGTCGTATAAATATTGTGTTTCCTCATTTAAAGAGGTAATGGCCTCTGCTTTGGGCCATATAACAGGTGCATAAATAAAATTCTCTCTTAAATGCAACTGAACATACTGCCTATCTTCTACAAGTATGGGCATATATAACGGTGTTACCTTCTGCGGAAGAGCGCCCATTAACGGCTCTGCACCATCAATACACATCAACCCGTAATATAATGCCATATAATTTTCTTTTCGTCTTTTTTTCAATTCATCCGTATCAATACTGCATTGTATAGCTTTGGAAACATCACTTATTGAATAGAGCTTATCCTGTTGCTCCAAAAGCTCCTCTGCCTCATTGTATTTTTCAAGAAAAGCTTTCTTTTCGCCTTTGCCGTTATAAAGATACTCATACTTTTCGTAGCTTGCAAGAAGCTTTATTTTTTCGTGGTTTATGTCTGCCTCTTGGGGCTTATTTTCTATGGTGCCATTTCTGAAAACCACAAAACCGCCATCGGGTACTTCACACCATTTTCTGATGCTTCCTACAAAAAAATCTGCTTCCGAAAGAGGAATATCACTATAAAGGCATTGTGTTCTGTCCTCGATAACAAAAATCTTATTTTCTCTGCATAAAGCTACTATCTCGTCTATTTTGGGTGTTGTGTCAAAACCAAAATACCTGTGAAATAAAAACACAGATGGTTGAAGATTCTGTATTTTTTTCTTTATCTCTTCATAATCAGGTGTTAAATCTTTTTTTATAGAAAAGAATTCTACTGAAAAACCGTTTTTTGTGAAGGGTTCTATAACAGATTCGCAGGTGTAAGCAGGTAAAAGAGCAACTTTATTCGTAGTTTGTTCTTTTATGTAATCCAAAGCTACACCAATTGAGGAGCGTCCTGTTGAAAGAAATGCGAAGTCGTTTCCTCTTATACCAAATGTTTCAGGAGAAAGGTTGCACTTTTGGGTATATTCTTTTTTTGGGTCTACCCAGAAACTGCTACCGATTTCACTTAACATTTCTTCACTCCCTTATAAAACTGTAATATTTAAGAATTATTTCTCAAAAAGTCGGTTTGTATCGAAAGGCTCAAATAACATATTTTCACCTTTATCGTTAAGAATTATAACTTTTTGCTGTACTTCGTCAATTTTCTCTGCCAACGCTTCAAGGTTATCTGCACTGAGCTTTACTGCTACACCCCGGCGTTGTGAGTTATCCTCATCGGTAATGTGCCTGCCCTCAAGGGCGTATATATGCACATCGTCTATTCCATCAACATCTGCAAGAAGAGAGCAATCAACCTTACCTACCTCACCCTCGTTCATATAGAAGTACAATGAGCATCTGTTTTTACCGCCAAGAGGATTATCCTTTTTAAGGTCATCACCCATGTGGCCTGTAACAGAATGTGAAATCATCATTTTCATATAGTTAATGTTGTTGTATTTTTCTAAAACATTGCAATCGTTGTTTCCGTTAAGTCTGTAACCCATTTCGAAAACTGTTATGCCCTTTTGGTTAGCAATTGCCTGGAAAAACGCAACACCGTTTTCTGCCTTTATGCCTTTAAGGAATGCTTTTATTTTATCGTCAATAGTCTCCACAAACATATTGTAATATTTAGACGGAGAAACTGCCGCATGGCACAAGCTTGTTTTTCTGCCGTCTGTTTGGGCAAGATATTTTTCATTAAGGCAGGAAAGGCTTGCTTCACCATCAACCAAGGTGTAAATAGCCATTATTTCTGTGCCCTCAATAAAATCCTCACAAATAATAGTTTTACTCTGTGAATATTCGAGAGCATATGTAATTGCTTCGTTAAGCTCTTCTTCGTTATAGCAAACAGAAACACCTTTTTTGCCTGCATAATCTGTAGGCTTAACAATTACGGGGTAATTTACCTGCTCTTTTTCTTCCTGTGTAAGCGGCTTTGCAAAGCAATAATCCTTTGCAAGAGGAACACCGTATTTTATGCATTCGTCTTTAAACTTACGTTTATTTCTTGTTAACTCAACCTGGTCAACAGTTGCATAAAAGGGCTTGCCTAATTTTTCAGATATTTTTGCGGCAAACAAAACCTTAAATTCACTATAGCCTGTCATAAGGCCATCTATGTTTTCTTCCTGACATTTTTTTACAACAGAATCAATATCGGAATAATCCATTTTCCATATTTCGTCTGCAAGGTGTTTACCCTCTGTATCAAAGGCATCTGCATTTCTGTCTATAAGAACAACATACACACCCATTTCCTGAGCGGCACGGACAATGGAGTCGTTTTCTTCAACACCGATTATCAGTAATTTTTTACCTTTGCATTTCTCGAACATAAAACGCCCTCCGAATCTATCATTTTTGAACCATATCTGCTCTCTCAACACTAAGGCTGACAGGTCTTTGCTCTCCCTGACCTATACCCTCACGCACAAAAACTTTTTTGACTGTAAGGAACATAACCTTAATATCCATAGCTAAAGACATATTATTAACATATTGAACATCGTATTCAAACTTTTTCTCCCAGCTTATGGAGTTTCTTCCGCTTACCTGAGCAAGTCCTGTAAGACCGGGTCTTACATCGTGACGATGCCTTTCCTCCTCTGTATAGTACGGAAGATAGCTTACTGCCAAAGGCCTTGGACCTACGAAAGACATATCACCCTTAAGGATATTTATAAGCTCAGGAATTTCATCAAGAGAAGTAGCTCTTAATAATCTGCCGTATTTATTTAACCTTTGTGAATCAGGCAGGAGATTTCCGTTTTCGTCTTTTTTGTTGCTCATTGTTCTGAATTTTATGAGCGTAAATATTTTTTCTTCTCCGTCTTTACCGATTTTACCCGGTCTTTTCTGGAAGAAAAAAGGGTTTCCGCCCATTTGTATTGCGCCCATAATAACAAGGAGCAATAACACAGGGGATAAAACAAGTAATGCTGTGAAAGAAAGAACAAAATCTAAAAGTCTTTTAATACATTTTCCGTACATAATTATTCAAAACACCTTTTTACAACTTCTATAATTACCGCCTGCTGGTCGGCAGTCATTTTGTTATCACTCGGAAGGCACAAGCCTCTGCGGAAAATATCTGCACCAACATCTTTTCCGTCAACAGAAACAAAAGGATTGTTTTTGTAGATTGGTTGCATATGCATTGGCTTCCATATTGGTCTGCCCTCTGCATTTATCTCTGCTATTTTTTCAAGAATTTCTGTAGGACAGGATTTTCCTTTTTTTGTTTCATAGCAAACAGTTAAATCACCGCGCTCCTGCTTGCACATTGCATCCTCATCAATAATCATACATGAAAGCCAGAAGTTAGGCTTTGTATTTTCTTCGTCAAAGGGGTTCATTTTTACAGGTAAATCCTTAAAGCCCTCTTTGTACCTTTCATAAATTGCTTTTTTCTGTGCTATATGCTCCTCTAAGTGAGGGAGCTGACCTCTTACAACACCTGCAATAACATTACTCATTCTGTAGTTGTAGCCAAGCTCCTCGTGCTGATACCATGGTGCATTTTCTCTTGACTGTGTTGACCACTTACGCACCTTAGCAGCACATTCCTCATCATCTGTAAGAAGCATACCACCTGAAGAGCCGGTTATAATCTTGTTGCCGTTAAATGATATTGCAGAAAAATCTCCTAAAGTACCTGTCTGCACACCCTTGTAGGTTGCACCGAGAGATTCTGCCGCATCTTCAATTACAACTGCACCATGGCGGGTGCAGATTTCTCTGATTTCGTCCATCTTTGCAGGCACACCATAAAGGTGAACAACAACACATGCCTTAACATCCGGGTAAAGCTCAAAGGCTTTTTCAAGTGCCGCAGGGTCCATATTCCAGGTGCCGTACTCTGTATCAATAAAAACAGGAATACCGCCCTCATAAGCAACGGGATTAAGTGTTGCGGCAAAGGTCATATCTGAGCAAAACACCTTATCACCTTTTTTTATTCCCGCAAGCTTTACAGCCATATGCAAAGCAGATGTACCTGTTGCAAGCCCAACCGCATATTTACAACCAAGCTTGTTACAGATGCCCTTTTCAACCTCGTTAATATTAGCACCGACCGTAGACATCCAGTTAGTTTCGTAGGCTTCCTTCATATACTCAAATTCTTCCCCATGCATAGTGGGAGAAGAGAGCCATATTTTATTTTCAAAAGGCTTAATTTCCATTTTTAAAAGCTCCGTTTTCTACTGATTTTTTTGTTTTTTTAAAAGTAACCGCAATAAGACATATTAATAGTTATACAGTTTACATTATAAAGTAAATGTATATATATGTCAATAAAAAAGCCATTAAAAAACACCTGCCAACCATCGTTGACAAGTGTTTTTAGTGAGTTTTCGTAAGATTTTTCCTTTATAACGGGAAATGTCTTTTAAATATGCAATTTTATAATTCCTAAAAAGAAATTCTACGGTGTTACACCACGGAAAACATTACTTCATTTCAACTGCGGCTCTTTCGATTGCAAGGCCTTTTGTATAGCTTTCCATAAAGGCATTGAAGCTGTCTGTTATTGCCTTATCCGGTTCAAGAGTTGTCATTTTCTGTGATGCAAAAATCTTGTTATCAAGGTAGTCAGGGAAGCTTTCACCCTCTGCCTTGTTTACAGCGTATGCAGCAAGCACAGCAATACCCCATGCACCGCCCTCGCCTGCAGTTTCCATAACAGAAACAGGTGCATTCATAACTGCGGCAAGGACACTCTGACCAATAACAGGTGTTTTAAAAAAGCCGCCGTGACCAAGGATTTTATCTACACCAACATTTTCATCATCAAGGATTTTAAGACCTGTTTTAAGAGCACCAAAGCAAGTGAAAAGCTGTACTCTCATAAAGTTTGCAAGTGAGAAGTTACTGTCAGGCTCTTTTACGAAAAGAGGCTTACCTGTTTCAAAGCCTGTAATATGCTCACCTGAGAAATAGTTATAGGAAAGAAGTCTGCCACAATCAGCATCTGCCTCTGCAGATTTTTTGAAAAGGGCTGTGAAAAGGTCACCAATATTAATATTTGCACCCGCAAGGTCTGCAACCTCTTTAAAGAGATTTACCCATGCGTTAATATCTGATGTGCAGTTGTTGCAATGCACCATTGCAACAGGTGCGCCATCAGGGGTTGTAACCATATCAATTTCCTCGTAAAGCTTTTTAAGTGCTTTTTCGAGAACAATCATAGCAAAAACAGATGTACCTGCAGAAACGTTACCTGTTCTGATTCTTACACTGTTTGTTGCAACCATACCTGTACCTGCATCACCCTCAGGAGGACACATAGGAATACCTGCCTCAAGGTCGCCGTCAACGTCAAGAAGCTTTGCGCCTTCCACTGTAAGAGCACCTGCAGAGTCGCCTGCAACAAGAACCTTTGGAAGAATTTCGGCAATTTTCCAAGGGAATTTGCCGTCTATAAGCTTATCAAAGGCGGAAATCATAGTCTGGTCATAGTTGTTGCCGTTCATTGGGAACATGCCTGATGCTTCACCGATACCCAAAACCTTTTCACCTGTAAGAAGAGTGTGAATAAAGCCTGCAAGTGTTGTGAAATATGCAATATCCTTTACATGCTCTTCGCCATTGAGAATTGCCTGATAAAGGTGCGCAATGCTCCAGCGCTGAGGGATATTGAAATTAAACTCCTTTGTAAGCTTTTCTGCAGCTTCACCTGTAATTGTGTTTCTCCAGGTTCTGAAATCTGCAAGGAGCTCGCCCTCTGCATTAAATGGCAAGTAGCCGTGCATCATACCGCTGATACCGATTGCTTTGAGAGTTTTAAGAGTGATGCCGTATTGTTCCTTAACATCTGCCTTAAGTGATGCATAGCTACCCTTAAGACCTGCATAGATTTCGTCCATACCATATGTCCAGATGCCGTTTTTGAGGCTGTTTTCCCAATCGTAACCACCTACAGCAAGAACTGCACCCTCATCGTCAATAAGAACTGCTTTGATTCTTGTTGAGCCAAACTCAATACCAAGAATTGCTTTTCCGTTTTCAATGTACTGTTTCATAGCAAAAATCTCCTTGCATTTTATTTATATTTCTATGTTTAATTCACTTATTTTGTCCCTGAGTTTTTGGAAATCCTCAAGTGCATCAGGCTTATTTAAAGGGTTTCTCAGTAGTGCCGCAGGGTGAAAGGTACCCATAAAAAGGATATTGCCTTTCTGAATAAATTCCCCGTGCTGTTTTGTTACCCTGAAATCCTCTGAAATTATTTTCTGTGCGGCAATTCTACCAAGACACACTATGATTTTTGGCTTAATCAGCCTTGTTTGTTGCCTTAACCAATCTATGCAAACCTCTTGCTCTTCGGGCTTTGGGTCTCTGTTCTGAGGTGGTCTGCACTTTACAATATTTGCAATGTAAATATTCTTTTTTCTGTCAAGATCTATTACCTGCAGATACTTATCAAGAAGCTGACCTGCCTTGCCCACAAAGGGCTCACCTGTAAGGTCCTCATTTTCACCGGGGCCCTCACCCACAAACATAATATCCGCCTGTGGATTACCTACACCAAAAACAATATTTGTACGTGTTTCACAAAGACCGCATTTTGAACAATCAAGGCACACCTTGTTCAATTCCTCGAAGCTGTCATACTTCAATTATAATCAGCTCCTTCGGTGTTTTTGTAAGATTCTCGAAACCATCTTCAGTAATAAGTGCCATATCCTCAATACGCACACCGAATTTACCGGGAAGGTATATACCCGGCTCAACCGTTACAACATTTCCAACCTGTAAAACAGCATCAGAATTAGGCGAAAGATTCGGCTCCTCGTGTATTTCAACGCCAACACCATGACCTGTGCCGTGGCCGAAATATTCACCGTAGCCTGCATCGGATATTATATCTCTTGCCGCTGCATCAACCTTTTTGCAGAACTCACCGCATTTTATTTGTGATAATGCATTTTTTTGTGCCTGTAAAACAATTTCATAAATTTTTCGTTGCTCATCACTAACCTTACCAACGGCAACAGTGCGTGTCATATCACTATGATAACCCTTGTAAACCGCGCCGAAATCCATTGTTATGAAGTCACCCGTTTTTACAACTGTATCATCGGGTACACCATGTGGCATAGAGCTTTTTTTACCTGTTACGGCAATTGTTTCAAAGGAAAGCGCCTCTGCACCGTGAGAAAGCATATAAAAATCTAATTCAAGAGCAATCTGCTTTTCTGTAACACCGGGTTTTATGAAGGTTAAAATATGTTCAAAGGCTTCTTCAGCAATGGTCTGTGCTTTTTTTATACACTCAATCTCATCCTGAGATTTAACCATTCTTAATTCACTTATTTTCTTTTCAAGCCTTTTTGACGGGGTTACTCTGCAGGGCAGAAAAACTGTTTTGAAAAAATCTGCCATACTAACAGAAAGACGGCTTCTTTCCGTATATATCTTAAAAATACCGTTCTTTTTTACATATTCCTTTACTTCATTTGCAACCTTTGTTACCTGCTCTGCTTTGCACACACATTGGCTTTGCGCCGCCTCTATATAACGGCTGTCTGTAAAGAAAACAGCATCCTCTTTTGTGATTAAAAGATATCCATCCGATGACGGAAAGCCTGTGAAATACCGCCTGATTACAGGAGAATAAATAAGAATTGCCTCGTGGGAGTTTTTAAGAAAATCCTGCAGTTTATTTATTTTCTCCATAGTAACCGTGCTCCTTTAAAAATGCTTCGCGAATAGGCTTTTCTTTTATGCGATATTTTTTATAGTGATTTTTCCAGAACCATTTATTTTCAACAGGGTCAACAAGCAAGGGCACCGCTCCGCAACGGTTTGCCGCCGCAATATCGGTAAAAACCTGGTCTCCGACCATACCTATTTTGCCTACGGGTACACCTAATTTTCTGCTCATTCTGAGTATACCATAGGGCAAGGGCTTTCTTGCAAAGCCGTGGAATTTTACACCAAAGGTTTTTGAAAACCAATACGCCCTTATACGGGGTGTATTTGTAACAATGCCAACAGGAATGCCCGCCTCTTTAAGCTCCTTTATCCAGGAAATTGCACCTGGAATTGTAGTAAAAGTAGCATCCTTGACAGTAGTATTATCAAGATCAAAAACAATAGCCTCAATGCCGATTTCTTTAATGATTTCGGGTGTGATGTCGTTAACCTCGCGGAACATATATTTAATTGTGGTATCTTTTTCGCGCATACAAACACCTCGTAAAGTTGTGTAGTTAAATTATGATTCACGGAAAATTACAAATTCAAAATACAAAATTCAAAATTTCGGAACTGCGTTGCAATTGTAAAGATGCCAGTTACCAGATGCCAGATGCCAGCTACCAGGGCTTCGCAGGAAATTACAAATTCAAAATACAAAATTCAAAATTTTGGAACTGCATTGCGATTGTAAAGATGCCAGTTACCAGATGCCGGATGCCAGAGCTTCGCAAGAATTAAATTTATCGAAAAACTAAAGTTATGCGATAGCCTATCCCTTTTTCGAAAAAGGGGGGACCATTTCACAATGGTACTGTTGTTTTAGTTTAAGTATATTACGGGTGATATATTAAATT
>JAZSCV010000008.1:0-25035 GCA_045530855.1 Acutalibacteraceae bacterium
AGCACCCTCAAACATTGCAAAATCAACAGTTTTAAGACCATTGAGTGTTATACTTGTAAGGTTCCAGCAATTATCAAAAGCATAGGGTTCAAGAGTTGTAATTGTGTCACTTGATACCGATGAAATGGTTGTTCCGTCAAATGCGTGTGTTTTAACAACTTCAACACCTGCAAAATTAAACTTCGCAACTTTTTCACAATCACCAAATGCATATGAACCGATTGTTTTTACACTACCGAATTGTGTTGAAGACAACAACACACATCCCTTAAAGCAAGCATCTGAAATCTGTTCGGCAGATGTTGCTGATACAGTAGTTAATTTCACACAATTCTCGAATGCACTTACACCAAGTGTCAACGCATTTGTTAAAACAACAGAAGACAATGCTGAGCACCCATAAAAAGCGTAATCACCAACAGAAATTGCGGTGCTTATGCCTAATGATGAAATATTAGAGTTTTTGAAAGCAGAATCCCCTATTGTTTCAAGTACAGGTGATGAAAATTCAGTAAATGATTCTGTGTTTTCAAAAGCACTATTTCCAACGGACACAATGTTATCCATATTGGAAAAACTATTAAATACAGGACAATTCACAAAAGCCTCTGCACCTATATTTCTAAGTGATCCCGATGTAAACCGTTGGAATTTCTGGCATCCCTTGAATGCACCCTCTCCTATTCCCGTACACTTCGGTGCAGTAACTGTAAGAAGTTCATCACAACCGGTAAATGCATTTTCACCAATGGATGTAAGGGTTTCCTCAAAGGTAATATTAACAATATTTTTATTTCCCGAAAAAGCAGAAGCTGCCACACTTGAAACTCTTCTGCCATCTATATATGACGGAATGTTAATGGATATACCATCACCGTAATAACCAACAAGTGTATTTGCTTCATCAACAACATAATCTGAGGCATTACCACTAACAAGTGTATATTTTACACTTTTGGTCTCACTATTGTTATTTGAACCGGAAATTGCAAAAGCAGAAATATTGGATGTTTTGTCTATGGAAAACGGTCCTGTGTACTTTGTATATGTTTGCTCGCCATCCAATAAATAGAATATATCTGAATTGGCTGTTGCACAAGAAATAGAAACAGTCATCGAACCAAGGAAACCACATGAATCGAGTTCAAAAACAGGAGCTTCGGTTTTTCCTGAAAGAGTTGCTTTATTTGCGGGATATACACATTTACCCCTTGGAGAACCGTAGCACCATTGGGTTTTTGCTGACAAATTCGCACTAACTTCATTCGGAGATAATGCATTATTTTTAGCAAGCTCATAGGCAACCGCGGAACATATAAACGGAGAAGCCATAGATGTACCGGATGTAATTTTATATTGATTACCAATATATGTGCTCAGAATATTTTCGCCCGGTGCAGCAAAATCACAAGGCGTGCCATAGTTTGAAAATTCTGATATATATCTTTGGTTTGAACAGGACATAACAGATATTACTTCATCGAAGCAACCGGGTGAATACTGTGTCTGAGCTATATCAACACCTTTGTTACCGGCCGCAGCTACAACTGTAATACCTGCATTATAGGCTCTTACAACTGCTTCGTGCAAAGCTTCGCTGTATCCCGCCATCTGTACACTGAGGTTAATAACATCCATACCATCTTCAATGGCAGCATCAATTGCTAAAGAAACCTGAGCGGCAGTACCTGAACCTGATTTATTTAGCGCTTTATACGCATAGACTGTTACATTTGAAAGTGTATTTGCAACAATTATACCTGCAACATGGGTTCCGTGACCTCTGTCGTCATAGGCTGTACCATTGTCTGAAATGCTGTTAAAACCCGTATCTACAACTCTGCCTTTTAGGAAATCGTGGTCATGCTGAACGCCTGAATCAACAACAGCAATATCAACAGCATAGCCGTCAGAGTCTTTTTTTGCTGATGAATAACCGAACATATTTGATTGAACTATTGTTGGATAATCCAATGCGCTTTCAATAACAATTCCGTCATCCACAACAGCCTCACTTAAATATAAATCCTCTTCAACATATTCAACACATTTCAGAGAATCATAATATTCATATGCTTTTTCAAATGATTTTCTGTTATCAAACTGCAGAATATGTAAATCGTTATAGCCGTAAACATAGCCAACAGAGTCAAGAGGCTTGAGCATTTCTGCGGATTTCACTATTAATCTGTTAGTTTTTTCTGCTTTCTCTGTAGTGTTATTACCAACAACAGAATCTTGGTTTGGTGAACCGTAATAAACATCTGCACTTTCAGAAACAATCAACTTATTCTCTGAAACCAAATCAACAAAGCCGTTCGTAAATTTTTCCAGAGATAAATAATCAGTTTCATCATATACAGCAACAGAAACTAAATTAAACTCACATACAGCAAAAACTATTGCCAGAATAAACGATACTACCTTCTGCATTACAAGGATCCCCAATCAAAATTTAATCTGTAATCAATATAACATACAAGTGTTGTGTTCTTGTCGCAAAAATGTAAACAAACTATGAACAAAACAAAGCTTTTATTTCAAAACAGAATTTTCAAAAAGAACATAAACTATCACATTAATAATAAATTAATGTTTTTTGTTCTTTCTAACTGAAGAAAATGGATTAAAGAACTACCTACCACCATCCCGATTAAGCACAAAAATAAAGGATAGTATATTGCACGGAATATACTATCCTTTTAACATATAGTTTATCGGAGATCTGACTGATAATGCATCAAGCACCTGCGTCCGATATCCGTTTTTTTAATCACTTTGTCTGATAAAAGCCTATTTTTTTCATCACCTTATCAAGTGTACGTTGGGAAATTCTTGTTGCCGTTTCGGCACCTTTTTTCATACACTCTTCAAGGTATTTTTTATCGTTAATAAGCTCTTTGTAACGAGCCTGAATAGGTGCAAGCTCTGCAACTACTGCTTCACCAACAGCAGTTTTGAAATCGCCGTAGCCTTTACCCTCAAACTCTTTTTCAATTTCTTCGTAGGTTTTACCAGTACAGCAGGAATAAATTGTCATAAGGTTATTTATGCCGTCCTTACCCTCTGCATACCTTACGCAAGCCTCGCTATCTGTAACGGCAGACTTGATTTTCTTCATAATTACATTAGGCTCATCAAGCATTGAAATATAAGACTTAGGATTATCATCAGACTTACTCATTTTTTTGCTTGGGTCCTGAAGAGATGTGATCTTTGCACCAGCCTTACCAATAAACGGGTCAGGTGTTTTAAGCACATTTCCATAAATCGCATTGAAGCGGTCACAGATATTTCTTGCAAGCTCGAGGTGCTGTTTCTGGTCTGCGCCGATAGGCACATAGTCTGCATTGTAAATGAGAATATCTGCTGCCATAAGAACAGGATAATCAAAAAGACCAACAGAAATATTCTCACCTAATCGCTGACTTTTCTCCTTAAACTGTGTCATACGGGAAGCTTCACCAAACTGAGTATAACAATTAAGAATCCAACCTAATTGGGCATGGGTAGGTACCTGACTTTGCACAAAGATAATATTCTTTTCAGGATCAAGACCAATTGCAAGAAGAAGGGCATAAAGCTCCATTGTATTTTTCTTTAACTGCTGAGGATTTTCACGGAATGTGGGTACTGTTATAGAGTGCAGGTCAGCCACACCATAAAGACAGTTATAATCCTCAAACATACTTGCCCAGTTTTTAAGCGCGCCAAGGTAATTACCCAAGGTTGGTGTGCCTGTAGGCTGAATACAGCTTAAAACTATTTTCTTTTTTTCTACTGTTGTGTTTTCCATTGTAAATACTCCGTTATTTTTTTACTTTTTTCTCTCTGATTTTAATAATAAAATCGCAATTAATTGCGTGTTGCTCACCTTTTTTGGTTTTGAAAACAATCCAACCATCTGAATATTCTATGATTTCTCCCTCGTTATCAAAAGAATCATCAATAAGACTGAGAACAACCGGTTTATTCATATATTGGTTAATAATCTTTTCCATTTCAACTTTACCTCTGCTACGTTTTTTCTGCCTGTTTTTTACAAATCGCTTTTTCTTGTAGGCTGTGTAAAATATAACAAACCACAGAAAAAACATAGAAAACCAGGTTGCGTAACTCATATCAGAAAAGACCTGTTATTTTGCCGTTTTCGTCTACGTCAATTCTTTCAGCAGCAGGTGCTTTCGGAAGACCGGGCATTGTCATAATATCACCTGTAAGTGCAACTATAAAGCCTGCACCTGCAGAAACCTTAAGATTTCTTACTGTTACCTTAAAGCCATCGGGAGCACCCAATTTTGCAGGGTCATCAGAGAAGCTGTATTGTGTTTTTGCAACACAAACAGGAAGCTTGCCGAAGCCATCAGCAACAAGTGATTCTGCCTGTTTCTTTGCATTTGCAGTAAGCTCAACACCTGTACCGCCATAAACCTTTGTTACGATTGCATTAAGCTTTTCCTCAATTGTTGTATCATCTTCATATGAGTATGTAAAGCCTGAGTTATCCTCTTCATTGCAAAGACGAACAACCTCTTTAGCAAGCTCTACACCGCCCTTGCCACCATCTGCCCAAACAGTTGAAAGAACAGTATTTACGCCTAACTCTTTACACTTTGCAATAATGAACTCAATTTCGTTATCTGTATCTGTTGGGAAGCGGTTAACTGCTACAACGCAAGGAAGATTGTAAACATTTTTGATATTTGAAACGTGACGAAGAAGGTTTGGAATACCATTACCCAGTGCCTCTATATTTTCATCACCAAGCTGGTCTTTTTTAAGACCACCATGCATTTTAAGAGCACGTACTGTTGCAACAACTACTACTGCGTTTGGCTTTATACCTGCCGCACGGCACTTGATATCAAGGAATTTTTCTGCGCCTAAATCTGCACCGAAGCCTGCTTCTGTAATTGCATAATCCGCTGTTTTTAATGCCATTTTAGTTGCCAAAACAGTATTACAGCCGTGTGCAATGTTTGCAAAAGGACCACCATGAACAAATGCAGGTGTACCCTCGAGTGTCTGAACAAGGTTTGGTTTAACAGCATCTACAAGAAGTGCTGTCATAGCTCCCTGTGCCTTAATATCACCACAAGTAACAGGCTTACCTTCATAGTTATATGCAACAACTATTCTTGCAAGTCTTTCCTTAAGGTCTGTAACAGATGTTGCGAGGCAGAACACCGCCATAATTTCACTTGCAACAGTAATATCAAAGCCATCCTCACGAGGAACGCCCTGCATTCTGCCACCTAAACCATCAACAATATTACGAAGCTGACGGTCATTCATATCTACACAACGCTTCCAGGTAATTCTCTTTACGTCAATACCAAGAGCATTACCCTGCTGAATGTGGTTATCAAGCATTGCAGCAAGAAGGTTGTTTGCAGCACCTATAGCGTGGAAGTCACCTGTAAAGTGAAGGTTAATATCTTCCATTGGAACAACCTGAGCATATCCGCCACCTGCGGCACCACCTTTAACACCAAAAACAGGACCAAGTGATGGCTCACGAAGAGCAACACAAGTGTTATAACCTAAAATATTCATACCATCTGCAAGGCCGATGGTTGTTGTTGTTTTACCCTCACCTGCAGGTGTTGGTGTAATAGCTGTAACAAGTACAAGCTTACCCTCTTTATCCTTTGTCTTAAGATATGATAAATCTATCTTTGCCTTGTATTTGCCATAAGGCTCAAGGAATTCGTCACCTACGCATGCTTTTGCGGCAATCTCGGTAATAGGTTTCATTTTACAATTCTGTGCAATTTCAATATCGGTAAGATAAGCCATTTTCTTTTACTCCTTTATGTTAAGCTTGTCCCGGCAAAGCTCTTTGAAAAATTCAAAGTTTTCTTCACCGCAAACATCAATATTGTTTATTAAAGATGCCTGATATGTATCAAACAGCTTTTGTTTTGCTGACGGGCTTTTTGTCTTTTCAATCTGCTCCACTAAATCAGTAAAGGAATCGTGTATAAAGCCTTTAATGATTTTATCTTTTCTGAGCTCTAAATCCTCAAGCTGTTCTGTTGGGGTGTGCCCTTCAAAACGCCAGTAAGGCTCCAGTTTCTGTAGCTCCTGTGTGCTCGAGATTAATTCCTTAAAGGATTGAAAAAACAATTGCGGATGCTTTGTTGTGTTTACATGGTGGGCGGCTGTTGAGCCAATTTTAATATTCTTCACAACAAAGTTATTTATTGCCGTAACAAGTAAATCCTGCGAAAGCAATTTCCTCGTTACAGGTATTGAAGAAACGATTTTTTGAATTGCAATTTTTTCGTCTCTATCAAACTGCCTCGGGGTATATCTGTACCCTGTTTGCTCTGTGGCTTTTTTCTTTTTAAAAAACATATCAATGAGTATCCTTAACTAGTTTAGTTGTGGAATAATAACTGCTTTGGGAACTGTTCTTGTATGCCCTTACAGTATATGCATAAGACTTGCCTTTTTGGGTTTTTTTATCATAATAAACCTTTGTACTACCGCTTTTTACTGTGGCAATCTTTTTCCATGATGTATCAGAGGTTTTTCTGTAAATATAGTATCCTTGTGCACCCGCGGTTGCAGAATACTTCACCTGCATACCTGAGCTTGTGCTTTTTATAGAGGATACCTTTGGCGCATTAAGAAAAATAATCTTTACGCCATTGTAATTATATGCGCTGACAGTTTTGCCATTATAAGCCTTTATTCTATAGGTATACGTAACACCATTTTTCACATTTTTATCTACATAAGAAACCTTACTTACACCTTCAAGTGTGGCAATTTTAGTCCAACCGGATGAAGAGGTCTTTCTGTAAACATAGTAACCCTTTGCACCTGCGCACTTGGACCATTTAATAACAACACCTGTGGTCTTGTTGGCAACGGTATATTTCATAGGTGCTTTTATAGCCAAAACAGATGGATTGCTTTCTGTTCTTACTGATACTCTGCCACCTGAAACAACCGCTATTTTGTAGAGGTATTTTGTTCCGCCTGAAACATTTTTATCTACAAATTTACGAACATCGCCTTTAACTGTGGATATGAGCTTCCAATCGGATGACGAGGTTTTTCGGAATATTTTAAAGGAATCCGCCTTAGGGCTGAATTGCCATTTTAAAACAACACCTGTTGTTGCATTTGCTACTGTAAGCTTAGGGGGAGAAACAACTGTTATTTCTGCACCCTTTGAGCTGTAGGAGCTTAAAACACTACCTTTTTTCGCCCTTACTGCATAGGCATATTTTTTATTCAATTCAACATTTGCATCTATAAACTTCGTTGTTTTTGATGAGAAGATTTTGTACCTTACCCAATCGGTTTTACCCGGCATTTTACGGTACACATAGTAATTCTCGGCACCGGAAACCTTTTCCCATGTAACCTTAACGCCTTTAGAGGTTTTCTCCACTTCGTTAATTCTTGGTTGTTTTATGAAGAAACAAGAAACACCTTTATCTTCATATACAGCAACACCATTTTTATTGAAGGCTTTAACTGTATATTCATTGTATGTATTGTTTCGTGGATTTTTATCGATATAGGTTGTGGTTTTACCACTCTTAACAGTTCCGATCAAAACCCACTCGTCATTAGAGTTTTTACGAAAAACCTTGTAGCCTGTAGCATTTGTTGAGGCACTCCACTTTACTGCAATACCACCTTCAACAATCTTAACTGTATTAACCCTTGTATAATCGGCTTCGCGAATACTGTATTTTAAATTATTGTTATATGCATAGCTTTCACCTAACGAGCCGGTTGGAGCATAAATAACCGTAGTATCATTAGGAACACATACCATAAACTGTTCAATTGTGTAACCTGCCTGAGCAAGATATATCTGACAGTTTGATGGTGTAAGAAATCCATGATTAATACCATGCATATCAAGAACATATTCTACGTCTTCCATATTTAGTTTGTATGTATAACCAATAGAGTAATAGCCTAAATAATCTACTGTATGAGGAAGAACGATACTTGTTAGTTTATCGCAAGAAAGAAAAACACTATCATAAATTTTTCTGAGTCCGCTGTGAATACGTATATCTGTTAACGAAGACCCCGCAAATGCCATTTGCCTGATTTCTTTAACATTAGAAGGAATAACAATACTTTTTATTGGAGACATATAAAAAGCATACGGGTCAATTTTATAAACACTTGAAGGAATTTGCATTTGGTAAGAGCTGTTTTCAAGATACTTACCCGGTGCACTCACAACCAAGGTTTTCATACTTTTTGAATAAACATCACCATTGTGTGATTTGTAATATGGATTATCGGATGAAACATTAAATTTTGAAATACGAGAGCCATAAAACATCTTGCCGGAAAGATAATCCACCTTTGCAGGTATATTTATTTCTGTAAGAGCAGTATAACAGAAAGCATTTTCACCAATACTTTCAATACTTGCAGGAAGCTTAACACTTGTCAGGTATTTTTCCTGTGCAAAAGCCTCTTCCATTATGCTTTTAACACCATCGCCTATAACAAGCTTATTGATGTAGCACTGAACCTCGTTTTGTACCTTATGCCAGGAATCCTCCGTTGCATTTGGCATATAACCATTACCTGTAATTGTAAGGCTTGCCATACCTGTAGATTTGTCATATGTAAAAGCCCATTCTAATTTCCCGTTTGATGGAGAGGATGTATCCTGCATTGTACCTGTAACAGTACCTGTCTGAGAATATGCGGCACTTGCTGAAACACTTGCGGTGGCAAAAACACCAATTAATACAACCAAAAAAACCACCCAAGCCCAAAATCTCTTTTTCAAAATAATCACCTTCTCTTATTTACATATAAACACAGATATTATCATTATAGTTTTATTTATTTCAATTGTCAACAAATGAGAATAACAAAACAAAAAATCCACAGAAAAACAAGTGTTAACACGTAATTTAACACAGTTGTTTCTGTGGATTCAAGTAATTAAATTAAATAATATAACCGCCGTTTACGGAAAGGACTTGCCCTGTAACAAACCCCGCTTTCTCTGAAACAAGGAAAGCTACCGCATTAGCAACATCTTCGGGAATGCCTATACTGTTAAGCGGTGTATCGTTTTGAAGAACAGCCATGTCATCCTCACTAAAGCCCGACATCATATCTGTTGCAATTACACCGGGTGAAACAGCATTAACTCTTATACCCGAAAGCCCTACTTCCTTCGCAAGAGCTTTTGTGAGCCCGATAACCCCTGCCTTAGATGCTGAATAATGAACTTCCATTGATGCGCCTACCTCACCCCACATAGAGGAGATGTTTATAATATTACCCTGTTTCTTATTAATCATATAAGGCAAAGCACGTCTGCAACAATAAAATGCACCTGATAAATTTGAATCTATCATTTTATGCCACATTTCATCGGTAATATCAGTAAACAGCATTTGCTGAGCAATCCCTGCATTATTAACAAGAACATCTACACCGCCGAAATAGGATTCTATTTCTGAAAACATATCATTTACATCTGACGAAACAGAAATATCTGCTTTAAAGATTTCCGCATCAACAAGCTTTGAAAGCTCTTCTTTAAGTTTTTGTGCATCAGCAAAAGATGTGTTGTAGTTTATAGCTATATTGTAGCCATTTTCTGCAAGAACACGGCAAATTGATGCACCAATTCCCTTTGCTCCGCCTGTAACTAATGCTACCTTATTCATCAGTAGCCTCTTCTACCGGTGCTTCTGCATTAGCCTCTGCAGGCTCACCTGCCGGCTCCTGAGCGGGGGCTTCTATTTTCTCTTCAACTTCCGCTGTTGTTTCTGCCCTTGTTGGTACAGTAGCTGATGGGTCAATTGAGCTCATAATTTCCGCCGCATTTTCCTGATTAACCTCTGTTTCGGTATAATCCTCAGGTGGAACAAACAATGACTCAGGTGCAAAAGGAGAAACTGTATCGTAATACATCACGCTATTGTCTGTTGCTGTTGTCTTAATGATTGTTTTACCTACAAAATAATCCTTATTACCATCAACATACTCAACAACATTATACTCTATGCCATCAATTGTTTCAGTTGTTTCGGCAACAATTTCTCTTTCAAAATTAAACGGATCATCCATAAGTAACTCTGCCATTTCGTCGTCAGAAGCATTTTCCTTGATCATTTCTTTAGGAATTGTGATATATGTTTTATCTTCAACAGAAAGAACATACCACTCTTCTTCTCCAAGGATAACAATCATTGGAACACCGTTATAAACCAAGGAAACAGAAGATCTTTTACCATTCTTGGCAATTTTGTATGTGCCGGTAACACCTTCACTGTCAACAAGACGCGCACTAATCATGTATTGGTCTGAACGTAAAACTGCGGCATCATCCTGAACTATAGGTGCAGTTTCAACAGGAGCACTTGTTGTTTCCTGCGTTGTAGCCTTTTCTGTAGTATGCTCAACTTTTTCCGGTTTAGTAGCAGACTCTACAACAGGCTTTGTTGTATGCTCCTCTGTTTTTTCCGGTTTTTTGGTTATAGTTGGTTTTTTAGTTGTTTTCTCTTCTTTTGGTTTCTTTGTTGTTTTCTCCGGCTTATCAGAATTCTTTGTGGGCTTCTCTTCCTCGGACTTATCTGTTTTCTTAGTTGTTTTTTCTTCTTCATCTTTGTCTGTAGCCTGAGGCTTCTTATTCTGATTTTGTGCTGCCTGTTGTTGCTGTAAAGCCTGTTGCAATCTATCGTTAGATATGTTGTTATTGCCCGTTACCTGTGTTGCAGGCACAAAGAAATTCTTTTCTTCTTCCTCATCCTGAGCAGACATAGTTAAGGTTACTGTTTCTGTTGCAAGAACTGTACCCTCTTCGTTGGTAATATCAACAACTGCTGTTGGTGGAGCCGCTGTTGTAGAAGGGCCTTTTTTAGTTGTTGTTTCCTCAAGGCTTACGGTTGTTTCACATCCGCATAAAGTTAAAACTGACACCACAACTGAAATAGCTGTAACTGATAAAGCAAATTTTTTCATAAATCCTCCACAATATATGTCAAAAATATCTTAAAAATCACATTATTGGAATTTTAGCATATTGTTTTTAAAAAAACAACAAAATTAAAAAGTTATAAAACTTTGTTTACAATGTTTACAATTCATTAACTTATTTTTTATCTTCATTCACAAGCTTACGAATATACCTGAAGGTTTCATCCTCACCTTTTTCAGATAACATAGTAAGCAAGCTTTCGAGCAGGTCCGAGGTTTTAGGGTGAATTACTCTTCTGCCCTTTCCTCTCATAAAATACTCAATAGGAGATTGATCGGTGTACTTATCTCCGTTATAAATTTTACCCGCGGCAACTCTGTCACAAAACATTTCGGCAACATAACGCACAGGCATTTCCACAGGCTCAACAACCTTTGATACAGGATTATAATCTGTCCAGTATTCAAAATGGTGCTTATTTCTGCCCTTGTGATGAATCCATGCCAAAGAATACCCAAAAAGTGACCTTTCTGTTTCATTAGGGCTATGTGTACCCGCGTAATATTTCATACCCGGAATAAACTCTGTTGGAGAATATTTTGACAAATCGTGCCTTAAGCCCTGCCAGAAAACACCCGCTTTAAAGCAATGCTTAATTACGAGATGACGATGCTTTGTAATTGTTTTAAAATGTTTGATGGGATGAGTCATTTTTCAATTCTGTATACATACAAGTGTTCTGAATTTACATCTTCTGGCGCGCAGATATCTGCTTTAAGACCTAACTTGCCGTTGCAGTCTGATAAGAAAATATTTGCATCACTACCCAGAAGAGTAACCTTGTAGTTTTCGTTATAATCAATTGCTTCGAATACTGTTTCTTTTGATGGAAATTTTTCTGTTATTGCATAAACATAGCCATCGCGCTGAGTATAGTAAACACCATCGGGGGCTTTGTTGAAGTACACTTCGCTATCGTAAATAGCCTCTCCGTTTGTTTCAAGCCATTTACCCATACCAAGAAGGCGCTCCTCCATAAGCGGTGGAATTGTACCATCTGCATCAGGACCAATGTTAAGAAGGAAGTTACCACCCTTTGATACAAGTGAGCAAAGAGTTTTGAGAAGCTCCTTAACAGAAAGATAATTCTCACATCCCTCTTCCTTATTAATCCCAAAAGAGCACCCTATACCGCGGCACTCTTCGAAAGGGCGGTCTAACTCAACATCTTCAATTCGTCTTTCCGTGCCGAGATAAACATCAATAATGCCGTATTCAGTAGTAAAATTACCGCCTTTTCTGCCTCGTGTTTCCTTACCCCAACGGTCGTTAGGTACAATGTAATCCTTAACAGAAGATTCATTGTAAAGCCACTGTAAAAATTCTGTTGAATGCCACACTGAGCTTTCGTACTCCCATTCACCATCGGTAAAAAGTGTATACGGCTGATACTTTTCTACAAGCTCTTTGAGCATTGGGTGAAGGTGCTCTAAAGCATATTTTTCAGGATCCTCAAGGTAATACGGATGCCACCATTCATAAACAGAGTGATAAACACCGAATTTAACACCGGTACCTTCCATAGCATTTTTAAGTTCCATAAGGAAATCTCTTTTTGGTGCACACTCTACAGAGTTAAGCTCGGGTGCATACTGTGTTTCATAAAGACAATAACCATCGTGGTGCTTAGAAACAAAGTTTATGTATTTTGCACCTGCGCGTTTGAAAAGTGTTGCCCATTTTTCTGCATCAAAGCGTTCACCTGTAAATTCATTCTTAAACTCGTAGTAAGGTCTTGAATTATAGTGCTTTTTATGATATTCCTTATATTTTTCCTGTGCAGGAGTCTGTGGATTTTCCATATTGCAGGCATAACCATACCACTCTGCATAATCCTTAACAGGTGCATATGCCGGAATACTGTATAGACCCCAATGAATAAAAATACCGAACTTCGCTTTTCCAAACCATTCAGGTACCTTTCTGCTATTAAGGGATTCCCAATTATTTTCAAACTTCATAATGTTTCCTCTTTCTATACACCTCAACACCAAAATGAACAGTTGTTGAAAGCTCTGCTTTATTTAAAATTTTCTCGGTAGCCTCTTTACTTGTTTTGTAATAGTAGGGAGTCATTCTGAAAAGATTTGCGATATCATCACTACTATTAAGATAAATCTGATATTTCAATTCTTCAAAATGAATAAGTTCGAACAAATCCTCGTTTCTTATTTCAGGCTTGTTTTTGTACGGAACTTCATAAACAGCGCATTTCATTTCCCACAAATGGTCTTCAAGAGGTACCGCCTTGATAAGATACCCATCGTCATTCAAAATGCGATAAAATTCTTCGTACGCAGATGGTGCAAAAATATTCAAAAGGCAACCTACACTCTGACTTTCAAAAGGTAGATTAAATGCACTCGCAACAGCAAACTCACCATTCTTAATTGATTTAGAGGCGTATTTCAATGCATCCTTGGAAATATCTATTCCGTAGAATTCAAAACCCGAAACAGAGCAGATAGCCTGCGAATAATACCCTTCCCCGCAACCGATATCTACAATTGTTGCAGAGGGCTTTGCGTAAGCTTTAACAACTCCGCAGATCTTATTACACAACTGCTCATAGTAACCTGCCGATAAAAAATCGCGACGGGAACGTACCATAAGCTTATCATCACCATGGCGTTTAAGAGAGCTTTGCTGTGACATAAGCAAATTAACATAGCCATCTTTAGAAATATCGAAGCTGTGACAATTATTGCAAATGTATGATTTTTCGTTTCTTTCCAGTTTACCTTTACATACAGGACAAATAAACTTTGACATAATTATTTATTCTTCAATAAGAAGCTTTTTGAGTTCGCTCATAAATGTGTTAATATCCTTAAACTGACGGTAAACAGATGCAAAACGCACATATGCAACCTCGTCAATATCTTTAAGCTTATCCATAACACATTCACCGATTTTAACAGAGGTTACCTCTCTGTCTAATGAATTCTGAAGCTCTGCTTCTATTTCATCAATAGCCTTTTCAATCACTTCTACTGATACGGGTCGCTTTTCGCATGCGCGCATCATTCCGTTGAAAAGTTTATCTCTGTCAAATACTTCTCGTGATTTATCTTTCTTCACAACAACAATAGGAACACTTTCAATTATCTCATATGTGGTAAAGCGCTTTGCACAACTCATACATTCACGACGGCGGCGGATACGCTCACCCTCATCTGTTGGCCTGGAGTCAATTACTTTACTTTCTTCAAAACTGCAAAAAGGACATTTCATAATATGCACCTCATATTAAAATAATTATACTCAATTATACCAAATACAGTATGTATATGCAATACCTTTAACAACATTTTGGGTTCAATTACCATTGAATTTCAAGGAGTTTTTTAATATTCTTAGTATGGTGATTATGTAATGAACAAAATAAAAAGCGCGTGTGAAAGCTACCGACAATTCGGCTCTAACACACGCTTGATTACAAGAATAACAACTATATTATTTTTTTCTCTGATTTTAACATCCGTTTACGCAATTTTAGCTACCCATTCAGAAAGCTACTATGACTTATTGATTCTTTCAGACGAGCTTATTGAATGTGCAAAAAATGTTTGCGGTATAGGTTTTATCGGTATGCTTATTGTGGCTGTAACAGAAATACCGCATCAGTCATAGGGAGTAAAATTAAAGCTACCTCCCGAAAAATCAACCTTATATTTTTTACCCGAAGTAATTTCACCCGAAAGGAATTTTTCAGAGAGCGGATCCTCAATATATGATGTTACAGCTCTGCGCAATGGTCTTGCACCATACATAGGGTCAACACCCTTACGGGCAATTTCATTAACCGCTTCATCTGTAAAGGAAAGCATAATATCTGCCTTTTTGCAGCGATTTGAAATATCATTAAGCATACTGCACGTGATATGATAAATATCTTCTTCAGACAAAGCATCGAAAACAATCATCTCGTCTACCCTGTTTATAAATTCAGGCTTAAATATATTTTTAGCCTCATTTAAAACCAACTCTTTTATACGTTCGTTTGTTTTCCCCTTTGAATTTTCCCGAAAGCCTATAGCACCGCCACTCTTAGATATAAGCTTTGCACCAATATTTGATGTCATAATAATTATACTGTTTTTGAAATCACACCTTCTGCCGTTCGAATCGGTTAAAATCCCATCTTCAAGAATCTGCAAAAGCAGATTATATATTTCTGCATCTGCTTTTTCTATTTCGTCAAACAGGACTATAGAATACGGATGACGGCGAATTTTTTCTGTTAATTGGCCACCTTCATCATAGCCCACATAGCCCGGTGGCGCACCTACGAGGCGGGATACCGAATGCTTCTCCATATACTCAGACATATCAAAACGGATAATATTCTGCTCTGAGCCGAAAACGATCTCTGCAAGAGCCTTTGTTAATTCTGTTTTACCAACTCCCGAGGGTCCGAAGAAAATAAATGAGCCAATAGGTCTTTTTGGGTTTTTAAACACAGCTCTGCCACGCCTTACCGCCTTTGACACAGCGCTCACCGCCGCATTCTGACCTACAATTCTTTGGTGTAGCTGTTCTTCAAGGCTCAACAGCTTTTCACTTTCATTTTTAGTAAGCTTTGATACGGGCACGCCACAGATAGTTGATACTACACGGGCAACATCCTCTTCTTTTACCACCTGTGTTTCTGTTGCCATACTATCCTTCCATTGTTGCTTTTTTGTTTTCAGAACTGTAGAAAGTTCTTTTTCCTTATCCCTGTAGCTTGCGGCTATTTCAAAATTCTGGTTTTCTATTGATTGTGTCTTTTTCCTTGCTACAGAGTTAAGCTTTTCCTCAAGATTACGAATATCCTCAGGTGGTGTAAAGCCTTTAAGACGAAGCCTTGAGGCGGCTTCATCTATTAAATCAATTGCTTTATCGGGAAGAAATTTATCGGTCATATACCTGACACTCAAAGAAACTGCGGCTTTTATGGCACTATCGTCAATTTTCACACCGTGATGCTCTTCGTATAAATTCTTTATTCCCTGAAGCATTAAAAATGTAGTTTCTTCAGATGGTTCATCAACAGAAACTGTCTGAAAGCGTCTCTCCAATGCCGCATCTTTTTCTATAAACTTTCTGTATTCATCAATAGTTGTGGCGCCTATTACCTGTATTTCTCCCCTTGCAAGGCCCGGCTTTAATATATTTGCCGCATCAACAGCACCCTCTGCAGAGCCTGCACCAACAATATTATGAAGCTCATCTATAAACAAAATTATATTTCCGTCTGCAGATACTTCTTCAATTATATTTTTAATGCGTTCCTCAAAATCGCCTCTGTATTTGGTGCCTGCTACCATACAGGTTAAATCAACACTTACAATCTGCTTGTTTTTTAGAATTTCGGGGGCTCTGCCATTAGCAATTTCTAACGCTAACCCCTCTGCAATAGCAGTTTTCCCTACCCCCGACTCACCAATGAGGCAAGGGTTGTTTTTTGTTCTTCTGCAAAGAATTTCTATTACCCTCTGAATCTCTTTATCGCGCCCTATTACAGGGTCAATTTCTCCCAACCTGCAAAGCTCCGTAAGATTTCGACTGTACTTTGACAATGTGGATTTCGATGTCTTTTGATTACGGCTTTCTTTATCCTCATTCAAATCGTTATAACCGGAATTATAACTATTAAAAAATTCATATGGCTGTGCACCCAGTGCAACAAGCACTCTGCAGCCTGCGGAATCAGGCTCGTGCACAAGTGCTTTGAGCAGTTGTTCTGTTCCTGCTTCATTACTGATTTTTTTGTTAGTCAGCACCAATGCATTTTCGATTATTTTTCTACAGCGCGGAGTGATATCATCAGGTGTTAATGTGGTTGGCATACCAATACCTACAGTCGCCTTTATCTGATCCTCTGCTTTTTTCAGAGTGATTTTTTTCACCCCCAGAATAGAGGCAGAAACCATTTTTGTATCTGACAAAAGTCCAAGCAGAATATGTTCGCTACCTATATATGTGTGCCCCATGTCTTCTGCACTTTCAACCGCAAAATTAAGCGCATTGTTTGCACTTTCCGTAAAGCCTGTAAATTTATACATATATTCTCCTAATTGTTACTGGTTACCGCAATGGTCAGCATTGTAAAATCGTCATTTTTCTCAGGCTGTGAGCGCCTGATTACACCTGAAATTTCTGTTGTGAAATTCTGCACATTGCCATTATCAAATACTTTCACAGCATTTCTTAACTGCCAAAAATCTTCTTCACGCACACCATCAGAGCTCATAACAATCACATCACCTATGCTGACCTCACCACAACTAAAGCCTATATCAACCTCATTAAGTATTCCCATAGGCAAAGATTGAATTGTAATATCTGAAATCTTTCCTTTTCTTTTGTGAAGAGTATTATTTGCTCCGCATTTATAAAACTCCACCCTACCCGTGTACATATCCAAGGCAATCATATCCAATGTAACAGAACATTCCTCGTTAGATTTTGAAACAAGTGATGTATTCACAGTTTTTATTGCAGACCTTATACCGAAGCCTGCTTTTATTAATTTTTCAAGCAAATTAACTGCAAGGCTTGAAGAAACCGCGGCTTTTGCACCTGTGCCCATACCATCACAAACGAGGGCATAAAACCACCCTTTACCATCGTAAAAGGTTGTATAGGTATCCCCTGAATATTTTTCTCCGTTTGCATTGAATTGAACACCGGCAGAAATAATTTTATACTCAGGCTTTTCGAAAAATACAGCCTTTATATATTCGTCAAACTCATCTGTTTCGGGTTGTTCCAATTTTCTGCCCGATGCAAGAGAAAGCTGTTCTGTTAATTTGTTCAGTTCTTTTCTGTCAACAGGCTTTTCAAGACGCATTTCCAGAGTTATATGTTCAAAGCTGTCGCAAACGCAACAGCAATCTATAGGCTTAAAGCCCCGGCTTAACGCAACAGCCTTACATCTTGCGGCAATATCCATATCAAACTTTACCTCTTCGTTTATTTCATCACAAAGAGTTGTAAGTAAATCAGAAACATTTACAAATTGCTCTGATGCAAGTGTCTGAATTTCCTTTATTCTGTTTTCTGCTTTCTCGTGGACTTTACATTCAGAAAATAGTTTATTAAAGGAATCGGATACACTTTCTGTGCGTATACAAACAGATGCAAAATTCTGTGGAGCGGATTTCAGATCAAGATAAGTGCCCTTTTTCTTTAAATTTAAAAGCTCATTAAAGCTACGGCTTGTTTCCTCTTTCATTTCCACCCAACAAACATCATACAAGCCACAGGATGAACAGACTGCGGTTTTTGTTTTTTGTGGTATCAGTTTTACATTTGATTTTTCTGATTTAGATAAAACGGCATTCACACTATCAAGTGTACGGCATATTTCAGATGAAAACTCTGATGCCTTTTGTAGTTTATTGATTATATTGCTTTTAACGGATTCTATTACAGGTGACGTTATAGATGGGCTGAAAAAATCATGAAGTTCATAATTAAACTTATGACTTACTACCAAAAATATTACCGATGCAACAGCTGTTTCGATTGCGAAAGGAATCAAATTATCTGAATAATCCGAAATAACGGCAATCGCTATACCTGAAAGGATAAACGAAGCGAGAGAAGCAAATCTACCGAATCCCGAAAATGCACCACTCAACAACCCCCCCAATGAATAAAAGGACAAAACAAACAAATTATTTGACCCAAGGCTCATTGTAACGCCACAGCATATACCAACAATTGCGCCACCCGACTCTTTTGCATAAGTAGCGCATAACAGTATAAGAAATGTTGCTATTATGTGTGCGAATGAAACCTCAAAAACAGTTACATATTTAAATGCAAGCAACAGAATTGCGCCCGTTATTACAATGGCAGTTATCTCTTTTGAGGTTACTGTTTTTATACCGCCACGTATTGATAAGTAAACTCTGCTTTTATAAAAAACAAAAGCAGCTGCTCCGCCTAGCGCTGATTCACAAAAGGTTACAAGCAGATTAAACACGGAAAATTCTTTTGAAACCACAACAGCAAGTCCCGTTACAAAAATACAGGTGAATGACACAACGGAAGGTGTCAACATATGCTCTCTCAGACCTTTAAATGATTTAAGAGCCGTCATAACAACTGCAAGAGCCAATACCGATGCCGTATACCTTAATGCACTTACGGAATCAAGGGCTACAAAATAGCCTATAACAGACCCTGCTGTTGCTGTTATGGTAAACCTTTTGCTTACACAGCCTACATACGCTATCCCAAAAGGAGAAAAGCTTTCATTAAACCCGGCCAGACTGAAAAGCACACCTAAACCAAAGCAACAGATATGCCGCAAAACAGATGTTATGTTTACTTTATCGTACAATTTACTGCTTTTCTCTTTACACACCATAACAGCTTCATACACACTCATAAATGCTCTCCTAAAATACTGTTTTTTACAATTTTAATTCATTTAAAGGAAAATAAAGGTCGCATTATGGTGTTGTTAAAAAAATGTTTTTGTCGAGAAATATTTTTAAATGGCAGTTGGTGGGTTATTTTAAAGGCAATGACCATCAGAGGTATCTTCCGCAGGATTTTCGTCTTCCCTACCCCTGAAAAACTCAAGTGGTCTTTCTTTCATATATGGCGGTGTTGCCTGTGCAATTGCAGGAAAATCGTTAGCACTATTTGCTGTAGCCTGAATATTATAGGTGCCGTAGGTATTTATCATTTCTTCACATGTTTCAGGACAGGAACGAAATGGTGTTGCAGGGATCTCCAATGGTGGACTAAAGTTTTCGTTTGATTTTTCGCAGATATTATAATTTCTATCAGATTGATTATCAGCTTTGTTTTTATTGTTCATATTGTTAAACACTCCTTGTATTTTTACATAAAAAGTGTTGCCCGAATGATTTTGAAAATACATATTTATATAAAATGAAACATTACTTTCCCTTGACTTTTAAATATATTTTGATATAATTATTTTTGCTTATAAAAACAAATTTGCCTCCATAGTTAAATGGATATAATAAACCCCTCCTAAGGGTTAGTTATAGGTTCGATTCCTATTGGGGGTGCCAAAAAAATCCCCCCCACTTTCGTGTGCGTAATTTTTACTTATTCACTATTAACTATTCACTCTTCACTAAATAATTTTGTAGAAAGATATATAGTAAAATTTTCATTCTATTTTTTATTGTTTTTAAATATTATAAACTTACTAAAGAAATAGTTGAGTATTACAACCACAACAGACAAAAAGAATTTAACTATAATCTGCCCTGAGATTATGAGTGAGAAAATTGAAAGTGATTTTTCCCCAAGCTGCAAAACAGAAATGAAAAGCCACATACCGAATTCTTCAAAAACGAAGCTTAGAAGCCTTGCAACAACAAATTCGAAAAACTCTTTCAAAGCAATTTTCGGACTCCATGTTTTTGAATTGAATACATAGAGCTTATTAGTAACAAAGGCAACAATAACACCTGCAACCCACGCAAGTGCATTATTTAAAAGAAACCATTCCTCACCGAAAAACTTTGAGGTAACAAAAAAAACAAGAAAATTAGCAATCGTTGTAATTACACCGAAGATGCCATACAAAATTATTTCACGATACTTTTTGCAGATACCTTGAATTTTATCAATCATCTTTAGTCAAATGCTCCTTTAAGATATAAAGCGGTCTGTTTTTAGACTGAATGTATATTTTAGATATATATTCACCAAGTATACCTAAGCTGAACAACTGCATTCCGCCCAAAAACAACATCAAAACAACAATTGTTGCATATCCCGGAACATCTATACCTAATAAAAGCTTTTTCAAAACAACAAACATTAAATAGACAATTGATAAAACTGCAGTAAATATACCAACACCTGTTGATATTTTAAGTGGAAATGTTGAGAAAGAAATTATGCCGTCTAAGGCATATTTAAGAAGCTTTTTGAAGCTCCACTTTGTTTCACCGAATTCCCTTTCCTTTACTTCATAAGGAATATATTTTGTATTAAAGCCTACCCAACTGAAAATACCCTTGGAAAAGCGCTGGCTTTCGCTCATACTGATAATTGCATCTACCATAGCTCTTTTCATTAACCTGAAATCAGATGCACCATTAACAAAATCAACCTCAGCAAGCTTATTTATGATTTTGTAGAAAGCAGATTTAATGCCTGACATTGTTTTGCTTTCTTTACGGTTTTCCTGGTATGCGGCAACACAATCGATATTCTCGTCCTCACTCATAACCTTAAGCATTTCCACCACAACATCGGGATGTTGCTGAAGATCGGCATCAATTATACAAACAAGGTCGCCCTTAGCATTTGATAAGCCTGCATAAATTGCAGATTCCTTACCAAAATTACGGCTGAAGGTTAAAACCTGCACCCTTGACGGGTCTTTTTCAAATATTGCTTTAAGATTATGGGCAGTTTTATCTGTACTGCCATCGTTAACAAAAACAATTTCGTAATTTGAAACAAGACCATAGAAGGATTTATTAACTTCATCGTAAAATCGCTGAACATTTTCTTCCTCGTTAAAGCAAGGAACAACAAGAGATAACTTCATATATCTACCTACCAAAATAAATTACACACATTTTTATTATTATATCATAATTATAACACCTTTTTCAAGAAATGTTGTTAATTTATGGTAAACAAAGAAAAAATGTGGTAATATATTGTCAAAATAAACATAAAAAGAGGTAGAACAATGAAAAAAGACCATTCAAAAAGAGCCGCTGAGTTATTTTGCAACGGGGCAAACTGTGCACAGGCTGTGTTTGTTGCTTTTGCAGAAGATTGCGGTATGAACGAAGATGTTGCTATGCGCCTTTCTTCTTCCTTTGGTGGTGGAATGGGCAGACTCCGTGAGGTTTGCGGTGCTGTTTCAGGTATGTTTATGGTTGCAGGGCTTCTTGCAGGCTATACAACAGATGACCCTAAAGAGAAAAAAGATGGACACTACGCCCTTATTCAACACCTTGCAGAAAAGTTCAAGAAAGAGCACGAAACTATTATCTGCAGAGATTTGTTGGGTAACTTAGGCAAATCCACATCCCCTGTTTCAGATCCCCGTACAGCAGAATACTACAAGGTAAGACCATGTGTAAGGTTTGTTATAACTGCAGCAGAGATACTTGATAGAGAGTTTTTTGTTAGTTAATTCAATTTATACACTTATAAATCATAAAATTAAATACAATTGTGAAAGAGCAGAATAAACAGTTACCCCCGTATCGAAAGATACGAGGGTTTGTGTTTTAGATTGGTTTTTATTAATTAACTATCATACCAATCGCAACTTGATTTATACCGCCATAATGGTATCAAACATTTTGAATATGAGGTTCATAATCAGTTGTAAAATATTCTCGAAGCCTAACAGCTGATTGTTTGAGGCTGTGTTGTTAACCGCTTCCTGCATACCGCAGTTTTCGCACACACCATCGGCATTTATGCTGTGGCCGGTGGGGTTAGAGGTGTAGTCGTTATAACAGTGACCGCAAGCATTACAGGTGTACTTTGTATAGCCGTGCTGTGTGCAGGTGGCTTCCACTGATGTTCCTGTATATTGATGCTCAATACAAGAATTGTATATAATTCGTGCACTTAAAAGCGGAGCATTGTTATCAAATATTTGAATTTGCTCCCACTGTTCCTGAGTACCCGCATAAAAAACTGCTGAAAGCTTTTTGCACTTGGTAAAAATCAGGGGGCGGTTCTGTGATTGGGTGATTTTCCAACGAAACCCGACCCCTGATTTTAGATTTTAAAACGGCTAAAAACCTTGATTTTCAAGGGATTACGGTTCAATCATAGAACCGTCCCCCGATTGGTTTACCTGTTGTAAAGAAACGCCAGAGGCTTTTCTTTGCCGGAAAGCCATAATATCTCCCCTTCAATATTTTTATCATCAATAAAATCGCAAGAAAGCATATCATAATAAGACTCATAAAAGCCGATAGTGTACCAATCATTATAGGCTTCCTGAACACCAAGGCTTTTATAAGATGCCTTGAATTCCTCCATCTCTTTATCAATTTCCCCAAAAAACCGTAAATGGATTTTTTCGAAACTATTTTCATCTGGGTTTATACCTTTTTCACTCACGAAAAACCCTCCTCACAAAAACAAATTACTATCATTTATATAATGCTGTCAAAATGAAACTTTTCACCCGTGGTTCAGAGGAAAATGAAAAAGAGCCACAGCGATGTGGCTTTTTGTAAATATCTCTTTAGTAGTTTTGAAACATCTTTTAATTGTGCCTTCCCTCTTTCTTTAATATGGGGGAAACTCAAGGATTCTTATGGTCATTTATTTATACTTGTTATTGACATTATTTTACAATAGTATTAAAATGAATTTGGTATTTGATGGTGGAGGATTGACTTTATGAGTAAAGAGTATTATACATCGGATGGTTCCAGAGTTACGGTAAGTGATGATGGAATGGTTTTCGGTCCAAACGGATATATGGGCCAAGTTAATCAATTTGGTGACTTTGTTTCTGAAAACAATTACTATAACATTAACAACTATGGAGATATAACATCGTCTGACGGAACATATGTTGGTAAGATTGCTAACGGTAATGAACTTCGTTTAGAGAACAACCGGCAGGCGACGAGCACCAGTTATTCGGGCAGTTCGGGTGGACTTCATATTAAATCACCATGGAAAAAACTATTATTCATAGCTGCCGTGGGATTAGTTTCTCAAATATTTTTAGGAATTGGTATTGGAATTTCGTTTGTCTCTCCAATTCTTTTTGGGGAGATGGTTTTTTTTCAAGAAAATCAAACAAATATTTATATCATTGTAGGAATAGTTATGTTTTTGCTCTGGTTAAAAACTGTACGATTTTTGAAGAAGTTGTTTTTCTAATCTTTTAATATAGGATACATTATACTACATACGACTAACCCCCATCTGCACAATTATAGCGGATGGGGGTTAAGAATATTTTACGGACCGAAGGTGTTATAGAATTCGGTCAGTGCATTTGAGTTTTCTACATTTCCTATACCGTTTTCCACAACATTTTTTACTTTTTACTATTGACTTTTAATAGTTAGTCTGTGTTACTGAGACAGGTGACGTCCCCTGACTGGTTCTGCCTATTCCGTCACCCAAAAGCAATAATACAAATTGCTTTCTGCGTCATAAACAAAAATAAGCCAATCCGGTGAGTTAATTTCCGTAACATCATCACAATTTGTAATATTTATTTTATGATAATTGTCATATACACATATATACTTTTCGTTGCTATCAAAAATGTTTTCAATAACATTAGTATCACGAAAATAACCACCATATTTTGACAGAAGCATCCCATGATGATATTCCACTTTACTCCAAGACTCTGTTTTTATATCTTTTAAAACCGCGTCCTTCTCTTTTCCTTTGGGTTCTATAACCCAACAAAACACCGCATCAATCGAGAGATAATCATGATGCGTTTTTCTTGCCAATGTTTTAGGAATATATACTATGTTTTCATCTTTTATCCATTGACTCACTGTGTGATTGTCAATATAGGAACGCAACCCCAAAAAGCCAACCAAAAAAATGCTCAAAAACAACAGAACTTTCCAAAGATGTTTTTTCATAAGACTAGTAGACCCTCCAAATCATATTACCCTGCATATAACCAACAGATGTAAAATTTTTCGCCCCACCTATTGTTACAAATCTATTATTCCATGCATTAGGTATACCTAAAATTTTTCCTCCAGGATTAAAATTATATCTATCATATGCAACAATGGTATAATATATAGCACAGGGGACGGTTCCTTGTGTCGGTTTATTGGATTACCCAAAGGGCGAAATGCAGGGAAATCGCCCTTTGAGAATTGGTTTAACTATCTTTCCTGTGAACACAGAGAACCGTCCCCTCGTCCTTCTATGTCCTATGTGCCGTCCCTTGATTGGTTGTTCTACCCCTTTTAATGAAAAAAACAAACAAAACAGATTCAATTAAAACAAACAATAAAAAAAGCAATAGTTTAACCCATATCTTCACATTATTATATTTGACAGTTATTTTCTGACCA
>JAZSCV010000024.1:0-8237 GCA_045530855.1 Acutalibacteraceae bacterium
TTACCCCGATTCTTCAAAATTCAAAAATCTCCCTCACCCACCAATGATTGCCGCTGACTTTATCGGTGATTCTCTTACAACTGACGATGGTATTGAGGGTCTTGCAGCAGAGCTTCTTACAGATACACTTATCTGCGCACAGTCAAAGCAATGGAAAATGCCACCATCAAAGTTCCTTAAAGCAGGTGCTGCAATGGCTATCGGCAAAATTCCGTTCAACAGAATGTTTGATATTGTTACAAAATACATCGGTGGCTGGGGTAACGAGCAGATTACCTATGCTTTTGAGGGCTACAAGGATGGTGAATGTGTTGCAACAGTTGTAAGAACAGCTGTTACAGACTTACACCTTGATGTAAAAGCAGATTCTTATGTGCTTAAAGAGGGTGACACCTACGATGCAACAAGAATACAGCTTATTGCCCTTGACCAGAATAATAACCGTGCGCCATTTGCGGACTGCTCCGTTAAGGTAACTGTTAAAGGTCCTGCAAAGGTTATCGGTCCATCCGAGTTCCCCCTTGTTGGCGGTGACAGAGCCTTCTGGATTCGCACAACAGGTGAAAAGGGTGACATTACTGTTACTATTGATGCTAAGGGCATCGGCAAAACAAAGCTTGAATTAAAAGCAGAATAATAATACTAAACAATAAAACAAAAGCTCCCATTCGAGCCTTTGTAAAGGAGTTTTATACTATGAACAACAAGCCTTATTACATTACAACTGCAATTGCATACACATCAAGAAAGCCTCATATAGGTAACTCTTATGAAATCGTGCTTTCCGACGCCCTTGCACGCTTTAAACGAATGCAGGGTTATGATGTTTTCTTCCAGACAGGTACAGACGAGCATGGTCAGAAAATCGAGGAATATGCAGCCAACGCAGGTGTTTCACCTAAGGATTATGTAGACGGTGTTGCAGGTGAAATAAAGGCTATTTGCGATTGTCTTAACACCACTTACGATAAATTTATCCGTACTACAGATAAAGACCACGAGGAAGCAGTACAGAAAATCTTCAAAAAGCTCTATGATAAAGGTGATATTTACAAGAGTGAGTACGAGGGCTGGTACTGTGTACCTTGCGAAAGCTTTTTTACCGACAGCCAGCTTGTTGACGGCAAATGCCCCGACTGTGGCAGAGAGGTAAAAAAAGAAAAGGAAGAAACATATTTCTTCAAATTAAGTAAATACCAGAAACAGCTTGAGGAATATATTGAAGCAAATCCTAACTTCATTTATCCTGAAAGCCGTAAGAAAGAAATGATAAATAACTTTATTAAACCGGGACTTCAGGACCTTTGTGTTTCACGTTCAACATTCAAGTGGGGTGTTCCTGTACCTTTTGATGACAAGCATGTTATTTATGTTTGGATTGATGCACTTTCAAACTATATTACAGGTCTTGGCTACGACACAGAGAACAACTCTGAGATGTTCAACAAATACTGGCCTGCAGATGTTCACATTATAGGTAAAGACATTCTTCGTTTCCACACAATTTATTGGCCAATTATGCTTATGGCTCTTGATATTCCGCTTCCAAAGCAGGTATTCGGTCACCCATGGCTTCTTTCCGGCAACGATAAGATGAGTAAATCCCGTGGTAACGTTATTTATGCAGACGACCTTTGCGACCGTTTCGGTGTTGATGCTGTAAGATATTATCTTCTTTCAGAAGTGCCTCACGCACAGGACGGCACAATTACCTACGAAACAATTATCGAGCGCTTCAACTCTGACCTTGCAAATACTTTAGGTAACCTTGTAAATCGTACAGTTGCCATGAACACAAAGTATTTTGATGGTGTTATTCAGGATTCCTCCTGTACAGATGAAATTGATAACGAGTTAAAAGAAATGGCTTTAGGCACACTCGCCAAGGTAACAAAGCTTCTTGATACCTACAAGGTTTCCGATGCTCTTTCTGAAATTTTCGACCTTGCAAAGCGTTGCAACAAGTACATTGATGAAACAATGCCTTGGGCACTTGCTAAGGACGAAGAGAAAAAAGCAAGACTCGGTACTGTGCTTTACAACCTTCTTGAAGGCATTCGTTTTATTGCTGTACTTCTTAAACCATTTATGCCTGAAACAAGTGATAAAATCCTCGAACAAATCGGCACAGATGTTAATACACTTGAATCTCTATCAGAATTTGGTGCAACAAAGGTTGGCGCAAAGGTTGGTGTTGCTATACCTCTCTTCTCCCGCCTTGATGTTGAAAAGACTTTAGCAGAAATCGAAGCATCACTTCCTGCAGCAGAAGAAGAAAAGGAAGAAGCCAAAGAAATTGTTGGTCTTGCAGAAATTCAGTATGACGATTTTGCAAAGGTTGAATTAAGAGTATGCAAGGTGCTTGATTGCCAGCCAATCAAAAAAGCTAAAAAGCTTCTTCAGCTTACCCTCGATGATGGCACAAAAGAACCAAGAACAGTTGCTTCAGGTATTGCAAAATGGTATAAGCCTGAGGACCTTATCGGCAAGAGTGTTATTGTTGTTGCAAACCTTGCACCACGTACACTTTGCGGTGTTGAAAGCCACGGTATGATTCTTGCAGGCGAAATCACAGAAGACGATATTAAGGTTGCTTTCGTTGATGGTCTTCCTGCAGGCACACAGTTAAGCTGATTTATTATGTATAAAAATATTTTCGATTCACATGCCCATTATACAGACAAAGCATTTGATGTTGACCGCAATGAATTGCTCGATTCCCTTAAGGAATCAGGCATTCGTGGTATAATAAACTGTGGGGCAGATTTAAAAAGCTCCGAGGATTCTATAAAGCTGTCGGAGAAATATGATTTTATTTACGCCTCTTGCGGTGTACATCCTGAAGAGGTTGACGATTTACCATCTGATTACATTGATATTTTAAGACAATTTTGCAAAAAAGAAGGGTGTATTGCTGTTGGTGAAATCGGTCTTGACTATTATTGGCGTCAGGATAATAAGGATTTGCAAAAGAAAGTTTTTATTGAGCAGATTCTCCTTGCAAAAGAACTTGATTTACCAATAATTGTACACTCCAGGGATGCCCACGAGGATACTCTTAATATTTTAAAGGAACATAAACCAAAGGGTGTTCTCCATTGCTTTTCAGGCAGTGCCGAAACCGCAAAGGAAATACTTAAGCTTGGTATGTATATCGGTCTTGGCGGTGCCGTTACATTCAAAAATGCAAAAAAGCCTTTAGAGGTTATAGAGGTTTTACCTTTGGACAGACTTCTACTCGAAACAGATTGCCCCTATATGGCACCTGTACCAATGAGAGGAAAAAGAAACAATTCCTCATATATACCCTATGTTGCAGAAAAAATCGGTGAAATCAAAGGTATTGATGCACAGGAGGTAATTGATATTTCAACGGAGAACACACAGAAGTTGTTTGGGGTTGAAGATTAATACAATGAATAATAACTAACAAAGAAGCAGACTCACATTGAATCTGCTTCTTTTAATATTTTCTCGCTTATTTCGTTTATCTTGTCAAAATCTGTTGCTCTAATATAATACTCCTCAAGTCTGTCGTGAATATCAAGCGCAAGTGACATTTTTCGCACAGCTTCCTCTATAAGCTCTCTTTTTGCCTTTTTTCTGAACATCAATTTTTCTTTATTGTAATCATAAGTAGCTTTATCAAAAAAGCGCGTAGCGTGGATTTTGTTGCCGTAATCGTCTATGGAAAGATGGTAGCTGTTTTCTGTAAACACCGCAACCTTTAATTCAGGGATAATTATGTGCTCCACTTTAAATAACGGGAACAAGGGACAATAGCACTTATACACATCATAACCCATATTGAGAGCATATTCACCTACATAATCTGCAATAAATGGCGCAACCGCCGAAAACTCATCCTTTATGGTAACAATTTTTTCAGAAAGGGCTACAACCGAATCGTATTGAACAACAATTCCATCGGGAGTAATTGCGCTTAAAAATCTCTTATTTGATTTACCCCTTACCCTATCCTTTCTTTCGGGCACAAGTCTGTTAGCAAGGCGCATTGCATAACGCTTCGCCTTTTCCTTGTTTATAAAGCTGTTGCACAAGGATACATTCTGTGTTTCCAGCTGAGAGGCAACACTCAAGAAATCCGATGCTCTTTTATGCATTTCTTTATTACTTTGTGTAAGCTCCGCAATTTCCTTACTATGCAGAGTGAGGTACGATTTATCCCAAGCAACACTTAAATCTACTATATGCTCGTTTACCCCCGGCATAACAGGGTCAAAAACATGTGGCGCTGTGCCGTCAAACATGGAAAAATTAAGCTCAGGTACATATACTACATCTAATGACTCAGGGTCAGCGCTGCAATACCCTCTTTCAACATACAAGCCTTTCTTTTCAAATTTATCTGCAACCTTTTTCATAAGTGTAGATTTCCCTGTTCCGGGACCGCCTTTAAGTATTAAATGCTTACCATTTTCATACGGATTATATAGCTCTGAATATAATGAACAATAGGCCTGCTTGTTGTTTGCACCAAAGAAAAAAGAAACGGGAAGAATTGTTTTTGTCATATGTACAGCTCCTTTAAAATCTTCTTACGTTATCCTATGCAAATTACCGGAAATTGACACTTTGTTCATTGACTTTTCTAAACTATAATATTATAATTGGTTTGATTGATTTTGTTTTCGGGAGGTTATAAAGTGACAAGATATGAGTACTCTAAAGAAATGTATGCGGCTATGGGTGTAGATACTGAAAAAGCCCTTAATACATTAAAGGATATTACAATTTCTGTTCATTGCTGGCAGGGTGATGATGTTGTTGGTTTTGACAGCAAGGAGAGCCTTTCAGGCGGTATCCAGACAACAGGCAACTACCCCGGCAAAGCCACGACACCCGAAGAGCTTATGGCAGATATAGATATGGCTTTCTCCCTTATTCCTGGTAAGAAAAAGCTTAATCTTCACGCATGCTATGCAATTTTCGAAAATGGTGAATTTGCAGACAGAGATGTTATCGAGCCCAAGCATTTTGACAAATGGGTTAAATTTGCAAAGGAAAGAAATATCGGTATAGACTTTAACCCGACATTCTTCTCTCACCCAATGGTCAAGGATGGTCTTACACTTTCTTCACCCGATGAAGAGGTGCGTGCATTCTGGGTTAAGCACGGCATACAGTGCCTTAAAATATCTGAGCATTTCGCCAAGGAAACAGGTATTCCTTGCGTTATGAATATATGGATTCCTGACGGATATAAAGACATTCCTGCAGACAGACTTTCACCAAGAATGAGATTCAAAAAATCTCTTGATGAAATTCTCAGCACACCTTACGATAAATCCAAAGTGTATGTTACACTTGAATCTAAGGTTTTCGGCATAGGTCTTGAAAGCTACACAGTCGGCTCTGCAGAGTTTACACTTTCATATTCAACAAAAGCAGGTATCACACCACTTATGGATAATGGTCACTACCATCCTACAGAGCTTGTTTCTGACAAAATTTCATCACTTCTTGCTTTCAACGAGAAGATTGCTCTTCACGTAACAAGAGGTGTTCGTTGGGACTCTGACCACGTGGTACTTCTTGATGACGAAACAAAAGAAATTGCAAAGGAAATAGTTTTCCACGATGCTCTTGACAGAGTATTTATTGCAACAGATTATTTCGATGCATCAATAAACAGAATCTCCGCTTGGGTAACAGGTGTAAGAAATGTGCAGAAAGCACTTCTTAATGCACTGCTTTTACCTGCAGACACAATGAAGGAGCTTCAGGAAAAAGGTGATTTTACTCAACTTATGTATCTTCAGGAGGAATGTAAGACTATGCCATTCGGCGATATCTGGGCGGAATTCCTCTTAAGAGAAAACATAAGCGGAGCTTATTATAACGTAATAAAAAATTATGAAGAAAAGGTTTTGGTGAAAAGATAATGAAAGATATTTTAACAGCTCCATTTGTAGAGGACATGAAAAGAGCAACTGCTAATATGTACCGTCAGACTTGGGATGAAAGAAACGGCGGTAACATCAGCTTTATGCTTGAGGAAGAAATCGTTGCTGAATATTTAGATCTCAACAATGTAATCCGCACAATTCCTACAGGCTTCGATGCAACAGGCCTTATCGGTAAAATATTTATCGTTACAGGTACAGGTAAATACTTCAAAAATGTTGAGGTTGACCCTGAAACAAACCTTGGTATTATCCGTATTGCAAAGGATGGCACAACAGCAGAGCTCCTCTGGGGCTGGAAGGATGGCGGTAAGTTCACATCTGAGCTTCCTGCTCACCTTATGAGCCATATGGCAAGACTTAAAGTAAATCCAAAAAACAGAGTTATAATGCACTCACATCCTACATATACTCTTGCTATGAATCATATTCACGAGCTTGATGAAAAGAAGCTTACACATACTCTTTGGGAGATGTGTACAGAGTGTATGGTTGTTTTCCCTGATGGTATCGGTGTGCTTCCGTGGATGGTTTGCGGCACTAACGAAATTGGTATTGCAACTGCAAAGAAAATGGAAGAATTCCGTCTTGTTGTATGGGGACTTCACGGCATCTATGGTTGCGGTAATGATATGGATGAGGCTTTCGGTCTTATCGAAACTGTTGAAAAAGCCGCTATGCTTTATATGCTTGCAACTGCAAGTGGTAAAAGAATCAACACAATTTCAGACTCTCAGCTTTGGGAAATTGTTGAAGCATTCCACCTTGAAGATTCAGTAAGAAAAGATTTCCTCGATTTATAAGGAGATGAAATGTAAATGGCACGAACACCGTTAGGTGACAGAAAGCTGCCGTCTTACACAAAAGGTGAAGAAATTTTTAATATGACAAGCCACATTGTTGGTGGTGCTTTGGGTATAACAGCAACTGTCTTGTGCGTTGTTTTTGCCGCTATCCACCACAACGTATATGGTGTTGTAAGCGGGGCAATTTTTGGAGCAATGATGATAGTGCTTTACACAATGTCCAGCATATATCACGGCTTGCGACCCAATATGGCAAAAAAGGTTTTTCAGATTTTTGACCACTGCTCCATCTTTCTGCTTATTGCAGGCACATACACACCATTTGCCCTGTGTGTGCTCAGGCAACACAGCCTCGCTCTCGGTTGGACAATATTCGGTGTAATTTGGGGGCTTGCAATATTAGGAATTATTTTAAAATCCATTGATATAAAGATGTTTGAGGTTATCTCAATGGTTCTTTATATCGGTATGGGTTGGTGCATTGTTTTCACCGCAAAAATTGTGTATGGCATAATCGGAAGCACAGGCTTTGGACTATTGCTTGCAGGCGGCATCGCATATACAGTAGGTGCCGTTATGTACTGCTTTACAAGTAAACTCAAATATATACACTCTGTGTTTCATATATTCGTTGTAATCGGCAGTCTTTTCCACTTTTTGTGTATACTGTTATTTGTAATGTAAAAACACCTCTCAGATTCATTGAATCTGAGAGGCTTTGTTTTTAGAAGATTAATTTTATACCGTAGGACACAGTACCGTCCCCTCGTCCTGCTAATGTCTAATTTGGACCTCAAGCCCTACACAAACATAGCATACCACAATTCCGAACTAAAGTCACTAACAAGATACAGATTTGATAAAGTTCAAGAGAGAGCAGCTTTGAAAACCTCGGTTACAAGGCTTGTCAACATTCTTTTTCCTGAGTTAGAGAGATTGCTTTCATCCCTGCATACCGCTTCTTCTTATGCACTTCTAAGTGAATTACCAAGTGCCAAAGATGTTGCAGAAGCGCATCTAACCCACCTAACCAATTTGCTTTACACTGCATCTAAAGGCAGATACCACCGAGAAAAAGCTCTCCTGATTCGCGAAACAGCTCGCAACTCTATAGGTACATATATGCCTGCTAAAGCTCTCGAACTTAAACACACAATCAAACTTATACATGAGTTTGATAACGAGATTGCAGAGATTGAAGTTGCCATTGAAACCATAATGAATAAAATTAATTCTCCTATTACCTCTATTCCCGGCTTAGGAATTAATATGGCTGCTGTCATTATTGCTGAAATCGGTGATTTCAATAATTTTGATTCACCCGATAAAATCTTAGCCTTTGCTGGACTTTCTCCGTCTATATATCAATCAGGTAAACTCAATAATTGCTTTGCTCACATGGAAAAAAGGGGCTCCCGTTATTTACGATTTGCTCTTTTCAATGCAACTAAATTTGTTTGTATTTGGTGTCCTGTTTTTGCAGATTATCTTTCTAAAAAACGTT
>JAZSCV010000069.1:0-5369 GCA_045530855.1 Acutalibacteraceae bacterium
GGAGGTGTATGATATGCCAAAACCGGTGGTTGCCATTGTGGGCAGACCTAATGTAGGTAAATCAACTCTTTTTAATAAATTAACAGGCACAAGACTTGCTATTGTAGACAATACACCGGGCGTCACAAGAGACCGCCTTTTTGGTGATTGCGAGTGGCTGGGGCACAATATGTTACTTGTTGATACGGGCGGTATTGAACCCTATTCAAACGATGTTATTCTTTCTCAGATGAGAAGACAGGCTCAGCTTGCTATAGACAGCGCAAATGTTATCATTCTTGTAACAGATGTTCGTTGCGGTGTTGTGGCAACAGATGAAGAGGTAGCAACAATGCTCCAGAAAAGTGGTAAGCCTGTTGTTCTTGCTGTTAATAAATGTGACGGCTTAGGCAATCCGCCACCGGAGTTTTATGAGTTTTATAACTTGGGTCTTGGTGATCCTATTCCTGTTTCATCTGTACATGGTCATGGCACAGGTGACCTTCTTGACGAGGTTTTAAAGCACCTTCCCGAGGAGTATCTTACAGAAAATCTTGATGAAGAAGATTACATTAAGGTTGCGGTTATCGGTAAGCCTAATGTTGGTAAGTCTTCCCTTGTAAACAGAATAATTGGCGAAGAAAGAATGATTGTTTCAAACGTTGCGGGCACAACCCGCGATGCAACAGACAGCTTCGTTGAAAATGAGCACGGCAAGTTCATGTTCATAGATACTGCAGGACTCAGACGAAAATCCAAGGTGGAGGATGCAGTTGAAAAATATAGTGTGTTAAGAACAGATATGGCAGTAGAGCGCGCTAATGTCTGTGTAATTATGATTGATGCACTTGAAGGCTTTACCGAGCAGGATAGTAAGGTTGCGGGCAGAGCCCTTGAACAGGGTAAGGGATGTATTATAGTTGTTAATAAATGGGATGCTTACGAAAAGGACGGCAAAACAATGGATTCCTATCGTAAACAGCTTATGAAGGACTTTTCCTTTATGTCCTTTGCACCAATTATTTTCATATCTGCAAAAACAGGTCAGCGTGTTGACAGACTTTATGAGCTTATTAAGTTTGTTGATTCACAGAACGCAATGCGAATCAAAACAGGTCAGCTTAACGAAATTCTTGCGGCGGCAACATTAAGAGTACAGCCGCCAACAGATAAGGGCAAAAGGCTTAAAATATTCTATATGACTCAGGCTTCTACAAGGCCACCAACATTTGTGTGTTTCGTAAACTCAGCAGAGCTTTTCCATTATAGCTATCAGCGTTATATTGAAAATCAGATTCGCGAGGTTTATGGACTTGAAGGTACACCTGTACGTTTTGTGATTCGAGAAAGAGACGAAAAAAGCAAGCACTAAAGGAGCGTTTTATTTTTGAATAATAAGCATAACTCCAATGAGGATAAATATCAGGTTTCTGTAAACGACGATTATATTGAAGTTACTGACAACGAGGATATTGATGAATATGAAGATATTTACAGTAACTCAAGTGATGATGTTTACAGCGATTCTTCAAATGATGTTTATATAGGGAAAAAAAGAAAATCCTATTCTATTAATCCTGATTTTAGTGAGAATAACGATAAATATCCCACCCAAAAGCTACCTCGTGTGCCAAGCGCACCGCCCAGGGTTATAAAAAACCAAATTGAAGATATTCAGGATGAAGATGAAATTTCTGATTACGAATCGAGGCATAATAGTGCAGGCGGAAAAAAGAAAAGAAAGAAAAAAAGACATCCGTTTTTAATACTTGTGGCAATTATTTTGGTTGCCGTACTTACTTTCGGTGGTGTTCTTTCTGCCTTGTCAGAAATGCTTGTGGGTGACTTTGTAGAGGCAGAAGAGATTATTCATTCTGAAAATGTAAATGCACTAACATCCGTAGGCGATGTGAAAAACATTCTTCTTATTGGCTCAGATAAAGAAAGTAGTGGCGGCTCATCAAGAAGTGATAGTATTATGATTGCTTCTGTTAACAGCAGAACGGGAAAAATCACCTTGGTATCAATTCTTCGTGATACCCATGTTGATATTCCTGAACGTGGCGAAGCAAAAATTAATGCGGCATATTCCTGGGGTGGCGCAAACCTTCTTATTCAGACTATAGAACAGAACTTTGGTATAAAAATAGATGATTATGCCACAGTTAACTTTGAAATGTTTGAGTCATTGGTAGAAGGTCTTGGTGGTATCACTATCAGTGTGTCTGAAAAGGAAGCCAATTACCTTAACGATTTCTTTGAATTGGGTGAAGGTGGTAAGGCAGATAAAGTCCAAAGCGGAGAAAATGTTTACCTTAACGGATATCAGACACTTTGTTATGCTCGTATACGAAAACTTGATTCCGATTTTTTCAGAACAGAACGCCAAAGAAAAATTATTGAAGCTATTGCAGAAAACATAAAGGGCAGGCTGAATCCGGCGGGACTTATAGGCCTTGTGGATACAGTGAAGAATGTTGCTCCTTATATAGAAACAACATTAACACAGCCTGATTTGTGGTCTTTGCTGATAAGCCTTTCTGTTTGCGCAATTAAAGCGGGTGGTAATACAGAAAGCCTTATAGTGTCAGCACAGTTGCCGTTTGAAGGTACGTGGTGGTACTCAACTCAATGGGATGGCTCAAGTATATCCCTGAACCTTGAGGAAAACAGAGCTATGCTTTATGATTTACTATATGGTGAACCCGCAATAGAGGAAACCACAGAAGAAACAATTGAATAAAAGGTAATAAAAAACATTACTCCCTCATATATTTTTTTAGAATGTATGAAGGGAGTATATTTTTTTATGGACATTTCATTAAAACACGAGGAATATAAGGTACTTAAAGCAAATAAAGAAAATTCGGTAGAGGAATGTATAGAAGCTGAGCTTTCCCTTCCTGAATATATGCCTGAAATACTTAGAATTATCAAGACCACCGTTGAACCCGAGGTAACGTCCTGCAAGCTGTTAGGTGAACGTATTACTGTAGATGGTGTTTGCGAACTGCGCATTGTTTACACAGCGGAGGACGGTTGTATATATAGCTTTTCGCAAGCAAGGCAATTTACTCGCCATTGTGAAAATCCTGCTTTTGCAGAGGCGGTTGATGTTAACGCAATGCTGGATGTTTCTTATGTAAATTGCCGTGCAACAGGCACCAAGCGTGCAGAAATAAAAACAGGCATTGTTGTTAAATTCAATGTTTTTTTCGCAGAAAAAGAAGATATTATTTCTGTTGAGGAAGGTTGCAGGATTGAGCAGAAATGCTTACCTATTAAAGGTCTTTGCCTTGGTTGTAAAAAAACAAGAGCATTTTCGATGAGTGATACAATAAATCTTTCTGTACCATCAGCATTCCTTATTAGTCAAAAGGCAAATGCTGTACTAACAGAGGTCAGAAAGATAAGCAATAAAATTATGCTTAAGGGTGAGGTTGTTGTAAGTGTTTGCTACGTGAATAGCGATAACAGGGCTCAGGTGGAGCATATCAAGCATTCTATACCATTAAATCAGATACTTGAGATAGAAGACCTTGAAGAGCATTTTACAGGCAATGTACTTTTAAGAGTGACATCTCTTGATGTTCTTGTTAAGGGTGAACAGAATAACTTTGCTTCTGCTTTTGATTTGTCCTTAGGCTTAGAAGCTGATGTTACTATGTGGGAAGAAAAAGAGTATTCTGTTATTTGCGATGCTTATTGTATCGATTCTGCAATCACTTTAGATAAAAAGCCATATGTGTTCTATGAAACAGTTCGTTTGCTGAACGAAGTATATACCTGCAATAATTCCTTTGTGGTAGCGGGTGAGGGTATAGAAAGTATTTTAGATGTATGTGCAGAGGTTAATGGCGTAAAAACTGAATACAAGAATGGTGAGCTGACAATTTCAGGAAGCCTTTGTTATTCAATTATGGTGCGGGATAATACAAATTCCTTATCTAATATCAATAAAATTTTTGATTTTTCATATAAACACAAAGAAACCTTTGATATGAAAAATATTTCCTGTGAGCCTCAGATTAATGTGGTCGGAATTAAATATTCGGTTAAGAACTCGAATACTATTGTTGTTGATGTTGATTTAAGTGTTTTAGGTACTGTTCTCGGTAAAGTGTATGCAGATACTGTTGTGGGTTTGAGTTTGAGTGAAAGAAAAGCAGATTGTCCTAAAATGCCTGTAACAGTTTATTTTACTGAAGGTGAAAACGAAAGTCTTTGGGAAATCGCAAGAAAATACAATACAACCGTTTCTGCTATAGCAGAAGAAAACGAGCTTACGGGTGACACAACCGAAAACGTAAAAATATTGTTCATTCCTTCCGCTTGATTTAATAACCCAATAGCAGTATAATAGACGGGTAGAAATACCTGTCTTTTTTTGGGGTGGATTATGGATTTTAAAAAAATTGTAACCTTCAGCTTCGATGATGGTGTTACTCAGGACGAAAGATTTATCGGAATACTTAATAAATATAGGCTTAAATGTACATTTAACCTTAATTCAGAGTTGCTTGGCACACCGGGGTATCTTATTGTTAATGATAAAAAAATCGATCATAATAAAATACCTGTAGAAAAGGTTAAAGATATTTATCGGGGTCACGAGGTTGCTGCACACACGTTAACGCATCCTTTTTTAGTGGATTTAGATGAGGATAGTGTTGTTTATCAGGTGGAGGAAGACAGAAAAAATCTTTCTGCTGTTGTGGGCTATGATGTTAACGGCTTTGCGTATCCGGGTGGGGGAGTTAATTGTAACGAGCGCATAGCAGGAATTATTAAAAATAAAACAAATGTTACATTTGCAAGAACAACGGTGCCAACATATAATTTTGATGTACAAAAGGATATGTATCTGTTTAATCCCACAATTGCTCTTCTGAAAGAAAAGGATAAGCTTTTGGAATTAACGGATGAGTTTCTGTCTATGGAAAGTGACGAAATACAGCTATTCTATATATGGGGGCACAGCTACGAGCTTGATGTTAATGATGATTGGAGCTTCTTTGAAGAGTTCTGTAAAAAGATAAGCGGAAAAGATGATATTCATTATTGTACCAACAGCGAGGCTTTTGAAATTATTAACAAAAAATAATTGAAAAAACTGTTGCATTTTACAAATCATTGTGATATTATACTTAGGTCTATGTGTGCGTTGTTACCCGTGAAGGTGTCAACGGCAATTAATGGCAACATTAAAGCTGGCGGTCCGCTGCTGTTAATTCGGTATGAACGCTTGAAAAAAACGGAGGATTATTATGGACGCATTAAAACTCATTGCACAGGACACCCTTAAGGCTGAGAAGCCTTCATTCGAAATCGGTGATACTATCCGTATCGGCGTTAAGATTCGTGAAGGTGAGAGAGAAAGAATTCAGGAA
>JAZSCV010000026.1:0-33346 GCA_045530855.1 Acutalibacteraceae bacterium
AGTTGATTGTTTCATAAAGAATACCTCCATATTTTTAGTACGCCAATACAAAAATACGCGTGCGTTAACTGAAAAAAGATTAAACCACATACACGCACCGAATGTGGTAAAACATTTTTTCCACACAGTCCCCCTTTCATAAATTTCCGAAATCTGTAAAAAACAGAATGGATGTAAACTAACCGTGGGCATCGAACAAGAAGTGCACAGCGCCGAAAAGCTCAGAGCGCGTAGCAGTGAGCAGCTGCAAAAAGCACTGAAACCGACGCTACTCTGTAGCGAAGCCTTGTGCACTTAGCGCCCACACACTTCATAAAGCAGGAAAGGTACTGACCCACAGAACAAAAAAACAAAAGAAGAATCGCGTTGCGACTGAAAGGAGCAACGCGCCACGCGCGCCGCCACCAACGAACATTTGTTCTTTCGACTCTGATTGTGCCTCGCAACAAATTTATGAAACGGCTATTGCCGAAACAAAACCTGCCTGAGGGCATAATACCCCCACTGCTCCAACCTTATGGTCAGTATCATAATACAATATGCTCGTCAAATAGTCAATACTTTTTTGCGAAATAATACAATATGTTTTTTTATATTATATATTACGCGCGCGTGAAATCGCATTGCTAAGCATTTATATATCCTCACAAAAGATATAAAAAACTGTGTTTTTCAAAAAAAATTTCCTTACATTCCCCGCTATGGTTCTTGCTTTAGTTATGCTTTTAGTTGCTTGTCTGTTATCGGTTCTGCTGCTCTTGATAAAAATGCGATAGAATACGATTGCATTGACGACGCTGCTTTAACATTTGAACAGGTTTCAACTCTTGCTCTTGACTTAGTCGATAACGAGCTTCTCGTTGATATGGACACTATCGACCTTTCCATCATCGGTGAGTTAAGACTTAACAAAATCGACTATATCCTTGCTGATATTCACTCTTTGAGAAATGGCACCCTACAGATTAACAAGTAAACAGACTGCTATTTTGACAAGATATTTACTTGCGTAGAATTATATTTTCGTTTTTTTGCACAAATATATATGTAAAGTTATTCTTCTTTACACAAGGCGACTAAAAATCTTTATATAACCAAATCGTTATAAAGCGCACTAATCCAATGTTTTTCATCTTTTAAAAAAGAATTTATAACATCAAACAAAACAAGGTGTAATGGTTATTAACTTTACATTATTATTATCATTTATTTGTTTGTATACTCTGTTTTTCTGCTTTTATTTAGTAAATTTGACGAATGGAAATTTCACCCGTATTTTTGTTGTGCCTACTAAAAAAATCACATCATTTTTGGACAAACCGACGAAAAAATTCTTGTAGTATTCATTATTAAAAAATTCCCTTGAAAAACGATGCATATGTATTGTATAATTTCATCAGTATTTTTTATTTTGTAGGGGCAAAAATATGAAATTATTGGAAGAAAAAATTGCAAACGAAGGACTTGCTATCGGCACGGACATACTTAAAGTTGATATGTTTCTCAACCATCAGATGGATGTTGAATTACTCGACGAAATGGGCAAGGAATTCGCCCGTCTTTTTAAGGATAGTGGCGCAACAAAAGTTGTAACCATTGAATCATCCGGTATTGCAATTGCTGTTTTCGCAGCAAAATATTTAGGTTTACCTGCCCTTTTTGCAAAAAAAGCAAAACATAAAAATGTTGGTGATGATGTATATTCTGCAAACAGCTACTCTTTTACTCACGGCAGAGAATACACCATGGTTGTTTCAAAAAAGTATCTTAACGAGGGCGATAAAATCCTTATAATTGATGATTTTATGGCAGGTGGTAACGCTTGCAACGCCCTTATCGATATAATAAATCAAGCCCATGCAGAGGTTGTTGGTATCGGCATAGCTATAGAAAAAGGCTTCCAGCCCGGTGGCAAGCAACTAAGAGAAAAAGGCTACAACGTAAGGTCTTTAGCAATAGTCGACAGTATGAATGATGGTGAAATATCATTCAGAAGTGACGATTGCCGACAATAAAATTTCCAATATGGAGGTAAAAACAATGAAAAAGTTCACAAAAGCTCTTGCTCTCTGCCTTGCACTTGTTTTGGTAGTTGGCTGTTTCACAGCTTGCGGCGAGAAAGAAAAGAAACCTGCTGCAGAACTTCTCGGTATGAGTGATTCCCCACTCCCGGCACCTGAAATCGCAAACGATTTCGAAGTTAAAGAAGGTTTCAAAATCGGATTCATCTGCTTACACGATGAAAACTCAACTTACGACCTTAACTTCATCGAAGCTGCTAACGCAACTGTTGAAGCTCTTGGCCTCACAAAAGATCAGTACATTATCAAGAAAAACATTCCTGAAGGCAACGAATGTTACGAAGCTGCTAAAGACCTTGTTGACCAAGGCTGCACAGTTATCTTCGCTAACTCTTTCGGCCACGAAGACTTTATGATCAAGGCTGCTAAGGAATTCAAGGATGTTGAATTCTGCCATGCAACAGGCTTCAAGGCAAGCATCGAAAAGCTTCCTAACTACCACAATGCTTTTGCTTCTATCTATGAAGGCAGATACCTTGCAGGTATCGTTGCAGGTATGAAGCTTAACGAAATGATCGCTGAAGGCAAAATTACTGCTGAAGAGGCAAAAATGGGTTACGTTGGCGCATTCACATACGCTGAAGTTATCTCAGGTTACTCTTCATTCTACCTTGGCGCAAAATCTGTTTGCCCATCTGTTACAATGGATGTTCAGTTCACCGGTTCTTGGTATGACCCAACATTGGAAAAAAATGCTGCTGAAGCTCTCATCGCTAACAAATGCGTTCTTATCAGTCAGCATGCTGACTCTATGGGCGCTCCCGGTGCTTGCGAAGCTGCAGGTGTTCCTAACGTATCTTACAATGGAAGCACATATGAATCTTGTCCTGAAACATTCTTAGTTTCTTCAAGAATCAACTGGGCGCCTTACTTCAGATACATCATCAAACGTCTCAACACAGGCAAGAAGCTTGCTACTGACTGGTGTGGTGGTATCGATAAGGGTTCTGTTGTTCTCACAGGTATCAACCAGGATGTTGCTGCAGAAGGCACAGTTGAAGCTGTTAAGGCTGCTGTTGCTAAGCTTAAATCAGGCGAACTCAAGGTATTTGATGTTAACAACTTCACAGTTGAAGGCAAAAAGCTTCCGGATTCAGACATCGTTTTCGATGGCTACTACCATGAATCAGAAAAAGTTTCCGCTCCTTCATTTGATTTGAAGATTGACGGTATCACTCGTCTTAACGAAAACTTTGGTTAATTACTAAAACTTAAGAAAGGCGGAGGGAACTCCGCCTTTTTCAAGTTAAAAGCTAAGGGTTCTAAGCTTGTAACTCAGAGCTTTTACCTTTTAACTTGACCTGTGGAGGTGCTGTAAATTTGAATAACAGTATTGCTCTTGAATGCCGAGGTATAACAAAAACCTTTGGTAGTGTTATTGCCAATAAAAATGTTAACTTGGCTGTTCACAGAGGCGAAATTCTCTCAATTTTAGGCGAAAACGGAAGCGGAAAAACCACCCTTATGAATATGATTTCGGGTATCTATTTCCCCGATGAGGGTAGCATTTTCGTTGATGGTAAGGAGGTTGCCATCCGTTCACCTAAAGATGCTTTTAACCTTAAAATCGGTATGATTCACCAGCATTTTAAGCTTGTTGATGTTTTTGATGCTACAGAAAATATCGTTCTTGGTATAAACGGTAAAAAATTCAATATGAAGGTAGCGCGCAAAGAGATTCAGGAAACCTGTGATAAATATGGCTTTGAAATTGACCTTTCAAAGAAGATTTACGATATGAGTGTTTCTGAAAAACAGACAGTTGAAATTGTTAAGGTGCTTTACAGAGGTGCAGATATACTGATCCTCGATGAGCCGACTGCTGTTCTTACACCTCAAGAAATCAAAAAGCTGTTCAATGTTCTACGTCGCATGCGCGATGACGGAAAGGCTATTATAATCATCACCCACAAGCTTAATGAGGTGCTTGAAATTTCTGACAGAGTATCTGTTTTGCGCAAAGGTGAATATATCGGCACTGTTCAAACAAAGGATTCCACCGAGCAAAGCCTTACAGAAATGATGGTTGGTGAAAAAATCACTCTTGATATTGAGCGCCCCGAACCTCACGACACTGTGGACAGGCTTATTGTCAAAGGTGTTGACTGCTACAATGCAGACGGTGTCAAGGTGCTTGATGACATTTCATTTACTGCAAAAAGTGGAGAAATTCTTGGTGTTGCAGGTATTGCCGGCTCCGGTCAGAGAGAGCTTTTAGAGGCCATCGCAGGTCTTCAGAAGCTTTCAGGAGGCGAAATTATTTATCATAACCCTAAAACAGACAAAGAAGAAAATCTCCGCAACAAAACACCTATAGAAATCAAAAATCTTGGTGTACGCCTTTCATTTGTACCTGAAGATAGACTTGGTATGGGTCTTGTAGGTAATATGGGTATTGCAGATAATATGATGCTGAGAAGCTACAAAAAAGGCAAATCCATGTTCCTTGAACGCAAGGAACCTAAGAAACTTGCAAATAAGATTATTGAAGATTTAAAGGTTGTTACACCTGATGCTAACACACCTGTAAGACGGCTTTCAGGCGGTAATGTACAAAAGGTGCTTGTAGGCCGTGAAATTGCTGCTTCACCTACTGTTTTAATGGCGGCATACCCTGTGCGAGGCCTTGACATAAACTCTTCCTACACCATTTACAACCTTCTTACCGAACAGAAAGAAAATGGTGTTGCAGTAATCTTTGTTGGTGAGGACCTTGATGTGCTTATTGATCTTTGCGACCGCATACTTGTTATAAGCGGTGGTAGAGTTACAGGTATTGTAGACGGCAGAACAGCTAAAAAAGAAGAAATCGGTCTGCTTATGACTAAATCAAAATCAAACGAAAAGGAGGGTGACTGATGGCTAAATCTAAAAACGATGTAAAAACCCCTCTTTTTCATATTGTAAAAAGAGAACCGCTCCCCTTCCTTTCTGCTTTAGGAATACGGGTAGCAGCTGTTATATCAGCACTTATTGTTTCCGCCCTTGTTATTACAATATTATCTCAGCAGAATCCCTTAGAGGTTTATAAAGCAATGATTGAGGGCTCTTTCGGCTCAACTGTAAGAGTGTGGAATCTTTTGCAGAACCTTGCCATGCTTCTTTGTGTATCTCTTGTTGTTACCCCTGCCTTTAAAATGAAGTTTTGGAATATCGGCGCAGAAGGTCAGGTTCTTATTGCCGGCCTTGCTACTATATCCTGTATGTTCTTCCTCGGCGGTAAAATACCCCTTCCGTTGCTTCTTTTGGTAATGCTTGGTGCAAGTATTCTTGCAGGTATTGTGTGGGCTGTTTTACCCGCTGTTTCAAAGGCTTTATGGAACACAAACGAAACACTTTTCACACTTATGATGAACTACATTGCAATTCAGATGGTTGCATACTTCCTCAAGCGTTATGTAAAAAGCGGCTCAGGTGTTCTTGAGCCTATGCCACAGTACGGCTTACCGATTATTGCAGATATGCAATACCTTTTAAGCATTCTCGTTGTTCTGATTTTAACTATTGCTGTTTATGTTTATTTAAAGCATAGTAAACAGGGCTACGAAATTTCTGTTGTTGGTGAAAGTGTCAACACAGCTAAATACATTGGTATCAATGTTAAAAAGGTTATCATCAGAACCCTTGCTATTTCAGGTGCTATTGCAGGTGTTGCAGGCTTTTTGCTTGTTGGCGGTATAAACCACACCATAAGCACAACAACCGTTGGTGGCAGAGGATTTACCGCTATTATGGTTTCCTGGCTTGCTAAATTTAATCCTTTGATTATGATTGTAACCTCATTACTTATTGTTTTTATGGAACGCGGTGCAGAACAAATTAGTTCCGATTTTGATGTTGACCCATCAATTTCAGATATTTTAACCGGTATTATTCTTTTCTTTATCATCGGTTGCGAATTTTTCCTTCAATATAAAATTGTATTTAACAAACACAGAAAGGAGGAGGCATAATGTTATCCTTTCTTGTTAGTGCAATCCGTTTAGGAATGGCTTTCCTTTTAGGATCAACAGGTGAAACAATTACCGAAAAAGCAGGTCACCTTAACCTTGGTACCCCCGGTGTTATGTGTGTAGGTGCTGCTTGCGGTTGCTTTACTGAATACATCTACCTTTCTCAGGTAGGTCTTTACGCAAATCCAATGGTTGCTGTTTTGTTACCTATTCTTGCGGCTTTTTTAGGAAGTGCCGTAATGGGTTTGCTTTTCAGCTTTATGACGGTTACATTAAGAGTTAACCAGAATGTTACAGGTCTCGCTCTTACAACCTTCGGTGTTGGTGTTTCTGACTACATCATCTCACAGACAGGTCTTGCATATCAGAGAGGCTCAAAATTCTTCAATGCAGCACTCCCCTTTGCAAATGATTTAGGTTGGTTTGGTGAGATATTCCTTTCACACGGATTTTTAATCTACTTTGCAATTGTTATTGCTTTGTTGACTACGTTTGTTTTCAACAAAACAAAAATTGGTCTTCACCTTCGTGCAGTTGGTGAAAACCCTGCAACAGCAGATGCTGCAGGTATTAATGTTTCTGCATACAGATATGGCGCAACATGCATAGGCTGTGGTATTTCAGGCCTCGGTGGTCTCACATTTATTATGAACTACCTTAATGGTAACTGGGAATACTGCATTGATGCCATCGGTTGGCTTGCAATCGCCCTTGTTATCTTCACAGTATGGAAGCCAAACCTTGCAATTATCGGCTCAATTGTTTTTGGTGGCCTTTACATTGCAAGCACCTATATTAAAGGTTTCTCAATTCACGCAAACGAAATTCTTAAAATGCTCCCATACATTGTTACAATTATCGTTCTTCTCTTCACAAGCATACGTGATAAAAAGAAAAACCAACCGCCACAAAGCCTCGGCTTAAGTTATTTCAGAGAAGAAAGATAACAACATATAAATCCATAAATGCAAAAATGCGTTGTATCCTAACGGACACAACGCATTTTATGTTGTTTTATATAACCTTTGAAAAAAGTCTTTTTGAAAGCTTTTCTGTTTCGTTATTGTTCTGCTCCTCGCAAACGCATTTTAAACCGGTCTTTTTAAAATCACTTACTGTATCGCCGTAGAAAGCCTTTACAGTATAGTAATAGGTGCTTCCCTCTTCGGGAGTACTGTCACAATAAGCTGTAGCATCCTTGAGAACAGCAACTCTCTTCCATTTGCTTGAGCCGGCAGACCTGTTGTATACATAATAGCCCTCTGCACCTTCAACAGGCTCCCATGATAAACGAACCATATCGTTTTTAAAACTTGCACCTGTTATTTCAGGTGTAGCAACACATTTTATGATAATACCCTTTGAATCAAAGCTACCTGATGCTTTACCGCGTGCAGAACGCACTGTGTATCTGTAATACTCACCGCTCTCTGCAGATTTGTCAATATAGAAGCTTTTATTAGTCGTACCAATGTATGACCATACCTTCTCTCCGGCGGATCTACGGTAAATTCTGTAACTATTAGCACCTTTGACACCTGAAAAGTCAACACGGATACCATCATTAACATTTAATACATTTTTAATTTGTGGTGCATAAAGACATCTTACAGTTGCACCCTCAACATCATATGTGCTTGTTACTTTACCTTTAAAAGCACGGATTCTGTAGCTATATACATTTCCACTTTCAACATTTTTATCTGTGTAGCTTAATATGTTTCCGCTTTTTATTATTTTAATTTTGTACCAGTTGCCGTTATTTTCCTGCCTGTAGATATAATAACCATCGGCTTTTTCATTACAATTCCATTCAATAGCAATTGCATTATTAATATTTTTTATGGATTTAAATTTAACAACATCAAGGTATGTTATTTTTGCACTTGGATAATTTGTACCGAACAATCTGCCGTTACAGGCTCTTACTGTGTAGGTGTATTTCACACCATTTTCAGCTGTTTTATCTGTGTACACAGTATTAGTTGTGTTGGCAAGGAAATTCCATCCTGATTTATCTGTTTTTCTGTAAACTCTGTAATATGATGTATTTTCAGTTGCTTCCCAACGAAAATACACGCCACCATCAAGGTTAATGGTTGTTATAATCTGTGGTTCTTTATTCTTTTCTTCCTCTGCCTGCTGTGCTTCAAGAAGTGTCTGAGCATCGTACATACTTATAGAATAAAGAGTCCAGTTAAATGAGCCACAGTGTGGATATGTGTACACTCTTGTGTTGTTTTTTGCCTGGTTATGAGCATATTCTAATGCATAGCCCTTTGACCCATAGCCACTACACAAGGAAACATGTGTAAACTCCTTACAATTGTTACAGAAGAAGAAAATCGGGTCACCTGCTTTGATTTTATCTGCATTAGGACCTACAGGAATAGAATTATCTTTTAAAGTAAGTTTGTTAACCTTACCACAATCGTTTTTCACAAGGGCATTGTATAAATTAACAACCCTTCTCTGGTAAGTTTTTGTAAGGCCACCGGCCTTAAGACAATCTGAAACAAACTCGGCACACAAGCCTTTTCCATCGTTCCAATGCTTACTTGCATATTGAAGTGCCGCTTCTCTGTTATAAACCTCTTTAACAGGTGCAGCCTTTGCGTTTACTACAGGTACCATTACTATTGCAAGAAACATTGCCAAAAACGAGGATATTAATCGTTTTGTCATAATTCCCTCCGTAAAAGTTACAATTTGTAATCAACGGGTGGGAGTATACTACATTTTGTCACCAATGTCAACCTTTTTATATACTTTATATATACTGTTCAAAAAATATTAAAAAATCGACAACAGAAACTTTTTGCATCTGCTGTCGATTTATATCTTATTCTATCACTTCTGCTCTTGATTCTTGTTTTTGTATTGCTCTTTGTCTGTTTCTCTCATTTTGCAGAATTGCTCTTATTTGTGCAGGCATTTTAAAGAAATCATCCTTAGTCAAGCCTGTTGTTACAATAGGGGCAAGGTAAGTAACATAAACTGTACCCGAGGTAACATTGCCGGTTTCTTCAAGGCAGGCCCTTGTACCCTCGATAAGAACAGGAACAATTGTTGCACCCGTTTCCATTGCAACCTTCATTGCACCGCCTCTGAATTCACCAAGCTTGCCATCTTTTGAGCGTGTGCCCTCAGGAAAAATAACAAGGCTTCTGCCGTCACGGACTGCTTTAATTGCATTCTCCAAGGAAGAATGAGCGCTTGTTTTATTTTTTCTGTCAACAAAAACAGAATCAACAGCATCCATCCAGCTTTTAAGAAAAGGTACCTGTCCTAATTCTTTTTTTGCCATAAAAATCGGGGAATCAGGCGCTGTAAGAACAATTGCAGGTATATCGAATGCGCCTGCGTGGTTTGGTGTGTAAATCACCTTTCCGCCCTTAGGAATTTTCTCCTGCCCGCTTACAACGAAATTAACACCCGCCATGTTCACCAAAGGATTGAGCCAATCCTTAATTTCCTTATCAACTATGGGTCTGTACTCCTGCCATGGTATAGTTTTTTTCATTTTTTGTATTTGTTTAAGCTTATCATTTCTCTCAACAAGAGAAGTAAAAAACTTGATAAACCATTTCAATGTATGAATATTCATTGCAAAGCTCCTGTTTGTTTAGAATAACATTAATTTTATCACGATACAAATTTTTTTCAAGATGTTCGCGGAATATTGAACAAAGTTTTTTTATGTGTTAAAATTAAGTTTAGTGTGAATATACGGAGGTGCCTTATGGAATTTAAAGCTGATTCATTTTATGTTTATGCAGAACACAACACAGGTGTTTATGCCACAGATTTATTTGCAGAGGAATGGAAATTAAGGACAGGATTTTTGCCAAAAACTGCAGAAAGTGTTGAAAAAGCTAACCTCATTTTCAATTTCAACAATGACCTTAACGATAAAGATTTCTTCATAATAGATGAAACAAATAACGCTTTAAGAATAACCGCTAAAACAATACGCGGTCTTATTTTCGGCTACTCTTTATTTTTAAGAAAAACTACCTTTAAAGACGGAGAAATCCGGCTTTGTGAGGACATAGGCGGGTTCCATATACCACAGAAAAAAATCCGTGGTCATCAGATTGGCTACCGCACAACGCCAAACACATACGATGCCTGGGATTATAATCAATACGCAAGATGTCAGCTTGATTTAATGGCTTTCGGTGCAAACACTATAGAGCATAACGGCACAAAAGGTCACGGAGAATTCAGAAACTGTCTTATGAAATATGAACAGAATGAATTTCTTGCAGAAGCCTCACACCTTGCACATATGGTGGATATGGATGTTTCCATATGGCACGCAAATGACGATAACGAAACAGAAGAAGAGGCACTCCGGGACAGAGATAAGCTTTACTCATCAATGGTAAGGCTTGATTATTGCTTTATCCCCGGTGGTGACCCGGGCTCATTGCAGGCAGATGAATTTTTAAAACGATGTGCTCTTATTTCAAAGGTCTATAAAAAGAACCATCCCAAAGGGCAAATCCACATTTCTGCCCAGGCTCCGCACAAATATAAAAACTGGGGTGAATTATTCGTAAACGGTTTAGCAGGAAAGCCCGATGAATTTGATATGGTAATTATGGGTCCTAACCACGCTTACCCTATGCACGAATTAAGAAGAAAAATTCCCGAAAAATATCCTATGCGTTTTTACCCTGATATTACACACAATTTAAGGTGTGAATATCCTGTTAACTTCCAGCAGGACGACTGGCATTATGCATTTTGTAACACACTTTCAAGAGAAAGCGTCAACCCTCGTCCTACAGAAATGCGCACCCTAAATCGTATTTTTTCGCCATACACAGTTGGTAGTGTAAGCTATTCAGAAGGTGTACACGATGACCTTAACAAAGCGGTATGGAGCGCTCTTGAATGGGATAAGGATGCAGATTTACGCGAAATAATATTAGACTATGCACGCTTTTTTATTTGGGGTGTGGACGAAGAAGAAATTGCCGATATTATTTTCCTTTTAGAAAAAAACTGGCAGGGTGACCCTGTTGAAAACCCCTGCATAGATGTAGCATACCAAAAGCTTTGCGCTTTATACGAAAAGCACCCGCATCTTCGCGAAAACTGGCGCTTTATACTTCTGTATTTCAGAGGCTGTTGCGATATGCTTGTAAAAAAACGCCGTTGTTTTGAAAAAGCTCTATGCAAAGTTGCATTAAAGCATGTTGAAAATGGAAAATATTCATTAGCAACAGACTCTCTTAAAACACCTTTTGACAATAGCTACAATGACCTTAGAAAAACTATTGATACTACTGCAGAAAAGCTGTTTTCTCTTATAGGAATTCAGCTTGATGTTGAGCATTACCATACAGATGGTTGGGAGCGTGGCGCAACACTTGATACGATAGATAACAATGTTTCTGACAGAGCCTTTCTTCTTTCAAAGCTGGAGAAAATCGCACAGCTTCCGAAGAAAGAAGCAACTGCTCTTTATCAACAGCTTCTAAACAGAAACAAAACGGATTCAGATGAAATTTATTATTCTGTGGCACTTCACGGACTTAACACATTAGGTGTTAGCCAGGATGGTGAATTTTATATGGACATACAGGGTGACAGACCTGATGCAAACGAAAATTGCCTTCCTATGTCTATGACAAAAATCTATGACCACTACTCTTTTAAAGCTCGTTTTGGTGGCTTTAAGCCCGAAACAGACTACATTTTAACTGTGGTTTACAAAGACAAAACCGACGAAAATATCGAGCACCATAAAATCACGGTAAATGACACAGTGGTTTATGACGGTCCTCAGTTTGGTGGAGAATGCAATACGGAATTTGATAAAATAAACCTTGTGCAGGGCTTCAGAAGTGTATCATACACCATAAGCAGAGATTTGATAATCAACGGTACAATAGATTTATGCATTTCCGAAGACACTTCAGGGGTAAACATCTGCGAATTGTGGATTAAAAAGATAAAAGACACAACATATTGATAATTTTGAGATATTTTTTACAGTAAAATGTTGAAATGACGAATCATTTTATGTTATTATGTTATGTGTATGGACTAATATTACCATTACATACAAAGTATTTTAACAAAATATGAGTGGTGAAGATTACTTTAAAATCTTTTATCCATTCTGAAGGTGGAAAATATGATTAGAATTATTTGCCCAAAATGTAAAGACGCATATCTTGAAAACAAAGACAATGCTCTCACCTGCCCCGCTTGTGAATCAAACTTTGATGCAGATATGGAAAATCTTTTCTTAGGTGCGCAATATTACAACGAGTGCGATTATGATAAAGCAAACGATTGTTTAATGAAATACATCGTAAAAAATGGTGCTGATGCTCAGGCAATCTTTTACAAAGCACTTTGTGATGGTTTTTGCTATGATGAAGACACCATTTCATTAACCGAAACCTACGATAAGCTTTTAGCATCTCTTAAGGAAATTCCCGAAGAGCTTTTTCCGAAATACCTTGCTTTAGCAAACGACGAAGCAGAAAAATTAGAAAAAGCCGTTGCGCAGAGCCATATTCAGCTTTTTGTTGATGCAGATGCAGAAAAAATCAAAAAAGAAGTTACAACAATAATAAATCTGCAGAATGAAGCCAAAACATTCAGAGTAAGGCTTAATGCTTTAACTAACGATTACAACGAAAAAGCAACTGCTAAATTAAGTGTAAAATTTTCTGAGTGCTTCCTTGTTGAGCCTGAAATTGCTACTCAGGTGGGTGACCTTAAATTCCAAAAAATCGCAGAAAATGTTGCTTCACACACAGTTTTCACGGGCATACTTTCTACCGATATTAAAAACCTTGAAATTTACTATCGTTGCATTGTTATGTTTTTTAAAAAGAATAGGCAGAAATACGATTTTCTTATGGCAAGTGCCGAAAAATTCACAGAGCTTACCGACCTTCTCGAAAATGGTCAGTACACAACAATCAAAGGCACATCCACTATCGGCGACAAGTTAAAAGCCGTAGGCTACGACTTTTTCCAGGAAAGCCTTAAGGATAATGACGATGATTTTGAAACACAGGTAGAAACAGTAGTTATTCTTGAAGCTACCGAAGAGGAAAAAGAAGAAATTACTGAGTTCGAAGATATTTCATCAACCTCAGCAGAAGATGTTGAAAGTGATGAATCTGACATTATTGAGGATGAAAAAAATTCTGCTGTTGATGAAGCAACCGAAACTTCCGAAGAAGATGCTATAGCAGAAAACGATACAATTGTTGAAATCCCCGTTGATTCTAATGAAGAAACACAAATCACAGAAGACGTGGCAGAAGAAGTTGCTGAAGATACGGCAGAGGAAGTTACTGAAGATGCTGTAGAAGAAATAGCAGAAGATACAGTTGACGATGTCGAAATCATTGCAGAGGATATTGTTGAGGAAGATGTTATCGAAATAGATTCCGTAACTGCAGATGTAACAAAAGAAACAGTTGAAGAAGAAACAACTGAATCAACCGAAGAAGTAATAATCGAAGAGGTTGTTCAGGAGGTTGAAGATACCGCAACCATTGAATTACCTGCTGTTGCTGAGCCTGTAAAAAAAGTAAAACGCAAAAAGAGCTACGCTCCTTTCATTACTGTATTTGTAATTCTTGTTGGTATAGCTGCAATTATCTGCGCAACTGTAGTTCCTCAAAAAATAAACGAGCAGAACTATGTATCTGCACAAGAGCTTATGTCTGACCAGAAATATGCAGAGGCAGTTAAAGCTTATGCAGAGCTTGGTGAGTATGAGGATTCTGCAGAAATGCTTAAGCTTGCCAAATATAAGCAGGCTTCACAGCTTGAAGCTGCAGGTAAATACGAAGAAGCAAAAGCTATTTACAAAGAGTTAGGTACTTATGAGGATTCAATGGCTAAAGTATCCTCCTGTACTTACAATATTGCAATTGCCTTGTTGGATTCAGGTAAATTTGATGATGCAAAGGCAGTATTCGAAACAATTACCGATTATGCCGACAGCAAAGATAAAGTAACCGAGTGTGATTACCGGAAGGCTATTACCCTTGTTTCTGAAAAGAAATACAGGGATGCTATCAAGATATTCAAAGCTCTTGGTGATTACTCTGAAAGCAAAGCAAAAATTCTTGATGCAAAATACAAATATGTAAACGATCACCTTTCAAAGGACGATAAGATTACAGTAAAATACCTTGAAGAGCTGATTGAAGAAAGGTATCTTGACAGCGCAGTAATAAGAAGAAAACTTCTTGGTGCTACTGCTCTTGCAGATGGTGTAAGCTCTTGCATCAACTATGATAAGGACGACTTTACAACTGACCTTGCCGAGGTTGAAAACTCTAAGCCATTCTATTTCCACGTTACAGTTGCAGATGCTGAATTGTACGGCAAACGTCTTACAGCTAAATTCACAACATCTGTTGGCTATACCGAAAGAAAATCCGTAACCTTCACAGAAGGTGATAACACATATTCACTTACTTACCCAAGAACAAGTGTATCTAACTATTCTGTAGAATTCTCACTTGTTACGGCAGATGGTACAGAGCTTGTAAAACAATCTGTAGAAATCAAATAATCTAAAATCACAAAGAAGAGATACCCTGCAGGATATCTCTTCTTTATTTTATTCCATCATTTCTGATGCATCCTCTGAAATATCTGTTACCATATCAGAAATACCTTCGGATATATCTGTCACAATGTCCCCGATCAGCCCATTTTCGCCCTCTATGGACTCATCTGTTACCATACCGTCATTTTTCATTGTAGTTGTCATTGTAGTTGCCATTGTTGTTCCGGTTGTTTCGGTAGATGTAATAATTTCTTCATCCTTAGCACCGCAACCACAGAAAAGAACCGCAATACAACCCACAAGAATAACAGCCGACAGTACTGTAATAAGCTTTTTCATATTTTCACAACCTTTCCGGAGTATCCTTTTAAAGATTAATGGGGCAAAAGCACCGAACTACGCCATTTACAGCTATTTCGGATATGCCTGTTCTCCATCATAATTATTCCCGTTTTTTTATAAAATATTCTTATTTTGTAAGCCTTCCGCCATCGGAATACAGAAGAATAAGAATATCAATTTCTTCACCTGTTACAGGGTCAATATACACTAAAATTTCGTTTCCGTCTTTTGCCTTGCAATGGTATTCATATGCATATTCCTCTGTTTCCCACTCTGTAGGAATATATGCTTTTTTGTATGAAATAACCTTTAAATCCTTTTTAAGAACTTCTTTGCCTTTTTCAAGAGTAAGTTTTACTTTTTCCGGCACTTTTCTTTCTGTATGATTCATCAGGTAGCCTGTTGCATCAAAGGCTGTAATTCTACCATTATCAAGGGAAACACTTACCTTTATAAGATCAGTATAATATGTTATTCCATCCTCATAGTAAGCAAAGTTTATTGTGCATATACCATCTGTTGTGGAATAGTAGCTTTCTTTGATTTTTGTGTAACCCTTGCTTTCAAGAAACTGTGTTGCTTTTTTCACGGCATCCTCAGGTGAGAGCTTGATTTCAGTAGCATAAGTGCTTGTGAGCATATAGCACACAATTCCACCCTTTTGAGTTACACTTACTGTGTAATCACCATTGTAAAAATTATAGGTGCTTAAGTTGTTTTCTGTTTTTGAATGGAACTGAATATGTTGCACATCAGCATCTATAAAATCTGCCGCCTTTTCCTGTGCCTGAGCTTGTGAAACCACCTCAAGGTGCTCTGTTAACACGGATTTTTTATTATTCACGTGGTCAGAAAAAGGTCCGTCATAAATAAGTGTCGGGTAATCATTCAGTGATTGATTTGCATCATTCAAACCATCACCAATATACATTGATGATTCGCCCTCACTTTGCAGGGTTGATTTAATTTCATCAAAATCAAGAAGTCCGTTTTCCTCTTGTGAAATCAGGTAATTTATATCCTCAGAAAGCTTCTTTGAATACCCTAAAAGTGCGGTAAGGTTTTCTGTTTCTGCCTTTGTTAAATCCTTATTCTGTGCAAGTCTTTCGTTTAAAGAAAGCGTATATTCCCCTACCTGAGAGAGAAATTTATACACACCCGAAATCTCTGTGTTTCCGTCTGTAATTTCAGAAAGATTTTCCTTTGCTGAGGCACTTGAACGCCATAGCTTCGAAGACATTTCAGAAAGCATATCCTCACTTTGTGAATACATACATTTCTGCAAATTAAGATTAATATCATCAAGGTATGTGCCTAACTGCGTCAATGCTCTTTCATTACTTCTCTGAAGCTCTTTTTTTGCCATTACAAGGTTGAATGTGCTTACACCCGCCCATATACCCAAGGCTACTATAATCGCTGTTAAAAAACTGATTTTTCTTACGGTTTTTCTTCTGCTTGTTACCATAAAATTTACCTCTTCGTTATGTTTTAATCAAATCAATATCATTTTTCGAAAAAATTCACAAAATATTCAATATTTTTGCAACAAAACTTACATTAAAACCATTTACAAAAACTCCTTCTATATAGTATAATAAATCGATTATAAATTAATTGTGGAAAGTTGTGTTTTTTTGAACGCATATTTTGATAACAGTGCTACAACAAAGCCTTGTAATAAAGCGGTAGAAGCCGCACAAAAAGCAATAACCGAAGTTTGGGGAAACCCCTCTTCTCTTCACAAAGCAGGTAGTGATGCCGCTACCCAATTGAAAAAAGCAAGAAAGCAGGTTTCCGCTCTTTTGCGTGTCCCCGAGGAAAACTTTTATTTCACTTCATCAGGCACAACTGCAAATAACACAGCAATTTTCGGTGCATACGAAAAATTAAAAAGACAAGGCAACAAAATAATTACAACAGCAATTGAGCATCCGAGTGTTGGTGAGCCAATTAAGCGCCTTGAAACAATGGGCTGTCAGGTTATCCGCCTTATGCCAAATAAGGATGGCAAAATAAACGAGGATGAGCTCTTAAGTGCTATAGATGAAAACACAATTTTAGTTTCCGTAATGGCAGTTAACAACGAGGTCGGCTCCGTGCTCCCTGTTAATGCAATCCGCAGTGCTGTAAGAAGAGCAAACTCCCCCGCAATTATTCACTCCGATTGTGTGCAGGCTTTTTCCAAAATTTTAGTATCACCAAAAACTACAGATGCTGATATAATTACCGTTAGCGGCCACAAAATACATGCACTCAAGGGTGTAGGCGGAATATATGTTAAATCATCAGGTCTTATAAAGCCCTACATCTTAGGTGGCGGTCAGGAAAAAGGCTTACACTCTGGCACAGAAGCGACCCCCGCTATATTCTCCTTCGGTGCCGCCGCAGAGGAAGCAATGAACATAAAAGAAAATCTCGATTATGTTCAGGGTTTAAAAAAACGTTTCTTATCAGGCATTCAGGATATCAGCTGTGTTACTGTCAATTCCCCTGAGGATGCTATTCCGCATATAGTAAATATTTCAATTTTAGGCTTACCAAGTCAGCCTATTGTTAACTTTATGAGTGATAAAGGCATTGCCCTTTCAGCAGGCTCTGCGTGTAAAATGGGCCACAGAAGTCCTGTGCTTACTGCTATGGGCTTGTCTCCCGAAATAATAGACAGTGCTGTAAGAATAAGCTTCTGCCGTTACAATACGGAGGAAGAGGTAGATTTACTTGTTTCTGCAGTTAAGGAAGCCGCACTTAAATACGGCAAGAAAGGAAATATATGAAAGAAATAATTCTTATAAAAGACGGTGAAATTGCCCTTAAAGGACTTAACCGCTCCACATTTGAGGATATGCTTTGCAAAAATATCCGTCAACGTATTAAGCCTTTCGGCTCCTTTGAAATTAAAAAGTCACAATCAACAATTACTGTTACTCCTCTTGATGAGTATGCAGATATTGATGCGGCTGTTGATGAAATATCCCGCGTGTTCGGTATTGCAGGCTACTCCCGTGCTGCCGTTGCAGAAAAGGATATGGATGAAATTTTAGCGCTTGCTCCCATTTACCTTGCGGAGCAATTAGAGCAGGCAAAAACCTTCAAGGTTGAAGCAAAGCGTTCAGATAAAAAATTCCCATTAAAATCCCCCGAGATTTCTGCAATTGTTGGTGGCAAGCTTCTTGAAAGCTTTCCTCATCTTCAGGTAGATGTTAAAAATCCTGATATTACAGTAACTGTAGAAATCCGCGAAAAGGCATACATACGCGGTAATCAGCTTAAAGGTGCAGGCGGTATGCCTTGCGGCTCCTCAGGCAGAGCTTTACTTCTTATTTCAGGCGGTATAGACAGCCCTGTTGCCGCATATATGATGGCAAAGCGTGGCCTTCAGCTTGTGGGTATTCACTTTGCCTCCCCACCATACACATCTCTTCGTTCCGAGCAAAAGGTACACGAGCTTTTACAAAAGGTTGCCCGCTACAGCGGTAAAATATATCTTCATACTGTTCCATTTACCGAAATTCAGGAAATGATTCGTGAAAAATGCCCCGAAGAACTTTTCACAATTATTATGCGCCGTTTTATGATGCGCCTTTCCAACATGCTTGCAGACAATACTGATTGCCATGCTCATATTACAGGTGAAAGCGTTGCACAGGTCGCAAGCCAGACCTTGCTTGCAATAGGCTGTACAGATGCTGTTGCACAATACCCTGTATTCCGCCCCTGCGTTGGTATGGATAAGCAGGAAATTATTGCAATTTCAAGAAAAATCGAAACCTTTGATATTTCAATACAGCCATTTGAGGATTGCTGTACAGTATTCACACCAAAGCATCCTAAAACCCGCCCTGATATAAAAGCAGTTGAAGAGGCTGAAAAAGCACTTGATATTGATGGACTTTGTCTGCGTGCATACGATGGCATTAAACGAATTCTTATTACTGCAAATGGTGTAGAAGATGAATGAGGCACAGTTAATTTCTTTAGCAACCCAAACAGTACAAAGGCTTATAAATGCAAATAAAACTCTTGCCGTTGCAGAATCCTGCACAGGTGGGTGGCTCAGCAAAATACTTACCGATGTAAGCGGTATTTCTGCAATTTATAAGGGCGGGGTTTGCTCTTATTCAAATGATATTAAAGTCAAAATCTTAGGCGTTAAGGAAGATACACTTTCAAACTTTGGCGCAGTAAGTGAGCAAACCGCTCGCCAGATGGCAAACGGAGTAAGGGAAAGTTTCGGGTCAGATATTGGTATAGGCATCACAGGTATTGCAGGTCCTTTATCTGATAACACCCAAAAGCCTGTAGGGCTTATATATATTGCCCTCGCAACAGAGGAAGAAACAATTGTAAAAGAATTACGAAATACTTTTACAGAAAACATAAGGCTGAATAACAGACTCTCAGCCCTCGAAACAGCACTTACGCTTTTAAGTACAGCTGTATAAATCAAACATTCATAAAATCGGGCTCACTCATAAAACCCGATACAAGGTGATTAAATGAACAAAACCACAAAAACCATTGATTCAAGGTATGTATATTTCAACGGCTCAGAAGAAACCGTTTATCGTACCGATGAAACAAGAAAAAAAGCAATAACCAAGCGAATCAAAAAGAAAAAACGTCAGAAAATCGCTATTAATGTTTGCTCTTTCATTCTTATTATTTCAATTGCTGTTTCCTCAACCTTTTTAGGTAAACGAGGCATAGAAAAATTCCTTGTTTTACGGCAGGAACAGCAACAGCACCAGGAAGCAACCCTTTCTGATGAAGTAATTGAGAAGTTAGATACCATGACAGAAGAACAGCAATGGTCTTACCTTTACGAAAAATATCCGCATCTTATAGATGTTAAATTCCCCACAGGTATTCTTTGCGACTACGCTCTTTACTATTCACAGAACCCACAGACAATCGGATATATAAAAATCAAGGGGACTAAAATAGATACTCCTGTTGTGCAGGCAGATAACAACAAATACTATCTCACCCACGACTTCTACGGTAAAACAACAAGCTACGGTGCAATTTATGCATCCTACAGAAACAGCTTTCAACCATTCGACCGCAACACCTTATTGTATGGTCACAATATGACAGACGGCTCCCGTTTTGCCGATTTACTGAATTACAAAAGCCTTGAATATTTCAAAAAACATCCTGTTATTCAATTTGATTCTATTTACGAAAAGCACATGTGGAAAATATGCGCTGTAATCATCACTAACGGCTCAACAGACAGTGACAACGGTTATTTCTTCGATTTTACCTTTAACCATTGCTCTGACCTTTGCTACAACGAGTATATTGAAGAAATCGATAAACGTAAGCTTTATGATACAGGTGTTGATATTTTGCCAACGGACAGACTCTTAACCCTTTGCACTTGCACATACGAGTACAATGATGCCCGTCTTATAGTTATAGCAAGAATGGTAAGGGACGGTGAATCACCTGAGGTAGATGTTAATCTTGCTGATTACAAAACTACACCTGTTAAATATCCGGATAGTTATTATGATAACCCCAACAATAATCCATACAAGAACGATAAAAAATTCTACTTATATTAAGAGGTGCAAAAATGGAAATTAAAGCATTTTCTTTTGAACAAAACACTCACTCTTTTGCAGAAATAAAACGCGCGGTGGCGGATTCTGTTGATAATACAGCCGTTTATTTTGAAAGCTATACAGATTCAAAGGTTTTATTTGGTGATATTGGCGAAGCTCTCGATTATGCAGATGTTTTACTCATAGGAATTGAGCCTAAAGCATATCTTAAATTTAAGCCTATTCTTATCAAAGCATTCAACTTCACCCCCGCATACAGCGATAAAATATTAGATGCTGTTGAAGGCTCTGTTTCTGACGAAACAATAAAAAAGGCTCATGCACTTATACCCAACGAGGCTGAAGAGCTTTTAACAAAAAATGGACTTTACAGCGGTTTCTTCGTAAAAGAGGATAATCAATATATTGTTGTTTTCCCACTTTTAGAAAGTGCTGTACCTGAAATTTTAAAAGCATCAGGTCTTCCCTTCTTCAAAAAGCAGGAAGATAAGGCTACCATTTTTGATGAAGTAACGAATAAGGATGCACCATCTCCGACAGCTTCTACAATCATCCAAAAGCTTCTCAGGAACGATTTCAGAATTGCGGTTCCATCTACTCCTGCAGCAAAAACTCTTAAAGCTGATATAAAAGCTTGCGATGACTATGAGGATTTTGTTTTCTTTACACCGTTCGTAAATGATTCAGGTGTTACGGATCCAAAGCAATATGCCGCACAGCTTGCAAAAGGTGCAATGGAATTACGAAACACTGAATTTGGTGCAACAATCTCCAACATCTTCCGCGAGAAAAAAGGTGACAAAATCACAAGCTATTATGCTTTCATAAGCGTTGCCACTGCCGAAAAGGTAATTGTTAAAAAGCTTTTCGCAAACCCTGATGAAAACATTGATAATCTCATTACAGAAGCAACCGTTGAGCTTTACGCTATGATTGACAAGTATATTGACGAGCTTTCGTATAAACTCAGCGCTTCTTATGAGGATAATGAAAAATACGAGGATTCTGTTATAGAGGCAGAGGTTGTTTCAGATGTACGCCCCGAAGCTACAATCAGCAAAGCGGGAATAGCCGTTGCAACACTTGCTGTTATTTTAGCAGTTGCCGCTTGCGTTGTGCTTGCATTCCGTTTTGGTGACTACTTTGTAACACCGAGCGATGTACCTGTAAACGAAAGCTTACAGCAGGGCACACCAACACAGCCGACAACCACACCAACAACAGCTCCGGCGCCATCAACAACAATCCCGCTTATCCCTAACGAAACTGTTGCTGAAATTACCGAGCTTCCAAGTGAAACATCTATTTTTGGTGTAACAACAACACTTCCTGTTCCGGATACAACCTACCAGATTATTTACACACCTAATCCAAACAACAACTACGTGCCAAATAATCAGAACAATAATAACAACCACAATAACAATAATAACAACAATAATAATCAAAATAACAACGACGAAACAACACAACCATCCACAACACAAGCGCCAACAACCGAGGGTACAACAATCGAAAATATCGGCGACGACGAATGGTAAAATTTAAGATAATTCATATATAAGGAGACAAGTACAATGGCAGTTCTTGTTACAGGCGGAGCAGGTTACATAGGCTCCCACACAGCAATTGAACTTTTAGAAAGCGGCAAAGAAATTGTTATAATCGATAATTTCTATAACAGCTGTCCAAAGGTTCTTGAAAGAATCAAGGAGCTTGCAAACAAGGATTTTCACTTTGAAGAATGTGATATCCGCGACAGAGAAGCACTTGATAAAATTTTTGAGAAATACGATATTGATTCTGTTATTCATTTTGCAGGTCTTAAGGCTGTAGGTGAATCTTGTCAGTTACCTTTGCTTTATTACGAAAACAATATCGGCGGTACAGTTACGCTTTGCCAGGCTATGGCAGACCACGGCTGTAAAAAAATTGTTTTCAGCTCATCTGCAACTGTTTATGGAGAAAACAATGTTTCACCTCTTAATGAATCAATGGTTGTAGGTGGCACAACAAACCCTTACGGCACAACAAAGTATTTCATAGAAAGAATACTTATGGACCTTTCCAAATCCGACCCTGAATGGGGTGTGTGCATTTTAAGATACTTTAACCCTATCGGTGCACATAAGAGTGGCAGAATTGGTGAAAGCCCTAACGGCATACCAAACAACCTTATGCCTTACATTACTCAGGTTGCAGAGGGTAAAAGAGAATTTTTAAGTGTTTATGGTAATGATTACGATACACATGATGGTACAGGTGTGCGTGATTACATTCACGTTGTTGACCTTGCAAAGGGTCACCTTAAAGCCCTTGATAAAATTATGGGTGAAAATGGTGTTCTTACCTACAACTTAGGCACAGGTAACGGCTACAGTGTTCTTGATGTTGTAAAGGCATTCGAAAAAGCATCCGGTGTTAAGGTTCCTTATAAAATTGTTGACCGCCGTCCCGGTGACCTTGCATCTGTTTACTCAGACCCATCAAAGGCAAAAGCAGAGCTTAACTGGTCTGCAGAGAAAAACTTAGAGGATATGTGCGCAGATTCTTACAACTGGCAGCATCAGAATCCTAACGGCTACGAGGATTGATATTTTGCAGTTTATACCCTTTAACTCACGAGATTTCAGGCACAAATCAATATTTGGCAGTATAGCCGCAGGCGACAGCTTGCGGCTCTGTGTTCTTATGCCCAGAAATTTTGGTTGCCAAAGGGTTACACTTGTTATGCATAAGGATGGTGAAGGTGATATTTACCGCGATATGTACTGGTGTGGAATGAATGGTGATAATGAAGAATGGTGGGATATTACTCTTACCATCGAAACAAGCGGATTATATTTTTATCACTTCATATATGATACACCTTTCGGTAGCGGTAAAATCTTTCTTCGTTCTGCAGGCATAGGTGAGTTTTCACCTACCGGTAACGAGTGGCAGCAAACTGTATACGAAAAAAGCTACAAAACTCCCGATTGGGTAAAGGGCGGTATTATGTACCAGATTTTCCCCGATCGATTCAATATAGGCACTAACCCGCCGAAAGATTTCCCTGCGGACAGAGTTATTCACCAAAGCACAGAGGAAACTCCTGTATGGGAGCCTGATTCAAATGGTAAAATTCTCAACAACGATTACTATGGTGGCACTCTTAAGGGTATAGAGGAAAAGCTCCCCTACCTTGCCTCCTTAGGTGTGACTATGCTTTATTTAAACCCTGTTTTTGAGGCACATTCAAACCACAGATACAATACTGCAGACTACTCAAAAATCGACAGTATGCTGGGAACAGAGGAGGATTTCAAGGCCCTTTGCAAAGAAGCAGAAAAACACTCAATTAAAGTTATTCTTGATGGTGTTTTCAGCCACACAGGCTCCGACAGTATTTATTTCAACCGGGAAGGCAGGTATGGTAATAAAGGCTATTGGAACGACCCTCACGGCGAATACAAGGATTGGTTTTCTGTTGAAGAAAACGGCAAATATAAAAGCTGGTGGGGAATAGACACGCTCCCGGAAACCAATGAAGAAAGTGAGTCATTTATAAATTATATTACCGGTAAAAACGGTATTTTGCAAAAATGGCTCAATTACGGTGCAAGTGGCTTCCGCCTTGATGTGGCAGACGAGCTTCCCGATAAATTTATTGATGCCCTTTCCGCTTCAATGAAGAGCTTAAGCAAGGATTTTTTCATTATCGGTGAGGTATGGGAGGATGCCACAAATAAAATAAGCCACGGTGGCAGGCGCCGTTACCTTTTAGGTAATCAGCTTGACAGCGTAATGAATTACCCCTTTGCCTCCGCAATTATTACATTTATGCGCTATGGTGTTGCAGAAAGCTTTATGGAGTCAATTGTTTCTGTTTGCGAAAATTATCCCCCACAAGCCCTTAACTGCCTTATGAATCATATAGGCACCCACGATACGGCACGAATTCTGACTAAGCTTGTAAACGATTCAATTGAATATAAGCCTCGTCATATACAAGCATCTTATAGGCTGACAGATGATGAATACACTAAGGCTAAAAAGCTTTTGAAAACAGCAACCGTTCTTCAATACACCTTACCGGGCTTCCCATCTGTTTATTATGGTGACGAAGCAGGTGTGCAAGGTGGCTCAGACCCATTTAACAGAAGCTTTTTCCCCTGGGGTAAGGAAGATAATGACCTTGTGGAATGGTACAAAAAGCTTGGGTATATACGAACCTCTCTCAATTGTCTTAAAGAGGGTAAGTTCATACCATACTCCGCTATGCTTTCCTGCGTTGCCTATATAAGGCAAAGCGACAGCGATAAAATTCTTGTTATTGCAAACAAAAACTATCACGATATTGACTATAATCTCCCTGAGGATTTCAGATTTTCAAAGGATCTGATTTCAGGTAACACGGCAGATTATTCAATAAACATCCCCGCTTACGGAGCAGTAATACTAAAGGGGATGTAAAAAAGCGCAGACCGCATAAAACCATATATAGTAAGGGGTTCTCGCAGGACAAACGCCTGTAAGAACCCCATTAATATATCCAAAAATCAAAAATATTCAAAAATTTTATGTTTTATGCGGTCTGCGCTTTTTTACATCCCCTTTCTCTATACTATTTTATTTTTATTATTTTATCACCTTTAACAAGATATGCATTTTTGCTTATTTCTATAAGCGGCTTGTCATTTATTGAATCTGTATAAAAGTTTTCTATTTCCGTATTGGGATATTCCGCAAAAAATGCTTTTACCTTTGCCTCTCTTATGCACAATCGAGGGATTGTGCCATCCTTTTCAATAATACTTCCTATATATCTCTTTATTCCGAGTCTTTTACAAATAATCTCCAAGGAAAATTCAGGAGAACCTGATATTATTAAATCGTCATCACTCTGAATATCTTTATAAAATGGCTTTATTTTGTGCATATGCTCATCCCAGAAAAATTTCATATCCTCATTTATCCGGTCATTATTCTTATAGTAATCCCCTACCACCTTGCCATAGCGTGAAAGCGCCTGCTCTATGGTGACCTTGCCTGCCTTATACTTTAAAAGAGCAAAAAACACCGCAGGAATATATTTTAAAAGTGATTTATCCTTCTTGCAATAAAACAAAAAGAAATCAACTACACTTTCACCATCGTAAATGGTGTTATCAAAATCATATACGTTCATTTCATCACTCCGTAACGGATATCTCTATGTATTCATATCACTTATTTTCAGATGCTAATGCGGCAGCCATCATATATCGTGTTTTTTCGTAAATAACAATATTGTCAAACTCCTTGTAATTCTCATTACCGCAAGGCATTATTGTGTTTTCCACATCTACTAATTCCACACATAAACCCGGCTTTTTATATGTGTGCCTGAACCAGTTTTCAAAGCCACCGCCATATCCGGAAGGCTCCTGTGTAGGCTCAGGAAGTGGCAGAATCCCTGTAGCATCACCAATATCTGTTGCAAACGCCTCATATAAATCATTGAGGCTGTCATCATACATATCTCCCCAGAAGCTGAAGTTACCTTTTACATGAACAGATAAAAGAAATTCAAATTTATGCTCGTCACAAAGCTTTATAAGCGCCTGTGTTTCGTTTTCACTTGCACTGCTGTAGCCTTTAAAGGAATGGCCAAAGGGCTCTGTTACTCCATTATCCACATACTCCCACGCAAGCGGAAAATTACCGTTTAAATCCACACCATTGTAATTTGATTTATAATCCTCAAGGGTATCTATCTTAACACCGGGAGCCGGTGCCATTCTTGAAAGCACAATTTCAAGGCCATCAGGGTTAACACAAGGTACTATATATAATGTATATTGAGAAAACAAGCTTTTAAGATCATATGCGCCGTATGTACCATCACCGCTTTGTAATGCATAGCAATAATCCTCTATGCACCTTAAAAGATATTTTGTTGTAAGATGCTCACGGGCATGAAAAGCACCAACAACAAGAGCTTTTTTCTGTCCGTTACCTATAGTAACCATAGGAATTTCCTTACCTGTTACGGTATAGCCCAATGTAGCCCTTTTTAGTGATGTGCTGTATTTATTGCATAAGGTTGATAAAACCTCAAGCAATGAAGAATATGTTTCAGGCTGACTTGTATCAACCTCAGACCTGAATTCTTCAATTATCACTGTTTCTGTCTCGCTGGGCTCAGTAGCATTGACATCAGCTGTTTCTTTTTTCATATCAGATAAAACAATAACCGCTGTAATTGCAACTGCTACTAACACAGCTATTATTTTAACCCACAAATTATTTTTCTTCTCTTTCACAATTAAAACTCCTTTAAAATATGCACTTATTTTATATAATATTTCTTCTTCTGTCAATAAACTGAGCATTTATCATATAAACACCTTGTTCTGAATACTATAAATACAGGAGGTGTTTCATATGACAGATGATAAAAAGACGTGTCCGTTTCCCCATAATTGCATTTTAGAGGACCGGAAAATGCTTTCCGTTTCAGGGGTAAGTAACGTAGGAAGCTTTGATGAGGAAACGATTGTTGCCACAACAAGCTGCGGGGAATTAACAGTAAGAGGAGAAAATCTTCACATAACAAAGCTTTCTCTTGAAATAGGTGAGCTTTCCATAGAGGGTAGTATTAATTCTCTTCAGTATGCCGATGTTTTAGAAAAAAGCGGCGGTTTCTTATCGAGGGTGTTCCGCTGATGTATTCCGTACCGCAAACAGAACAGCTTTCAATTTTTACAGCATCCTTAGGATTAGGCTTCCTGTTGGGGATTTTGTATGATATTTTCAGAGCAATCCGCCTTTCTGTAACAAAAGGGAAAATTGCCGTAGTAATTTCTGATGTTTTGTACTTCCTTTGCGTAGGGCTTGCATCCTTTCTTTTCATTTTATCTCTCAACAAGGGTGAAATCCGTTCTTACATAATAGCAGGTGAAATAATAGGCGCTGTGTTCTATTATTTTTCATTCGGAATAGCTGCAATGAAAATAACCGACTATTTAGTCAAGCTTTTGAGAAGATTTTATTCCTTCGTTTTCAAGGTAATATCTGCACCTTTTCGCCTTATAAAACGTGCTTTTTCCCATCTTTTGGAAAAATTAAAGATAGTTTTTAAGAAAACTTCAAAAAACTCACAAAAAATGAGAAAAAAACACTTGCCAAAAGCACGAATGTATGTGTATAATTTATTTGGTATATTTTTGGCAAACACAAAAACAGAGAAGAAAGGCGGCGGCAGACTTGGCAAAAACAAAAAAGAAAAAGAAGATCAATAACAGAAGCATTATTGCAATTGTTCTTGGCTCTTTCATTTTGTTGTATCTTGTTGTTTCAATTGTAAAAACACAAATAGATATCAATAAAAAAGAAGCCGACCTTGCTGCTCTTCAAAGCACATACGAAAGCCGGATTGCTGAAAACGAAGCTTTAGAAAGTGCTGTTGCAAAAGGTGACGAAGCAGAGCTTGCTGAAGAGTATGCCAGAAAAAAGGGCTATGTTATGCCCGACGAACGCGTGTATGTGGATATAACACCCGGCGTATAAAATATTTTAATTGAGGTAAGGTATGGCAGTAGAAATCGGCGCAATTCTTGAAGGAAAAGTTACAGGCATCACAAATTTCGGAGCTTTCGTTGAGCTACCGGACAAAACTACAGGTATGGTACATATTTCTGAGGTTTCTTCAACCTTTATTAAGGATATTCACGAGAAGCTTTCTGAGGGCGATACAGTTAATGTTAAGGTTTTGGAAATCAACGAAAAGGGCAAGGTTGCTCTTTCAATAAAAAAAGCTCTTCCTCAGGAAGAAGAAAAGCCAAGAAAGCCTGCCGGTGATAAGCCAAGACGCTCACAGCCACAGGTATGGACCGGCTCACAGAAATCCGAGCCTGAAAATATGTCATTTGAAGATATGCTTGCAAAGTTCAAAACTGTAAGTGACGAAAAAATGAGCGACTTAAAGAAAAACAATGTTGCAAAAAGAGGAGCCTCAACTCCACGCCGCGGCGGAAATCAGAGAGGCTGATAATAAAAAAATCAAACCCGTGTCTTTTGACACGGGTATTTTACAAGGATGTGATTATGGTGAGAGAAATAAGTGCAAAAACAATTGAAAATACAGTTGCAGAGCTTTTTGTAAATGCAAACCTGTATTTACCCCAATCTCTCCAAAATAAAATTACAGAATCCACAGAGCTTGAAGCAAACCCTGTTGCAAAAAGTATTTTTTGCGATATGTGTAAAAATCTTGATGCTGCAAAGGAATTGAATATCCCCATTTGTCAGGATACGGGTATGGCGGTAATTTTTTGCGAAATAGGTCAGGATGTACATATTATTGATGGTGATTTTACAGAGGCTGTTAACAAAGGTGTGCGCAAAGCATATGTTGATGGCAAGCTTCGTTGTTCAATAGTCAAAGACCCTATAAGAAGAGGCAACACTAACGATAATACACCTGCTCTTATTCATTTATCCATAGTGCCCGGTGATAAAATAAAGCTTGTTGCAGCACCAAAGGGCTTTGGCAGTGAAAATATGAGCAAAATAAAAATGTTTACACCATCTGCAAGTGTTGATGATATTATTGATTTTGTTGTTGATACTGTAAAAACTGCCGATGCTAACCCTTGCCCACCTGTTGTGCTTGGTGTTGGCATAGGAAGTGATTTTGAAGGTGTAGCCCTTTTATCTAAAAAAGCTCTTTGCAGAGATGTTTCCGTAAGAAATGCAGATGATTTTTACAAAGACCTTGAAGATAAAATGCTCCGCAAAGTTAATGAATTAAACATCGGGGCTCAGGGCTTTGGCGGTAACATAACCGCATTAGCAGTAAACATTGAAACTGCACCAACACATATTGCAGGGCTTCCAGTTGCAGTTAATGTAGGATGCCACGTAACAAGGCATTGTGAGGCTGTAATTTAATTTATTTAAATCTACAGCACAGCTCCTCATATAATTCCAGCAATTTAAATTTTACAATATACTTTTCACCGCTGTTTATTATCTTTTCTCCCGACGGAGTAAGATAATCGGCGGTTTTTTCTTTATCCTCTGTTACACCATCTGCCGCAGGCACACAAAGTGGCGGAAACATAACACACCACCAATTTTTTCCGCTACCCTCTCCCAAAACAACCTTAAGTGATAAATATTCACCTGCAGGAAAGGTAAGAGAGTCATATTTCCTTGTTTCAAAATATTCTTTTTCCAAAGTTATTTTTGCACCATAGGAAAAGCCGTTTGCCTTTAGCACCTGTTTTGTTGTCTTCAAAAGCTCGTCCTTAGATTCATTAAAATATATATGTGCATTTTCTGTATTTACACTATCACTCAAAAGTGATGTGTTTTTCTTTAATAATTCATCGCGGACCTTAAGCTTTACTGCCTGATCCTCTTTGCTATCACTATTAGCAAGAATATGAAGCCTTACAACATCACTTTTAATGGTGTGAGCAGCACTAACAAAATAAGTACAGGAAAAAGCCATATATAAACTTATAAATACACCGGCTACAGCTAAAAACACCTTGTCTCTTTGAACATTAATTCCCTTAGCATTTAAATTCATAATAAAAAACCGTCCTTTCATTCACAAGAATTTTTGGACGGTTTTCACTTTTTATTCAGTTTTATTCTTCAATTATTTCGATACCGATTTTTTCAGGTGTGCAAAGATAAACATTTTTGAATTTTGCTTTTAACTCTTCAATAGATTTTTCCGCATGCCCTTTATCATTGAAAATTCCGTAAACCGCAGAGCCGGAGCCTGTCATACAAGAGGCTATAGCTCCGTTTTTGTTGCATACGGCTTTTATATCTACCCTGCCTGCAACCTCTAAAGCCTGTTCAAATACATTTGAGCAAAGCTTCAAGGCATCTTCAACCTCTCCGTCTGCCAGCATTTCAAGCATCTGCTCATTTTTGGGGTGCTTCATATTTTCTAATGCATCAACCGCAGAATATGCCTCTTTTGTTGAAACACTATCCTCAGGCTTAACAATAACAATATGGTAATCCTCCACATCTGTAAGTGGAGCAACAATTGCACCTGTATCAAGGCAAAGTGCTGTACCGCCAACTATACAGAATGGTATATCTGCACCGACCTTAACACCGATTCTGCAAAGCACTTTATCAGGGTAATTTGTTTCAAAAAGCTTATTTAGTGCCACAAGCACCGCCGCACCATCTGCGCTTCCACCACCCATGCCGGCGCCAAATGGCGTTCTTTTTTCAATATGAATATGAATACCCTTATTCTCAGTTATACCTGCATATTGAAAAAATTTATCTGCACATTTATATACTATATTACTACTGTCTGTAGGGACACCTGCAACATCACAGGAAACAGTTATTTCTTCACCATCTGTTTTATCAACTGTAATTATATCACCAAGACTTACAGATTGCATAATTGTGAAAAGACTATGGTAGCCGTTTTTCTTTATACCTGTTATATCAAGCAGAAGATTTATTTTTGCATTGGCTTTCAGTTTCATAAAATCACCTCATACCATTATAATATATCATATCACTTTGAAAATTAAAAGATTATTCCATATTTTTAATTAAAACCTATTTTTTTCTTTAAATTTATGGTATTATGCTTTTGTTATTATTTTTTAAAGGTTGGGTTTATAATGAACGATATTAAAATCATAGACTTACATACTCACACAGACAGCTCACAGGACGGCAACCATCCCGTAGATTTAATGGCTCAGACAGCTTATGAAAACGGCATTCAGACCGTAGCATTTACAGACCATTGCGAAGTGGATGTTTTCTACACAAGCGGGTTTGACAAAAGAGCCGAAAGAAGCATAAAAGAAGTATCACGCGCAAAGAAGGATTTCGAAGGTAAAATAGAAATCTTACGCGGAATTGAGCTTGCTCAACCGCATTATGTACCTGAGCTTGCTGAGGAAATAATTTCTAAAAACACATACGATGTTGTAATCGGCTCTATCCATAATTTAAGAAACAAACCCGATTTTTACGACTTCGAAACCTTTGATGGTTTAGATATAACAGCCCTTATGAACGAATATTACGACGAGCTTTTAGGCTTGCTCCAATGGGGTAATTTTGATATTCTCGCACATATTACATACCCATTCAGATATGTTTTCAACCATTGCGGTTATGTTGAAGATATAAATAAATACTCCAAAAAGGTTGATGAAATTCTCAAGCTTTGCGCTGAAAAAGACAAGGCCTTAGAAATAAATATGGGTGGTCTTAAGTACCCTATCAACCTTCCATCACCTAATATTGATACAATAAAAAGATACAAAGAATTAGGCGGTAAATTAGTAAGTGTCGGCTCTGATTCCCACTATGCTGAAAGGATAGGTTTTGGTATTCCGAAAGCATACGAAATTGCCCGTGAAGCAGGATTCGATTTTGTTGTAAAATTCAATGAAAGAAAAATTTCAGAATTTCCAATTAAGTGAAAAAACAATGTATAAATCAATATTTTTATACAAAAAACGAAAAATATACAATTGTTACAATTGATTTTTCAAAGAAAAATTTGTAAAGCAGACAGCTTGTCATTGTTCAAAAACCTGTCTAAAATGTTTATAACTTTCTAATTTTCTCTTTTTGAAATTCTAAAATCGCATTTTTTTGTAAAGCAACTTACTTTACTTCTACATTTTTATGAACATTCTTCTTTTTTCGACCGTTGTATATGCAAATGTATATACAACGGCTGATTATTGGAACGGGGTGACATTTTATGAGGAAAATTGAATATATAATTCCTGAGGAATATTCAGACAGACCGCTCCTTCACTTCCTCAAGGGTGAAATAAAGCTATCTGCATACATTGTAAAGCACTTGCGAAACACACCCGAAACTGTGTTTATAAATTGTACTCATTGGCGTGTAATTGACAATGTAAAAGCAGGTGATAAGCTGACAATTTTCATCCCCGAAAAAACTACTCCGCCACCTCTCTGGGATGTACCGATAGATGTTATCTATGAAGATGAAGATATTCTGATTGTGAATAAGCCCTCTGGTATTTCATCCCATCCCACACAAAAACACCCTAACGGAACATTATGTAATGCTGTTGCAAATTATCTTATAAAAACCAACAACGAGCCTGCTGCAGGCAGAGCAATCGGCAGACTTGATAAAGTAACCTCAGGCGTAATGGTTTTTGCAAAAAACAGCCTTGCCGCATCCAGGCTTAACGGCAACATGAAAAAAATCTATAATGCAATAGTCTGGGGTACAATAGAAAAAACAGGTACAATCGATGCCCCTATTTACAGACCCGATATGGGGCTTACACTGCGAACAGTTGACGAACGCGGTGATTATGCCATAACTCATTGGAATGTGATTGAGCAATTTTCAGACAAAGCCTTTGTTGAAGTGAAAACAGAAACAGGCAGAACACATCAGATACGAGTTCACTTTGATTATATCGGTCACCCACTTGTAGGTGATGAATTATACGGCGCACCTGAAACAGAATTTTTAAACCACGCGGCACTTCATTGCAAACAGGTTACAATTACCCACCCTGTTACAAAAGAGGAAATGACATTTATTGCTCCTCTTCCTGAGGATATGAAAAAAGAGTTGGAAAAAAGCGGATTTGTTGTTGACAAACAAAACACAATCTGCTAAAATACCTTTTGCCGCATATTAAGGGCGGGTGCTATTGGTGTGCCCATAAGTGTTATTTTTAAATAATCGCCTTGTTAGCGAGACTGAAAGAAAGCAGGTAAAAATCTATGTACGCAATCATCGAAACAGGCGGAAAGCAGTACAAGGTTGAGAACGGCGATGTTATCTACATCGAAAAGCTCGACGTT
>JAZSCV010000063.1:0-8919 GCA_045530855.1 Acutalibacteraceae bacterium
AACAGCAACTTAATTCGAGAACGGTCCCCCCTTTTTCGAAAAAGGGATAAGCTTCGCATAACTTAAAAAAATTTTCTCTCCAACTGAAGAATAGAGGTAAGAGAACTACCCAGTAAAGCTATCACATAACTTTAGTTTTTCTATAAATTTAATTCCTGCGAAGCTCTGGCGACTGGCAACTGGCGACTGGCGGCTAATACTTTGCACTTTGCATTTTGCACTCTGCACTTATAATAATGGCGTAGCCCTTCACCTTCTCTCTCCTGACTAAAAAAGACACCCTCGCGAAAGGGTGTCTTTTTCATAGGAAGCTTAGTTTGTCTTATTAGTAAAAAGTTATTTGTTTTTATATTTTGTTTTTTGTTAGAATTTGTTTTTGGTTAGAGATTTTTGATGCAGATGGCTTTTTCCGAGCCGAAGCTGTATACCGATACTGCGAGGGCGACAGAAAAACGCCATATGCACAAAAAGATCAATCAAAAAAATTATTCATCGTCGTCTTCGAGCTTAGCCTCTGCAATAACCTTTTCTGCAACATGTGCAGGAGCATCCTCGTAACGGGCAAATTCAAGTGAGAAGTAGCCTCTGCCTGCTGTTACGGAACGAAGGGCAATTGCGAAGTCGCTCATTTCTGCCATTGGAACTTCAGCAACAAGCTCCTGAGTCATTGTTTCTTCAGCAGGTCCCATACCAAGAACTCTGCCTCGACGCTTATTAACATCACTGATGATATCACCTAAGTTATCATCCGGAACATATGCCTTAAGTGTGCCTACAGGCTCAAGAATTGTAGGTGCGGCTTCAGGAACGGCTGCCTTGAAAGCAATACGCGCTGCCATCTTGAATGCCATTTCGGAAGAGTCAACGGGATGGTATGAACCATCGTGAAGACAAGCCTTGATACCAACCATTGGGTAGCCTGCAATAAGACCGCCTGCGATACATTCGAGGAGACCCTTTTCAACTGCAGGGAAGAAGTTCTTCGGAACTGCGCCACCAACAACCTCGTCTGTTGTGAATACGAAATCCTCTTCGCCCATATATGGCTCGAAACGGATCCAAACATCACCGAACTGACCATGACCGCCGGACTGCTTTTTATGTCTGCCCTGTTTGTCAACAGTTTTACGGATTGTTTCTCTGTATGCAACACGTGGTGCTGTAAGCTCAACCTCAACACCATATTTGTTTTTTAGCTTTGATACGATAGATTCAAGGTGCTGTTCACCAAGACCTGAAACGATTTGCTCTTTTGTTTCTTTATTTGTGTAGAAGAGCATCGCACCGTCTTCTTCTGCAAGCTTATTAAGACCTGAAGCAACCTTATCCTCTTCACCCTTCTTAACAACATTAACTGCCATTGAATAGCAAGGTGCAGGGAAGTCAACACCATCAAGCTCTACAGGATTTTTAGCATCGCACATTACATCGCCTGTTTTGAAGCCTGCAAGCTTTGTAACAACACCGATATCACCGGCAGTAATTTCTGTTGCATCTTCCTGCTTAGCACCCTTAACCATAACAATTTTACCCATTTTTTCTTCTTCCTCTGTACGGGCATTGAATGGCTTTGTGGAGGCAGTTATTTTACCTGAAACAACCTTGAAGAAGGACATCTTACCGATGAATGGGTCAGCTACTGTCTTAAAGCAGATAGCTGCAAGAGGTCCGTTTGCATCGCAAGCAAGGTCACCCTCGCCTTTCGGACAAGGAGCAAGCTTTGTAATACCATTCATAACAAGGTCAACAGCATCTGTTGTAAGACCTGAGCATGCATAAACCGGAACAACAGTACCATCTAAAACACCCTGTGAAAGACCTGCAACGATTTCATCGTGTGTAAACTCTTCACCATCAAAGAATTTCATCATAAGCTCATCATCTGCAGAAGCAACAGCCTCTGTAAATGCGGCATGGATATCATCAATAAGTGCATCTGCAGGCATTGCAACCTCTGTTGCCTTACCGTTATCATACTTGAATGCTTTATTCTGAAGGAAGTTTACGTAGCAATCTACCTTACCGCCAACAACATAAGGAATAACAACAGGACAAATAGCTGTGCCGTATTTGTCTTTTAAGCTGTTAAGTGTTTTGAAGAAGTCTCTGTCTTCACCATCGCACTTTGTAACAACAATAAACTTAGAAAGACCCTTTCTGCCGGCTGTTCTTAAGGTTTTTTCCGCACCAACGTCAACATTGTGACCACAGGAAAGAACAACAATAACAGATTCTGCTGCTCTGATACCTTCTGCACGGCCGCCTTCAAAGTCAAAAAGACCCGGAGTGTCAATTATATTGATTTTTCTGTCGCGCCACTCAAAGTTAGCAAGCGCTGATGAAACGGATACCTTTCTCTTTTTTTCTTCAGCATCAAAGTCAAGCACTGTGTTGCCGTCTGCAACCTTACCTAATCTGTCAGATGCTCCGGAAAGATAAAGCATTGCTTCTGCAAGAGTTGTTTTACCTCTTGCGCCATGACCTGCAATTACAACATTGCGGATATTTTCTAAACTATATACTTTCAAAATGAACGCCTCCTACACATGTATGTTTAGACCTGAGTCAAATTCTTTCGCCTAATACCAAAACTATAAAAGGTTACTATGTTTGGTATTTTAGCACATAAAATTTATCATTTCAACGATTTTTTTGAGTAAAATGCAAAAATTATTGATATTACATAATATCAAGACCTGTTTTTTATGTAATATGTAATATTTTCAATTTGTTAAGTTTTGGCAATTGAAAAATTTGATATGTTATGGTATTATATAATAGAATGAGTGACTGTACTCAAAATTATGAAATATAACTCATTACGGAGGTTTACATAATGGACGAAAAGAATACTAATATTACCAATTCAACAGATGGTAAAAAGCCTTCTCCGCCACCAATTAAAAAGGGGGCAGATTCCGCTAATCCCCCTATTGAAAGACCACAGGAAACAAAAAGAGGAAATCTGAAATTAGCCCTGATTCTTATTCCCGTTATTCTTATTATAATTGCAGGCGCTATTACAGGCGCGGTTTTGTTAAGTAAAAATTCAAAACCCGGCAAGGGTGATACAACTGCAGAAGCAACTCTTCCACCGGTTGTATACGCAACATACGAAAACGGAATTGCTGTTACAGATGATTCCGGTATGGTTGTTACCCTCACACCTGAAACAACTGCAGTTGCAGTTACTCAGCCTGTAACAGTTGTTGTTACCGAAAAAATAGAAGAAGTTATTACACAGCAGGTAACTGCATTTGTTACACAATCTGTAACTGTGCCTGTAACAGAGGTTGTTACAGAAATTGTTACCCAGCCTGTAACAGAGGTTGTTACTGACCAGGCAGGTCAGGCTGTCACAAATGCCGCAGGTGAAGTACAAACAACAATCAACTATATTCCTGTTACAAATGCCGCAGGTGAAGTGCAAACAACAACCAGCTATGTTCCTGTTACAAACAGCAACGGTGAACAGCAAACAACTGTCAGATATGATGTTGTTACTGATGCCAAGGGCGAAGAAAAAACAACAATCAAAAATGAGGCTGTTACAAATGCTCAGGGTCAACAGCAGACCACAGTTAAATATGATGTTGTTACTGATGCCAAGGGCGAAGAAAAAACAACAATTAAAAATGAGGCTGTTACAGACTCCAAAGGCAACAAGCTCACCACTGTTGTTTATGAAAACGTTGATGTTACAGTGAATGTGCCTGTTACAAATAACAAGGGTGAAAATGTTACAAACTCCAAGGGCGAAACCGAAACACAGCAGGTTGTTATTCCACAAAATCCTAACGACCAGAAGCCCGGTGGAAGTGTTATACTCGGCACTACTGCAGTTGCTATTACAGATGCAATAGGTAATACCGCTGTTGACGAAAGCGGTGATGTTTTCACCACAGTTGTTGAAATCACAAGTAATCCGAGTACAGTTGAGCCTGCCGCAATCAAGTGGAAAACTGCTTTAGGCGGTACCGAAGCTGACTATTTTTCAAGCATAGATTCTGATAAAGACGGTAACTTTATTGCAACCAATGTTACAAACTCTATAAATGGTGATTTTACAGAATTTGCCGGATTAAAATTCAAAACACCATATACTGTTCTTGTTAAGTATGACAAGAAGGGTGACGAAATATGGCGCAAGGCAGTAGGCAGCAAATCAGGCCTTCTCGTTCTTAACGATATTATTGTTAATGAAGATGGCTCCTTCTATGCTGTGGGCTATGGTAAAAACGTTGGCGGAATCAATGCGGCTAAGCTTCCGGGCAAAGGCTACTACGATGCTGCTGTTTATAAATTCGATAAAGATGGTAACGAAGTATGGCACAAGGTTTTCGGAACTTCAACTGTTGACGTTTTCAATGCGGCAACACCAACATCAGATGGTGGTGTAATTGTTGTTGGCTCCGTAGGTAATAACGACGGTGATGCAACGGGCTTTAACAAGCCTGAATTCCAATCTGCCGCATGTATTGTTAAATATAATTCCAAAGGTGATGTTGAATGGAAAAACATTGTTGGCGGTAATACAGATACATTCAACGATGTTTGTATTGATAAAGACGGCAACATTTTCTGTGTAGGTAACTTTGCTTCAGGCGTCCTATTCCCATGCTTAGGAAAAACAGATGGCGGTGTAGTTAAATTTACATCAAAGGGTAAGTTCGAGCTTGCAACACCTCTTGCAGGTACAGGCAACGACCTTTTCTCAGGTATCACAGCTTGTAAAACAGGTGGCGTAGTAGTTGTTGGTCGTTCAAACTCCAACGATATCAGCTCACCTGACAGCTTATTCATTGATAATATGGGCTCCCGCGGTGGCTACGATGCTTATATAATCAAGCTTGACGATACACTTGGTATATCCTTTGCAAAGCCTTTCAGAGGTCAATATGACGATAACCTTGTTGATATAGTTGAAAAAGAGGATGGCTCTTTTGTTGCGGTTGGTTGCTCCAACTCCTCTACAAGAGATTTCAAGGGCATCACAACCCGTGGCGGTGATGATATTGTTATTGCATCCTTCGACCTTTACGGCAACCTTACATGGGCGCGCTCCTTCGGTGGTACTGCAGACGAAAGCGCATATGCAGTTTGTGTTTCTCCAAAGGGCGGATATGCTGTTGCCGGCAGAACACTTTCCAAAAATATTGATATGGCAGGTATTGCACAATATGTCAGCGGTAAGTCCGTTGGTGTAATTGTTAATTTCCCTGAATAAAATTTATGATTAAAATAAAATGCGATTATCTTAACGGCGCGGTTGCCGTTCCTACCGATGTAATTGATAAACACTTAAAGCTTGCTCCTGCAGCAAGCTTTAAAGTTTTACTTTTCATTTTAAGAAATCCCGATGGCACAACAGATTCCTGCCAGATTTCCGCCTGCACAGGTCTTTCTGCTGATGATGTAAAGGATTGCCTTTGCTATTGGGAAAATTATGGCGTTATTTCAGTAGACAATGTAATAAACGAAGAGCTTGGCAAAGAGGCAACAGGTAATGCAAAATGTATTTGCCCTGCAGAAAACACCGAGCCTAAAACGGTTACAAAATCACCTGTGCGCTCTCTTCCTTTGAAAAAACCGACACAGAGAGATATTGCCTTACGTCTTGCAGAAGAGCCTGAGCTTTCCTTAATTTACAACGAAGCACAAAGTATTTTAGGCACCTTCGGTTATGATACACAGGCGCTTATCCTTATGATTTATGATTATTACGGTTTTCCCCCTGAGGTTATAATTACACTTTTGCAGCAGCAAAAGTGCGAAGGAAAAACCTCTTCCTCTCACATTAAAAGCAGGGCCGAGGATTGGGCTAAGCGCGGTATTGATTGTATGGAGGCTGTTGAAAAAGAGCTTCTTGCATTAGATAAAATAAGTAATTGCTACGAAAATATTAAAGAAGTTGCAGGCCTCGATGCCCAAACACCTACTCCCAGAATACATAAATTCCTCCGTGATTGGTGCGTTGAGTGGGAATGCTCAGATCAGCTTATCTGCCATGCCTTAGCTGAAAGCAATAAAATATTTTCTGAGGCAAACAAGCTCCTGAAAAAATGGGCTCGTTCAGGTATTAAATCACCTGAGCAAGCCATGGAAAAGGAGAAAAAGGCTTTACCTAAAGAGGTTAAAAAGTCTTACGATACAGAAAAAGTCGGCAGAAGCAGTGTCCTTGACTGGGCTAAAAAATATGCCACAGAGGAGGAGAATATATGAAGTTTTCCGAAATAATTTACCAAAAGGCAGAAGTAACTCTCAGAAACAGAAGAGAACAAGCTGAAAGATTACAGGATATGCGCAGAAAGGAATTTATTGCCAAATGTCCTGAGCTTCTTGATATTGAAAACGAAATGAAAAATGCCGCCCTTCAGGTTATAAGAAGTGTCGGCAACAATGGTGATAGGGTTAATATTGCCGAAATTGCCAAAAAAAACCTGGAAGCACAGAAAGCCAAAAAAGAGCTTATTAAAGCCACAGGCTATCCTGAGGATTATCTTGATATCCCCTACACCTGCAAGCTGTGTAATGATTCCGGCATTTTAAACGGCAAGCTTTGCGAGTGTCACCTTCAGCTTTTACAACAGCTTTCTGTTGGTGAGCTTTCCTGTAGCCCACTTCTTGCAAAATCAACATTTGATACATTTGATGTTAATCTTTATACAGATATTAAAGACAGAGCTTTGGGCTACTCCCCAAGAGAGTATATGCGCGGTTGCTACGAAATGCTTAAGGCATACGCAGAAAACTTCACTCCCCGATCCAACAGCTTTTTCTTCTGCGGCGGCACAGGTCTTGGTAAAACACACCTTGCCCTTGCGGTGCTTAACAAGGTTACTGCAAACGGCTACAGCGTTTACTACAACACAGTTGCCAAAATTGTTAAGCAGATGAAAAATGAAAGCTTTGGCAGAAGTGATTCAAACCTTGAAGAAGAAATCAATTCTTCTGACCTTGTTATTATTGATGATTTGGGTGCAGAGTTTGAATCTGATTTCGGCAATGCTTCAATTAACGAGCTTGTGTGTGATGCAATTCTCAACGGCAAAGCGCTTATTATAATCTCTAACCTTTCCGTTGGTGAGCTTGAACAACGCTACGGTCAGCGCCTCACCTCCCGCCTTAATAGCTTCGAGGTGCTTGAGTTTACAGGCGAGGATATAAGGCAGATACGGAAGTAAGTCAGTATCTGGTGTTTCAGAATGTTGTGCGATGATTATAATTTTTCACAGGAAATGGAGAATTCAAAATACAAAATTCAAAATTTATGGGAAGCTCCGCTTCCGAACATTATAAAGCTGTCGCAAAACTCACAAAAAGAAATATAATTTACCCTTTTTCGAGATTTTGATGAATGACGACGTTTTTGGTTGCGACGCTGTATACAGATACTGCGAGCAATCAATAACAAGTCAGTCGCAAAATATCGGAAAAGAATAAAGGAGAGTAAAAATATGTTAAAAGGTATTCCCAACATCATCAGCCCTGAGCTTTTGAAAATTCTTGACGAAATGGGTCATGGTGATGAAATTGTAATCGGTGACGGCAACTTCCCTGCCGCATCAAACGCACAAAGACTTATCCGTTGTGATGGTCATAATGTGCCTGAGCTTCTTGATGCAATTTTAAAAATCTTCCCGCTTGATACTTATGTAGATAGTCCTGTTATGCTTATGCAGACAACAAAGGGCGACCCTACTCCAACTATCTGGGCAGAATACCAGGAAATTGTTGATAAGCACAACGGCGCAACACAGATGAGTGAAATTGAGCGTTTTGCTTTCTATGACAGAGCAAAAACAGCTTATGCAATTATTGCTACAAGTGAAATGGCTTTATATGCAAACATCATCCTCAAAAAAGGTGTTGTAACTGAATAATTTTACTTACAACTGACACTCCCGAAGCAGAAAATTCGGGAGTGTTTTTTCTTGCAATAAATATATTAATATGTTAGAATTATTGTGTATGTATAATGGTTTATTGTGGGGTGATTTTGTTTTGATTAAAGCCATTGTTTTTGACCTTGACCACACTCTTTTTGACAGGTACGAAACATTGCGCCTTGTTGTGCCGATGTTCAGGGAAAAGTTCAAAATTAATACGGAAATAACCGATAAATTCTTTTGGGAACAAATTTGTTGGGCAGATAAGAATTATGTACACACAGGTTGGGAAAGAATTTTCAAGCACTTAGTTGATCAAAACATATTTGAAGAAATCCCTGATTATAAAGAATATGTTGATTTTGTGCTTTCCTGTTTTACAAAAGTGGCGGTTAAATACCCTTTTACCATTCCTATGCTGAAAGAAATACGCAAAAGAGGTTACAAAACAGGCATCATAACAAACAGCATGCCCGAGATACAGGAAAAGAAGATAGAAATGCTGGAGTTAGCGCCATATTTTGATGAGATTATTATAAGCGGTGCCACACCCTACACTAAACCACAGATAGAAATTTTTCAGCTTATGGCAGAAAGGTTAAACATCAAAACTAACGAAATGGTATATGTTGGCGATCATCCTAAGTTTGATGTGGATGGTTCCCGTAATGCAGGGTGCATCCCTGTATGGGTGAAAACTACAGGCACATGGATTTTCCCCGAAATAGAAAAGCCTCAATTACAGGTGGAAACTGTTGAGGAGATACCTGCAATTATTGATAGGTTGTAATATAGCTTTCGTCTTCGTATATGTTAATTTATTGATTAATTAAAGTAACGCGAAGCCTATCCCTTTTTCGAAAAAGGGGGGCAAGGAACACGACTGCGCCCGGTGGGCGATGCAAGGAGTGTGAGTTGGCGTAGTGGTCAAAATTGTGCGAAGTGAATAACGAGCAAACAATTTTGGGTACCACAAGAGGGCTCAACATTGCTTACCTAAAGAATAAACTATCAAGCGAGATTTTTATGA
>JAZSCV010000035.1:0-6000 GCA_045530855.1 Acutalibacteraceae bacterium
TGATTACATATTCATGTACCGTCAGCACCGCATCACTTCCAACTCTATTGACAGCCATTATGAGCGTTACTGCAAACAGTTGGGGATTTCCAAAAAAGGCAATCACAAAGCCCGTAAAACGGCTTTAACGAAGATTGCAGACAATCCAAACATCAATTTAAAGGATGCCATGGAATTTGCCGGACATCGGGACGTAAAAACATTTATCAATCACTATTGCTTTTCCCGTTATTCTAACGAACAAAAGCGAATGGAGTTAGAAAAAACTCTGAATATTTAGTATCAATAAGAAAGTGTAAAAAGTGTAAACATTTTACACCCATTCTGTAAACACACCCACCTATAAAGAAAATAAGAGAAATACGGCACTTAGCCATATTTCTCTTATCACATTTTTCACTGCGGATGACAGGACTTGAACCTGCACGCCGTAGACACCAGAACCTAAATCTGGCGCGTCTGCCAATTCCGCCACACCCGCATATTTAGTTAAGAAGTAAGAGTGAATAGTGAAGAGGTAAAATCTTATCATATCACTCAATATATGTAACGAATGAAATTTTAACATAAGAGGCTGAAAAATGCAAGGGTTTTTATATTGTATTATAATGTGTTTTTATTGCAAAGTGTTACATTAATTGTTATAATTACCATGAACATATAAACATAAATGATGGTGATTGTTTTGGTAAATTTAGTTAATGAAATTTGTTCCCTTGTTAAGGAGTGCGGAAAGGTAGTTCTTGGTGCTGACAGAGAAAAAATGGCTATAGATATAAAATCCGGTATTACAGATTTGGTTACTGAGTACGATAAAAAAATCCAGGATCAATTAGCTGTTGGCTTAAAGACTATTTTACCTGAAGCCCAATTTATTGGTGAAGAGGGCTCAAATGATGAGTTGACCGAGGATGGCTATGCTTTTGTTGTTGACCCTATTGACGGCACAACCAATTTTATTAAGGATTACCACGTAAGCGCAATATCTGTTGCTCTGTTAAAGGGCAAAGAGGTTGTAGCAGGCGTTATTTACAACCCGTATCTTGACGAAATGTTTTATGCAATAAAAGGCAAAGGTGCATTCTGTAACGGTAAAAAGATTAGTGTCTCGTCTCAGCCCATAGAAAAATCCCTTGTTCTTTTCGGCTCATCACCATATGATAAAGACCTTTTCAAGAAAACTATAGAGGTGCTTTCTGAGTATTTCTATAAAGCATTAGATATAAGAAGAAGCGGTTCCGCCGCATTGGATTTATGTACTGTTGCTTGTGGCAGGGCAGAGCTTTATTTTGAATTACAGGTTTCTCCATGGGATTTTGCCGCAGGTAAATTGCTTGTTGAAGAGGCTGGCGGTGTTGTTACAACACTTGATGGTGAACCTCTCTCATTTGAGGGTAAAACTTCAATTTTAGCTAAAAATAGCGTGATATAAATAAAGCGAAAAGAAAAAGGTGAAAATATGAAAATTCTTATAGCATCGGATATACACGGCTCTTTAAAATACTGTACACAATTGGTTGAGTGTTATAAAAAAGAGAATTGCGAAAAGCTTATTCTTTTGGGTGATGTATTGTACCACGGCCCAAGGAATGATTTGCCTGAGGAGTACAACCCTAAGGGTGTTATTGCACTTCTTAATGCAATGTCAGAGGAAATTCTTTGTGTGCGTGGCAACTGTGAAGCAGAGGTTGATGATATGGTTCTCGACTTTAATGTTTTAGCCGATTATGCCTTGTTGTTCAATAACTCAAGAACATTTTTCCTTACACATGGTCACAAGTTTAACCCACAGAATTTACCAAAGCTAAAAAAAGGTGATGTTCTTTTTAACGGCCACACTCATGTAAGTAAAATCGAAAAAATTGGTGGTATTTTATATGTTAACCCCGGTTCTGTATCAATTCCAAAAGAAAATACACCACGAGGATATATAATTCTTGAGGATAAAAAAATCACTCACAAAAATCTTATGGGAGAAGTTTTAGAAGAGTATATTTTTTGATGGAAATTTATGCACCCGTTACTGAAATGTGTTTTCAGTAACGGGTGCGTTTTGTGTTATTTCAACTTTGCTTTTACAATTTCTTCTGCTGCATTAAGTGCATCAGGGATTTTTGTAATATCTTTACCGCCTGCCATAGCTGAATCGGGCTTACCGCCACCGTTACCGCCGGCAATCTGTGCAATTTCTCTTACAATATTACCTGCGTGTGCACCATTTGCAATAGCTGACTTTCCACAGTAGCAAGCAAATGAGCATGTGCCTTTTGCGCTTTGCTCTGCAGCAAGAATAACAACAATATCGTCACCCTTATCCTTTGCAGAGTCAACCATTGAACGCAGAGCATTAGCATCTGCTTCACCTAATGAGCCTGTAATAAGCTTAACTGAGCCTAAATCCTTAACATTATCAAACAAGCTTCCTGCTTTTTGCTTTGCAATTTCTGCTTTAAGCTCTTCAAGCTCTTTTTCCTTTGCTTTAAGCTCTGCACTGAGTGATGCAGCCTTTGTTGCAAGGTCCTTAACATTTGCAAGCTTCATAGCAGTTGCTGTGTTGTGGATAAGCTCCTCACGGGAATTAAGGTAGTTAACAACACCTAAACCTGTAACACCTTCAATTCTTCTTACGCCTGCGGCAACCGAGGATTCAGAAATGATTCTGAAAAGACCGATGTTGCCTGTGTTAGCTACGTGTGTACCACCGCAAAGCTCTGTTGAGAAATCACCTGCAGTAACAACACGAACAGTATCACCGTATTTTTCACCAAAGAGAGCCATTGCGCCTTTTTTCTTTGCATCCTCAATAGCCATTTCTTCAGTTGTAACTGTCTGTGCAGAAAGAATGATTTCGTTTACTCTGTTTTCGATTTTTTCGATTTCTTCTGCTGTAAGTGCAGAGAAATGTGAGAAGTCAAAACGAACAGCTTCGTCGTTAACAAGCTGACCTGCTTGCTCAACGTGTGTGCCGAGAGCCTCACGAAGTGCCGCCTGAAGAAGGTGAGCGGCTGTATGGTTTCTCTTAATTGCCTGACGGCGCGTAACGTCAATTTCACAAACAGCGCTGTCACCAATGTTGATTACTTCACCCTCTGTAAGTGTACCGTGGTGAAGAATTACGCCTTCGGCAGTTTTTGTTGTGTTTGTAACAGTGAAAATATTTTCACCAACCTTGATAACACCTGTATCACCAACCTGACCACCGCTTTCTGCATAGAATGTGGATTCGTCAAGTACAATAACAGCGTCTGTATCAACACCTATAAAGTCTACCTTTTCACCATTTGCGGCAATAGCAATAACCTTTGCTTCGCAGGTTGTTTCTTTATAGCCCTTGAAAGCAGTAGCAGAGCATTCTGTAAATGAAACGTCTGAGCCTTTCCAACCTTCTGCACCTGCAACCTTACGTGCAGCTTTTGCCATAGCCTTTGCATCAGCAAGAAGTTTTTCAAACTCTTCATTATTAACAGTAAGGCCATTTTCTTCTGCAATTTCACGTGTTAAGTCAATTGGGAAACCGAATGTATCCTGGAGCTTGAAAGCATCTGCACCTGAAAGTATGCCGTTCTCAGCCTTTTTCATCATATCATTGAGAAGCTCAAGACCGCTATCAATAGTTTTATAGAAGCTGTTTTCTTCCATTGAAATAACTTTGATAATGTAGTCCTGCTTTTCCCTGAGCACAGGGTAAGCATTCTCGTTTTCTTTTATAACTGTTTCACAAACCTCTGTAAGGAATGGTCTGTCAATACCTAAAAGTCTGCCGTGACGAGCCGCTCTTCTGAGAAGTCTGCGAAGAACATAGCCTCTGCCTACGTTTGGTGGAGTAACACCGTCACCAATCATAAATGTTGTTGGACGGATATGGTCAGTAATAACACGAAGAGAAATATCGCTCTTCTCATTTTCGTGGTACTTAACACCTGCAATTTCCATTATGTGTTTCATAATGTTCTGTACAGTATCAACCTCGAAAATATTGTGAACGTCCTGCGCAATACAAGCAAGTCTTTCAAGACCCATACCTGTATCTATATTTGGATTTGCAAGGGGAGTGTAGTTGTTTTTGCCATCGTTTTCAAACTGTGTGAAAACAAGGTTCCAGAACTCTACGTAACGGTCACATTCGCAACCTACCTTACAATCGGGACTGCCACAGCCGTATTTTTCGCCTCTGTCATAGTATAACTCTGAACAAGGGCCACAAGGTCCCTGGCCATGCTCCCAGAAGTTATCTTCTTTACCAAAACGCACCATATGGTCAGGCTTTACACCAACATCCTTTGTCCAGATATCGTATGCCTCGTCATCCTCAAGATAAACACTACAGTAAATCTTATCAGGGTCCATTTCCATAACCTGTGTACAGAATTCCCAAGCCCACGGAATAACTTCTTTTTTAAAGTAGTCACCGAAAGAGAAGTTACCAAGCATTTCAAAGTATGTGCCGTGACGTGCAGTTATACCAACACGCTCAATATCAGGTGTGCGGATACATTTCTGGCATGTTGTAACCCTTTTTCTTGGTGGAGTTTCTTCACCTGTAAAGTATTTTTTCATTGGTGTCATACCTGCATTGATAAGAAGAATGCTCTTATCGTTCTGCGGTACGAGAGGAAAGCTCGGAAGACGAAGGTGATCCTTGCTTTCAAAGAATTTAAGATATTTTTCTCTTAATTCATTAAGACCTGTCCACTGCATAATTTATTCACTCCGTTCATAATATTTAAAATTAAAAATTGAAAATAGTGTCATGCGTTTCACCTTTGGTGAAACATATCGAGTGCGAAGCACATATCGAATCCGTAAGGATATATCGAACCGAAGGTATATCGATATTTGTCGATATGTTTATCTTACGATAAACTCGATATATTGCTATGCAATTCGATATATTCTCGTTACACTCAAACTCGATATGTTTTGCAAAGCAAAATGAGAATAAAAAAAGCGCGCTTTTGACAATCGGGACGGGAAAACCGCGGTACCACCCGAATTGTGCAAAACGCACCAACTCTTGTAACAGTTAACGCCTGTAATACGTGTTGTTTCCAACAAGGCTCTGCAGGTAGCAAATTTAAAGAATTGTGGAAAGCTCACACCAACCGCTTTCTCTCTGAACACTTTTCAGTAAATCATCCTGCATCAATGCCGAAAATCATATACAATAGTATTATATATAAAATGGGTGAGTTGTCAAGTTTTTTTCGGTTGCGGTGTTGGTAAGACAGATGAAAGATTAATTTGAAAAGTATGATATGTTTAATATTACCAATTGAAACCATGAATTTATGAGCTTGAATATAAGAAATTGCCAAATATAAAGAATTTGACAAAAAACTCTTTACTTTAGTGCGCTAAAGTGGTAGAATGACAACACAAAATATGAAAGCAATACAAATTGCTTACGGAGGAAATTACTATGAAAAAGAAAATTTTAGCTATCGTTATGAGCATTGTTCTCGTTTGTGGTGTTATTGCAGCATTTGCAGCCTGTGGCAAAGAGCCTGCAGCAGACAATAACACAACAACAGAAGCACCGGCAGCAGCATCTGACCTTGCATATATCAAGGATAAGGGCACAATGATTATCGGTATTACAGATTATGCTCCTATGAACTACAAGGATGCTGATGGTAAGTGGACAGGTTTCGACACAGAATTTGCAGAAGCAGTTTGTGCAAAGCTTGGCGTTAAAGCAGAATTCTTCGTGCTTTCAGACTGGGATCAGAAGGTTAACGAGCTTAACGCAAAAACAATTGACGTTGTTTGGAACGGTATGACAATCAGAGATGATCTCAAAACATCTATGAGCATTTCAAATCCATATGTTGTAAACGCACAGGTTATCGTTACAAAGGCAGAAAATGCAGAAAAGTACACAGACCTCGAATCAATAAAGGATGCAAAAATTGCAGTTGAAACAGGTTCAGCAGGTGAAGAATGTGTAGCAGAGTGTGCAAACGTAACACCAGTTGCTGCTCAGACAGATGCTCTTCTTGA
>JAZSCV010000076.1:0-60508 GCA_045530855.1 Acutalibacteraceae bacterium
AATTATAATATAATTATATATAATTAATCAAATAATTTCAATAACATAGATAAATAAAAATACAATTGTGGAAATACAAAAATATTTATGATATAATTTTTATGATAAACTTGATGGGAAAAATGGAGTTTTATTATGACATTTAAATTATTTATTGGGGCATTAACTAAATTTATATTGGGTATTGTTCTTGTTGGTTTATTAATATTTCTTCCTGCAGGTAGCTTTACATATTTTAATGGTTGGCTACTTATGGGAATTTTATTTATCCCAATAACCATTGCAGGAATTATTATGATGATAAAAAATCCTGAACTTTTAGAAAAAAGACTTAACGGCAAGGAAACCCAAAAAGAACAAAATCTAGTTATAAAACTAAGTGGTCTGATGTTTATTGCGGGGTTTATTTTTGCAGGTCTTGGTTTTCGCTTTGAATGGTATGTTTTACCTAAAGGTGTTTCTATAGGTGCATCTGTTCTGTTCCTTATTTCATACATCTTGTATGCAGAAGTAATGAGAGAAAACACATACCTTTCACGTACAATTGAGGTACAGGAAAATCAGAAAGTTATTGATACAGGTCTTTACGGAATTATACGCCATCCTATGTACAGTACTACATTACTTTTGTTCTTATCAATACCGCTTGTTTTGGGCTCGGTATATTCATTTATAATCTTCCTTGCCTACCCTTTTATAATTGCTAAAAGAATAAAAGGTGAAGAAATGCTTCTTGAAAAAGAGCTTGAGGGTTACAGTGAATATAAAGAAAAGGTTAAATACAGGTTGATACCATTTATTTGGTGATAATCTTATGTATAATTTTTGAAAGGTGATGCTAAATGGGAAAGACAGCAAAGAAAAAAACAAAAAAGCCTGATGTTATAATCAGAAAGCCAAAAGGTGCGGCAAGGATATTCTTTTTAATTGCTATAGGCTTTTTTATTGCCGCTTTTGGTTCAATAATTATGCCAATTCTTACAGAGGAAGCAAAACAACACTCTACCATTGAAATAATCAGTGATTTTGCTCACGGCGTAAGTGTTTTGTTTATGAGCATTGTATTATTCAATAAAAAATATGATAAAATGGTAATATATTCATCTTTTGTGCTCTTGGTAGTTAACGTATTTACCATAAACGAAATAAACATTCTGAATATTGCCAATATTGTCTTCTATGTTCTTCTTGCAGGGTTTGCGTATGTTATGATAAATATGCAAGGAAACCCAATAAGAGAAACTTTTGCAAAAATTCGTTTTATTATTCCAATATACAACCTTTTAATTTTAGTTATTTCCTTAATCGATACAATCAACTCACTGTCTGCTTCACTTGTAGAAAATACCGGTTCTCAATTGAGCGAATCGTTGAGCAGAGCAGCTGTTATTTTACCAACTTTGATGTTTTTACCTGCCGGAATTTTAATGGTTATTGCATATGCTATGCTTGTAAACTGGCTTGCTGACCCGTACGAGAAAAAATAATATGGATATTGAAATAATCGAAGGATATGCCTACAAAAACGAAATCAAATCACTATTTAACGAATACACAAAAACCCTCGTTGAAAATGACAATAATTTCAAAAATTACCTTAAACTACAAAATTACGACCAGGAAACAAATAATTTAGAAGAAAAGTATGGTCATCCTTACGGTAGACTTTACATTGTGTTTTGTGACAACTCACCTATTGGTTGTATTGCTTTACGAAAAATAGATAACGAAAATTGTGAGCTCAAGCGTTTATATGTAAAACCACAGTATCGTGGTAATAATATAGGCAAAACACTTGTTGAACTTATTATTAAAGAAGCAACGAAAATCGGTTACAAGCACATTTTGTTAGATACACTACCCTTTCTTACAACGGCTATTGATTTATATAAAAAGCTTGGTTTTTACGAAATTGATAGTTACAATAATAGTCCAATGAATAACCTTATCTACTTAAAGTATGATTTAAATTGATTAAAAATCCCCAACTCAACCAATGGTATGTAGATGTTTTTATATTTGAAATCTATAATACAGTTGAAAGGAGGCAGAAAAATGGACCAGATAAAAATCGGTAAATTCATTGCACAATGCAGAAAAGAAAAAAACCTTACTCAAATGCAATTAGCAGAAAAACTAAATATTACCGACAGAGCTGTATCCAAATGGGAAACAGGTAAAGCTATGCCCGATTCTTCCATAATGCTTCCTCTGTGCGATATTCTTGGAATAAGCGTAACAGAATTACTATGTGGGGAGAGATTAACAATGAACAACAAAGAAACAGAACAAGCCTTACTTGATATGGTAAAACAAAAGGAAGAAGCTGATAAAAGACTACTTGCACTCGAATGGGTTATTGGGGCGCTTTCAGTAATAGTTTTATTAATTCCAAGCGCCATCGTCTCAGTTTTGACAATGGAAGAGTGGCAAAAAATGCTTCTTGTTTTTTCAGGGCTTGTTCCGTCAATCATTGGTTTTTGGTTTGCTTTAAAAATAGAACAGGTTGCAGGATATTACGAATGCCAAAAATGCGGTCACAGATATGTGCCAACATTCAAGGCGGTTAATTTAGCAATGCATATGGGCAGAACAAGATATATGAAATGCCCTGAGTGTCATAAAAAATCCTGGCAGAAAAAGGTTATTAGCAAAAACAAGTAACCAAAACATTTCACCCTTACACAAACCATTAAATGTTTGTGTAAGGGTGTTTTTATCTTTTTGTTGTACTATCTTTTTCAAAATGATATAATAAAGAAAAATGTTTTGAGGTGACTTATTGTGTATAACCTTACCATTAATGAAAACGAATTACTATATATGCGATATAGCGAACTTATCCGAATTACTCCTTGCGGAAAAGACGGTATAAGATTCCAATCTTTTCCCGATTGCCAGGTAATAAATGAAAATTATACTCTTATGCCGCAAAGTGCAGAGGCAGAAATAAAAGAATACGATAATTACGCCACACTCACAAATGGCAAACTTATGGTAAAGCTTGAGCCTAATGGTAAGCTGACATACTATTCAGATGGCAAAAAAATATTAGAAGAGAAACCCGAGCTCACATTTCACAGTAACTTCCGTCACTTTGATAACACAGGTAGCGGTCTTTGGTCCGGACGAGTTATGTTTGAACCAAATGAAAATGAACACTTTTTTGGACTTGGTCATAGTTGGGATAATGGTTTTGACCTAAAAGGTTCTTCTATTGATATACGCAACGTAAACGGGAAATGCACAATCCCTTATGTATACTCATCGTTAGGATATGGCTTTATCTGGAATATACCTTCAACAGGTCTGTGTGAACTTTCAAACAACCGCACACGTTGGAGCTGTGATTGTTGCAAATTTATGGATTTTGTTGTTATTGCAGGCACACCTAAGGAAACTGCCACAACACTTTCAGATTTAACAGGTTACGCACCCGAAATGCCTGAATGGGCAATGGGATTCTGGCAAAGCAGACTCCGTTACGAAACACAAGAGGAGTTATTGAAGGTTGCAAGAAAGTATAAGGAATTAGACATACCGCTTTCTGTAATTATTGCAGACTACTTCCATTGGACAGAGCAAGGCGACTACAAATTCGATCCTAAATATTGGCCTGATGTCAAAGCTATGACAGATGAGCTTCACAATATGAACACAAAGCTTGTTGTTTCAATCTGGCCAACAATAAATGAAAATAGTGAAAACTATTGGCATATGCGCAACTGCAATATGCTTACACGCACAACACGCGGACCCGACAGAGTTTTCGAATTCTATGGCTGGCAAAATGAAATTGATGTTACCAACCCTGCCACAAGAGATTACGTATGGAGCAAACTAAAAGAAAATTATATAGATAACGGTGTAGATGCTCTTTGGTTTGATGAAGCTGAGCCCGAAATCCACCCTGAGCATTTTGATAATTTAATCTGGCACAAAGGCAGAGCTGATTTAGTAGCGCTTCTGTACCCATATTATTATTCTAAAATGGCATATGATGGCTTTAAATCAATCGGTCGCGATGATATTTGCACACTCACCCGTTGTGCATATTTAGGTAGCCAAAAATTCGGCTCACTTGTGTGGTCGGGTGATATTGAGTCTACCTTTGAGAGCCTTGAATGTCAAGTAAAAGCCGGTCTTAATATGGCAATGTGCGGTATTCCTTGGTGGAATACAGATATCGGTGGCTTTTATGGTGGTGACACCACAACCGACTATTTCAGGGAGCTTATCGTCCGTTGGTTCCAATTTGGTCTTTTCTGCCCCGTTATGCGTTTGCACGGTACAAGGAACCGTCATTTTGAGCCCACACCGGGCTTAAAAGAACCAAGCGCAGACCCTAACGAAATCTGGAGCTTTGGCGAAGAAAACCTTCCAATTCTGAAAGACCTTATTTTAACTCGCGAAAAAATGAAACCTTACATAAAAAAGCAAATGGATATAGCATCAAAAAAAGGCTATCCCATTATGCGACCAATGTTTTTTGAATATCCGGATGACGATATTTGTTATACACTTGAAACACAATATATGTTTGGTGACGATATTATCTTTGCACCTATTGTTGAAAGAGGTCAAACTGTAAAAACCGTTTACATTCCTGATGGCGAATGGATTCTTACAAAAGATAAAAAGCGCTATACAAAGGGTACATATGAAATCAATGCTGAAATAAATGAATATATTGCTCTTGTTAAAGCTGATTCAGATGTAATCAAATGCTTTGAATAAACACCAAGCTCTCTGCTTATCAAACCCGATAAGCAGAGAGCTTTACGTATAAATGTTTTTTGTAGTTTATTCGGTAATTAACTTGATACCTTTTTCAAGAGATTCGTAATCAAGCATACCATTTGCATAGGTTACAATATCGCCATTTTTATCTATAAAGTATGTTGATGGGAAACCACTTACATAATAAGCATTAACGGCTTCCCCTTTTGTATCAAAGTATATATCAAAATCGAAGCCCTCATTCTCAAAATATTCTTTTGCAGATGCTATTGTTTCCTGATATCCATCGGTTGCATTCACCATCAAGAACACTACATCGGGATATTTTTTGAAAGCTTCGTTAAAATCAGGCATTTCTTCCTTACAATAATAACACCAGGTAGCCCAGAAGTTAATAACAACAGGCTTACCCTTGCAATCGGAAAGCTTAACCTCATTACCATCATAATCAAGAACAGTAAAATCAGGTGCAGAATAATCTGATGAATTCTGTGTATTCTGCGCTTCACTCTCGTTCTGTGAGGTTGTCTGCACAGGCATATCGATAACATAATCCTTACTGAATTTATTGTACAATACACCAGCACCCGCAACAACAGCTACAAGAACAACAATTGCAATTATCCATTTTAAATTATTTTTCATAATATCACCCTTCACGACAAAATTGCTAAAAACTTACCGAATAGCCCTGTTGCCATTAAAACACCAACAACAATAAGCAGTGTACCGCTTACAGTATTTATAACCTTGTAATGTTTTTTTATAAAATCAAATGCACCCTTTAAATTATCTATAAGAATTGAGCTTATAAGGAATGGTATACCCAAACCTAAAGAGTAAAGAAGAAGCATTATGATACCTTGTGTTGTGCTTCCCTGACTTGCGGCAAGCATTAATGCAGAACCAAGAAAAGCACCTACACATGGAGTCCAACCGATCGAAAATATCATTCCGAATAAAAGTGAGGAAAAAAATCCAAGGTTTTCTGTTTTTGCACCTTTAGTCCCTTTAAAGATGTTGAACTTTAAAACACCTAAAAAATTAAGACCAAACACAACAACTATTAACCCTGTTACTATATTTACAACAACCTTATATTCATTAAGCAGTCTACCGAAACTCCCTGCAAGGGCACCCATTAAGACAAATAGCACAGTAAAACCAAGAATGAATCCGGTTGTGTTTATTATAGTCTTTTTAGTATTCTTCTCTTGTCCGCCTGCAAAATATGAAATATATATTGGAAGCATAGGTAAAAGGCACGGAGAAACAAAGGTTATTATCCCTTCCAAAAAAGCTATAACATATTGCATTACGCTACCTCCTTATTACTATATTTTGCATTCATAGTTTCATTATATAAATAATAGCGCATAATTTCAATAAAAACAACAAAGACCCGACTGATCAAAAAACTCCATCAATCGGGTAGCAAATTTAAAAAGCTTCTTATTTTCCCAAAACCTCACCAATAATATCGTAAAGGCTTTCTAATTCTTCTTTAGTAAGTCCGATACCCTTACCCATTTTTTCGTGTTCAGGTGCCCAATCACGAATGTCATACTTTGGTTTACCCTCATTCCATGAAATAAGGTTAAGCTCTCTTGACCAACCGTTTGATGATTCGGATATTACACCTAATGTTTCTTTGATTTCATACTTAAATTCTGCCATAATTAATCCTCCAAAAATAAATAAATTTTCAAAAATTATAAACCAAACAATTGAGGTCAACCTTTGCAACCTCCATTGTAATAAGCCACACTATGCTTAATTATTTCCAACCGATAATCATATCAACAATAGCCTGCAAAAATTTCTTGATAATATCCAAAAGAGTCGGAACAGAAACAACATTATCTGTTGATGTTTCGTCTGTAATATTTCCCTTACCCTCAAAAACAGTACCATCGTAATCTGATGTTTGCTCAGATAACCATGAAATCATGCCATCGGGATATGTTAATGTAACCTTTTCACCCAAGCCGTTAACAGTCATCATATGCGGATAGTCACCATTCTCTGCAGAAAATAAATCGTGGTTTACAGCAAACCATGCGTGGTGGGCACTGCTTGTTGGTGTACCATCCTCATAGCATACCTTTTCAAGTGATGAAAATCTGCATTTTTCTTTAACATTACTGTTTTTAATTATATTCTCCCATGTAGGAGTAACAGCTACTTCATAGTTAACGAGTGGGTCAGTTACACCGGATACCAACCAAACAGGAATATCTGCAATTAATGATGTAAGGCTTTCATCGGGTGACCATGCAGGACAAATCGGGAATGCTGCAGCAAACATCTGTGGATACGCAACAATCATCTTAAGTGTCATTTTACCACCCATTGAATATCCGCCAACATAGATTCTTGAAAGGTCTATATTATCTTTGTTATTTGCAATAAACTCGTCAATAGCGGCTCTGAGTGGCTCAATCATTTCATTTGTCCATGTAATGCCATGCTCTTCTCTTGAGCGGGCTGCTAAAATAAATGCGCCACCTGCAGGCTTGAATCTTGCCTGAAATTCATCGCTAACCCAATATGCAATATTACTCTTTTGTACCTGCTTGCCTTCTGTTTCACCATCTCCCATACCATGAAGCCATACAACAAGAGGATATTTTGTTGTATCACCTTCCTTAACAGGAGAGAAATAGCGGTAATCCACAGAATAATTTCCAACAACAGGACCTTCACCTGCAATAAACTGTGTTTTTAAACGCTCAATGCCTTTTTCGATAGAAACAGCATTTACACTTACAGCTGTTGCGAATAAAATTGAAATAACAAGGAATAAAGCAACAAATTTTTTCGTGCTTATCATAAATATACCTCATTTCTATATTTTTCCTTTTATTTTAAATTAACACATCAGGGTATTTTTTTCAACCTTTTTATTAAGTATATGACATAGAATATATTTTTAATTTAATGTGTATTTTGACGAAAGAAAGACATTAATATTGAAGAATACACCTAATTGTGCTATCATTAACGAAAATGCGAGGTGTAGTTTTATGTATAATCAAAAATCTTTAGACACTGTTTGCGCATCTCTTTGCTACGCGATTGGTATTGATAAGCCCTTATCTGCGACAAACGGCAACGAAGATATCAATGCTTTTATTGACAATGCATTTAACGGAGAAAAGGCTGACAGATTGTTTGTTTATAATCCTGACGCAGTTGCACAATGGATTAGTGAAAAATATCCTGAATATATGAATGATGTGTTCAATCTTACACAGGTTAAAATCCCATTAAAAAGCGTTATGCCATCTGTAACCCCTGTTTGCTTTGGTACATTCTATACAGGCGTTCAACCGGAAATTCACGGCATCAGGAAATACGAAAAGCCTGTTATTAAAACTGATTCATTTTTTGATGCTTTAGTCAGAAACAGCAAAAAGGTTGCAATTGTTGCAGAATCAAAGTCAAGCATGTCAATGATTTTCCTTGAAAGAGATATTGATTACTACATATACGATACTATTGCAGAGGTTAATGCAAAGGCAATGGAGCTTATCGCCGAGGATAAGCACGATGTTATTTGTGTTTATAATGGCAATTACGATTCAATTATGCATAAGGTTGGTCCCGAGGGCACAAGAGCATTGGCTGAACTCAAATGCAACACAGAGGCCTTTGCAACATTCGTACATTTAATTAAAAGATATTGGAAAAACCACAATACATTTTACGGATATGCTATGGACCACGGCTGCCATGAAATTGATGGCGAAAGCGGCTCACACGGACTTGATATGGAAGAGGACTTAAATATTTGCCACTACTATGGGGCTTTCAGCAAATAACATATAGCATACACCCGACAACGAATAAATAATTAAATTTACATACATATAAGGGGATGTAAAAAAAGCACAGAACGAATAAAACCGTATATAACAAGGGAAACTGCAGGATTAAAAGACTGTAGACCCCTTTAAAAACACAAGAAACAACAAATTGTTGAAAAAATTTATGTTTTATACTACGAACAAACTTCGCCACTCGACGTACCTTTGTACGCCTTCGGGCAAGCAAAACCAAGTCTAAAGCCTTGATCTTGCTCAGTTTGTCCGTTCTGCATCTTTTTTCCTATCCCCTAAAAAGAGGCTGTAAAAAAAACTTGCGTTTTTTTACAGCCTCTTTTTCTTTTGGTTTATATATGATATAATAAGACAAAATAAATTTAAAATGGGTGTTTTTGGAGAAAACAATGAAAAGATTTTTATCTTTGTTTTTATCGGTGCTTTGTATAGTGCTCCCACTTATTTCTTTTTCTGCCTGTAGCTTACAGCCGAAAGAGAAGTTCAAAGCACATTATTTTGATTACTTTGACACAGCAACAACAATAATAGGATATGAAAAAACAAAAGAAGATTTTGATGCTGTGTGTAAGGGTATAACAGGTCAGTTAGAGTTTTATCATAAGCTTTTTACTATCTACACATCTTATAACGATATAAATAATCTCTGCACCATAAACAAGGTGAAAAATGGTGTCCACGAAAAGGTGGTTGTGGATAAGGCAATAATCGACCTTGTTTTATACTGTAAAGATTTATATAAAAAAACTGATGGCAAGCTTAATGTTGCTATGGGTAGTGTGCTTTCTATCTGGCATCAGTACAGAAACGAAGGACTTAATAACCCTGCAAAGGCACAGCTTCCGCCTATGGATAAATTAAAGGAAGCCGCCCTTCATACGGATATTGATAAAGTTATCGTAGACGAAGAAAACAATACTGTTTTTATTTCTGACCCTCTTGTTAAATTAGATGTAGGCGCAGTTGCTAAAGGCTATGCCGTAGAAAGAGTTGCCGAGTATTTAATTGAAAAGGGTATAACAGGCTATGTTCTTAATATTGGTGGAAATGTGCGCACTATAGGCAAGGCAGATAAAGAATTATGGCAGGTTGGCATAGAAAACCCCGACCTTGATAGTGAAGAAAAATATATTGAAATAGTTGAATTAGAGGATAAATCGCTTGTAACAAGCGGTAATTATCAAAGATTTTACACAGTAAAGGGTAAAAATTACCACCATATAATTGACCCTGAAACACTTATGCCTGCAGAAAAATATGCATCAGTTTCAATTATTACTACAGATTCGGGCTATGCAGATGCCCTTTCCACCACTCTGTTTTTAATGGATTTTGAACAGGGCCTTAAGTTTATCGAAAGCACAGAAGACACAGAGGCCCTCTGGGTGCTGCCAAACGGAGAAGTAAAATATTCATCAGGGTTTAAAAATTAAAATTACAGAATTAAGAGGTTACACCATTATTGTAAAAAACAGAAAATCTGCGAAGCATAAAATTGCGTCGCAGACCCGAAATTTTGCATTCCGAAATTTGCATTTAATCGTCCCATTCAGTTCCTGTTACCTTACTAAGATCAAGACCCTTTGTATCGTGAGTTTTCTTAATAAGTGCAATAAGTGTAACAACAAAGCTTGGAACAAGAAGGCAAAGAGCAACTGTACCAATTATACCATCACCAAAAATAAGGGCGAGCACAGTGTTGATGCTAAAGCCTATTGCATATCCTGCAAAGCCAACAACTGTCTGTGCAGATGTAGCTGAGGAACGAAGGTTTGTAGGTGCAGATTCACTTGCCATCATAATAAGAACATCGTTAGTTGAATAGTAGCTGCCAACAAATGCACCACAGAAGAAGCCAACAATTGATGGGTTGAGGTTCATTTTAGCCCCAACAGTAAAAATTATGAAGCTGATAACACAGTTTGTTGCAACAGTGATAGCGGCGGCTTTTCTGCCTTTTTTGTCGGAGATAAAGCCCATAATAACCTGAGAAAGTGCCATACCGATAGGATATAATGTAAGAGCAAGGCTGACCTGGTCAATGCTTACAAGATCTAAAAATTCCTTAGCACTGGAGCCGTAAATACCCATTGCATAGCCGTGGGAGAGGATTGCCTGATAGTTCATGCTACCAACAACACCAACACCTGCAAGTGCAAAGCAGATAAATACCCAACGCAGTTGCTTGTGCTTGAAGCCGAATTTAAGTGCATCAACAACTCCGCCTTGCGAGTTTTGTGCCTTTTTCCTCACTTCCTCTGCCTGTAATTCTTCTTCGGTCATTTTAAGGTAACGTATTCTTGAATCAATGAATGCATCGGTTTCTCTTGCGCAAAGAAGGGCAATAAGTGAAACAACAATACCAACTATAGCAGGAATCATATAAACATTACGCCATTCACCTGCAGAAGCCATTAACCATCTTCTGAGAAGAGGTACAAGCATAACCGCAAGATTAGCGAAGAATTTTACGACGGAATATGTAATTGCACGGCTTTTGCTTGGCGCAGATTCCATAATATAAACAACGTGCATATCGTGTGGCACAAAAAATAAAATCATACAAGCACCAACGAAGTACATTATTACATTGTTTGAAAGGAAAATAACAAATAATGCAATTGCCATACCGAAGGTGTTTATAACAAGAAAGGTTTTTCTGCCAAACCGGTCTGCAAGTGGTCTGTAAAGAATACCTATAACCTGGAATGGTATTGCCACAACATTCAAAAGATTAAGAATGGTAACAGAGCTTTCACTTTTGATAAGGTCGTTTGCAATTTCTGTTTGCATAAGGGAATTGATTTGCGATGCAATTTCATCAACTGCATAAATAAGAGCAATAATAAGAACAAGATACCAGAAATATGTATTACCTTTAGGTCTGTTCTTTTGCTTTTCCCATCTTTTAAGTTCTTTTTCCTTACGAGCATTCATTTTTTGAATTTTCTCAGGAGTAAGAGCTTTTGCCATATGTATCACCTCTATGGCTTAAATTATATCACGAAAAAATTTTTTTCTCAATAAAATAAATTTTTTGAAAAATTTGTGACCATAAGGTTTTTTAAATCGTTTACATAAAGGAGAGTGAAAAATGAGCTTCCCACCTGAAAAGCTTGCGGAGTTTGAGTTTTTATACGGCTTGTATGCAGATAAGCTTTATCGCATAGCCTTATCAAATCTCCAACACCGGGAAGATGCATCGGATATTGTGCACGATGTTTTTATTAAATATCTCAATACCGCACCGGTTTTCAAGGATGCAAAGCATCAGGAAGGGTGGTTCGTTACAGTAACTGTGAATGCCTGCAGAGATTTGTTGAAAAAGAAGGCACACAGAAACTACACTCCTATTGAAGAGGTTCATAATCTCAAAGCAGAGGAAAAGGAAGAAAGGGATATTGTCTCATTTCTTTCACAGCTTCCCGAAAAATACAGAGAGGTAATTGTACTTCATTACCTTGAAGATTATTCGGTTACAGAAACAGCAAAGCTTCTTAAAATTTCTCAATCTGCAGTAAAAATGAGGTTATCAAGAGGCAGAGAGCTTCTTAAAAATATTATGAAAGGAAACAGTAATGATTGACGAAAACCTTAAAAATCAATATAAAAGCATAAAAGCACCCGAAAGCCTTAAAGCAAGAGTTATGGCAGATTGCGAAAATGCGCAGGTACAAAAATCAAAAAAGCCTGCTTACAAATATATTCAGGTAATTGCCGCTTGCTTAGTTGCTTGCTTGTGTATAGGCTTTGTGGGAATGGGTATGGTCTCATCAACAGTTTACCTTAATGGTGAAATTTATATGGGTGAAGAAATTGCGTTAGAGCAAAATGTACCAAGTCCTGCGATGCAAAGAGCCATAGTAAATGGCGGTCAGGTTATTGAAATAGATGCAAAGCTTGAAACTAAAATTTCCATTTCAGCAGGTGAGTTTACCTTGCTCGATAGTGAAACAGGCGAAATGATATATTCAGGTAACGAATATTCGGTAAAAGGTAAGGTTATTGTTCAAGTAAGTTTAAAAGACGGTGAGAATGCAGAGCTACAGCTTCAAAACATTCTCTCAAGCCGTACAATAAGCCTTGAGAATAGCAACTGATTATTGGATATAGAAAATACAAATTAAATCAAAACAAACAAAGGAGTAAAAATTATGAAAAAAGGTATTTTAATCGCAGTTATCGCAGTAGTTGCAGTTGCAGCAATCGTTTGTGGTGTTATCTTCCTCGGCGGAGATAAGGCACCAAAGGTAGAAGTAGCAGATTCAGCAGATGTACTTAACAAGGTTGTTTCCACATATGCAGAAGAAGAAAAATTCTTCGCAATGGGTGGCGACTTCGAAAACCCTGTTGACAATGCACCCGGTATCTACAGCCTTGCAGATAAAGAAGGCGCAGTAGCAACTCTTCACATTTCAGAGGATTTAATTCCACAGGTTAGTGAAGCAGCTTCATTCATCCACGCAATGAACGCAAACACATTCACAAGTGTAGCATTCCGTCTTGCAGACCCTGCAACAGCAGAAACATTCGCAGCTTCTCTTAAGGATAGCATTACAGCAACACAGTGGATGTGCGGTATCCCTGAAAAACTTGTTATGTACACAATCAATGGTGGCGAATATGTTGTTTATGCAGTAGGTGCAGCAGACCTTCTTGACAACTTCAGCGCAAAGCTCACAACAGTATATGGCGAAGCAGCAGTTGAAACAGTAAACGAAGCAATTGCATAATTCGATTTAAAGCTTCAGAATGTCGGGAAAATTATTTTCCGACATTCATATAATTAACGCTAAGGAACGAAAATCCCAAACACTCGGGAAAGAGGTATAAATATGTTATTTTCCGGAATACCCTTTTTATATTATTTTCTGCCCGTAGTGCTGATATTTTATTTTGCTGTGCCCCAAAAATTAAAAAACGTGGTGCTTTTAATAAGTAGCCTTGTGTTTTATGGTTGGGGAGAGCCTAAATACGTTGTTTTAATGATAGCCTCAATCATAATCGGATATGTTTCCGGTCGTTTGATTGAGGCTAAAAGCAATAAAAGGGAGAAAAAAATATTCCTTTTTATCTCTGTTTTTGCCAATTTAGGCTTTTTGGCATATTTTAAGTATGCAGATTTCTTTATTGAAAACTTCAATGCAGTTACAGGGTTAGGGCTTCCTTTGTTAAGAATTGCCTTGCCTGTAGGTATCAGCTTCTACACTTTCCAGATTTTAAGCTATTCAGTAGATGTTTACAGAGGGAATACCCCTGCGCAGAAAAATATAGTAAACCTTGCAACATATATTACTATGTTTCCTCAGCTTATTGCAGGTCCCATTGTACGCTACACAGATATAGCTGACAGTCTTGAAAACAGAACTCATAGCTTTGAAAAATTTTCAGCAGGTGCAAGAAGATTTATAATCGGTCTTTCAAAAAAAGTGCTTGTTGCCAATATTTTGGGCGAGCTTTGCGATACCTTTAAAGCATCAGACGATAAAGCAGTTTTATATTATTGGCTTTATGCAGTAGCCTTTGCCGTTCATGTGTATTTTGACTTTTCAGGCTATTCCGATATGGCGATTGGTCTTGGCAAAATTTTCGGCTTTGATTTTTGTGAAAACTTCAATTATCCGTTTATATCAAAAAGTGCAACAGAATTCTGGCGTAGATGGCATATGTCTTTAGGGACATGGTTCAGGGACTATGTATATATACCTATGGGTGGTAACAGAGTTTCAAAACCAAGACAGTTTTTTAATATTTTTACAGTATGGATGCTTACAGGCTTCTGGCACGGCGCCGACTGGACGTTTATTGTGTGGGGCTTGTACTTTGCCGTATTCCTTTGCATAGAAAAGGTGTTTTTGTTAAAGCGACTTGAAAAATCAAAAATATTTAATCGCATATATGTTTTTGTTGTAATTTCAGTAAGCTTTGTTATATTCAATGCGGCAGATATGGGTGAAACCTTAGAGTACATTAAATGTATGTTCGGTTTAGGCAACATTCCCCTTGTTTCAACAGAATATATCTATTACTTTAAAAGCTATGCAGTACCTATGATTATTGGTCTTGTTGGCTCAACTCCGGTAGTGAAAAACATGGTTAATAAGCTTCTTAAAAAGGAAACTGCACAAAGGGTTATAAACATTGCAGAGCCTGTAATTCTTGTGGTATTGACTGTTACAGTAACAGCATTCCTTGTGGATGGCTCCTTTAATCCGTTTTTGTATTTCAGATTTTAGAAAGGAGATAATGATAATACATGAAAAACAACACTAAATATAAAGTTGTAAGCATAGTTATGATTATCTTCTTTTTCGGTCTGTCTCTTTTTAGTTGGTTTAAGCCTGCAACAGAGTTTTCTGACAGCGAAAGAAGAAATTTAGCAAAATTTCCAACGGTTTCTTTTAATAATATAATATCCGGTAAGTTTATGAAGGATTTTGAAACCTACTCAACAGAGCAGTTTCCTTTAAGAGATTCCTTCAGGACATTAAAGGCATTAACAAATCTTTATATTTTAAACAGAACGGATAATAACGGACTTTTTGTAAAGGACGGCTATATCGGTAAAATTGAATATCCCTTGAATGAAAAGTCTGTTTCCGATGCTGCAAGGAAATTTAAAGCAGTAAGCGATAAATACTTTAAAGGCACTGACGTAAAAACATATTTTTCCGTTATTCCCGATAAAAACTATTATCTTATTGATGGGGATTACCTTTCTATAGATTACGAAAAAATGCTTTCGCAGATACAGGAAGAAACAAGGTTTATGGAGTATATCGATATTAAGGACTTGTTGACCTTAGAAAGCTTTTACAAAACAGATACCCATTGGCGACAGGAAAAAATCCTGCCCGTTGCCAAAAAACTTGCAAAAGAAATGGGTGTGGATTTAAAGGCAGAATATGAAGAAAAGCTTCTCGAAAACGATTTCTATGGTGTTTACCACGGACAGTCTGCATTGCCACTTCCACCGGAAGAAATAAAATATCTTACAAACGATGTTTTGGAAAATGTTAAGGTGTTCAATTACGAGGCACAAAAGGAAATGACTGTTTACGATATGGGAAAAGCCTTCGGCAAAGACCCATATGAAATGTTTTTGTCAGGCTCACTTTCTCTTCTAAGCATTGAAAATGAAAAGGCAACAACAAATAAGGAGCTTATAATTTTCAGAGATTCCTTCGGCAGCAGCCTTGCACCATTACTTGCAGAGGGTTACAAGAAAATTACAGTTGTGGATATACGTTATATCCAACCTGATATGCTTGGTAATTTCATAGAGTTTACAAACCAGGATGTTTTATTCATATACAGCACCTCTGTGCTTAACAATAGTGAAACAATAAAGTAAAAACTAAAACGGCTAAACAATCCGCGGATTGTTTAGCCGTTTTTCGTGCTTTATTGAATTAGTTAATTGCATCAACAATAAGCTTTACGTGGTCGTAAACATATTGATTTGCATCTTCGCCGTGCTCACCTATAATCTGCACGGTGCCGTTGCCTACTATAATGCCGTCGGCAGAGGTTTTGTATTTTACGGATGAGTAAGCGGAGTTGTTGCTCACCGCCACCACAACAGGTGTATCTGTAACAGATTTTATGATTTCAACAATCTGAGGTACATCTGTTATTGTTTTGCCGTCAAATTCTTTGTTTTTTGATGGGGCAAGAAGATAAATGTAGCCTGTAGCATCCTTTGCAATTGTTTTTATTCTTTCCTCTGTTGACGGAACAATGATTGAAATAATATCAACATCATATTTTTCGGCAACAGATTTAACCTCTTCCTTTTCCTCATAAGGCATATCCTGAACAATAATTCCGTCTACGCCACATTCCTTGCAACGGTTGAAGAATTTATCGTAGCCATATTTGAAAAGTGTGTTAAGGTAAGCAACAAAAACAATTGGAAGAGAAACAGTTTTTGTAACGCTTTTAACCATATCAAAAACCATATCTGTTGTGCAGCCGCCTTCTTGTGAAAGGGCACGGATATTTGCTTCCTGAATCATCTGTCCTTCTGCAACAGGGTCAGAGAATGGAATACCGATTTCGATAAGTGCCGCACCGGCTTTTTCCATTTCGATTATATATTCTTCTGTTTTTGAAAGTGTAGGGTCACCTGCAGTTAAAAAGCTTAAAACGGCTTTTTTATTTTCAAATGCAGATTTAATTTTACTCATGCAAATCAACTCCTCTGTATCTTGCAATTGCCGCAACGTCCTTGTCGCCTCTGCCTGAAAGGCAACAAATTATAATGTCATCCTTGCTCATTGTTGGGGCAATTTTCATAAGATGTGCTACTGCGTGTGATGACTCGATAGCGGCAATAATACCTTCTGTTTTAGCAATATATTCAAATGCGTCAACTGCCTCATCATCTGTAACGGGTGCGTATTCTGCTCTGCCTATATCCTTTAAATATGCATGCTCAGGACCAACACCCGGATAGTCAAGACCTGCAGAAATTGAGTAAACAGGGGCAATCTGACCATATTCGTCCTGGCAGAAATAAGATTTCATTCCGTGGAAAACACCTACAGAGCCGGTAGCCATTGTTGCAGCTGTTTTGTCTGTATCTGCACCAAGACCTGCAGCTTCACATCCTATAAGCTTTACATCCTTATCATTAATGAATTCGTAGAACATTCCCATTGCGTTACTGCCACCGCCTACACAAGCCATAACAACGGATGGAAGTCTGCCTTCTTTTTCTAAAATCTGTGCTCTTGCTTCACGGCTTATTACACTCTGAAAATCTCTTACAATCATAGGGAATGGGTGAGGACCCATAACAGAGCCTATAACGTAAAGAGTATCCTCTGTTCTTTTTGCCCATTCGCCCATTGCCTCGTTAACGGCATCCTTAAGAGTCATTGTACCGCTTTCAACTGCATTAACCTTTGCACCCAAAAGCTCCATTCTGTACACATTAAGCGCCTGACGAATTGTGTCCTCTTTGCCCATAAAGATTTCACACTCAAGGCCTAAAAGTGCAGCAGCTGTAGCAGTTGCAACGCCGTGCTGACCTGCACCTGTTTCAGCAATAATTCGGGTTTTGCCCATTTTCTTTGCTAAAAGCGCCTGACCTAAAACATTGTTGATTTTGTGAGAGCCTGTATGGTTTAAATCCTCTCTCTTGAAATAGATTTTTGCACCGCCAAGATCCTTTGTCATTTTCTCTGCATAGTACAAAAGAGATGGTCTGCCTGCATACTCCTTCAATAATGTGTTCAATTCATCATTAAAATTTTTGTCGTTTTTGTAAAATTCATAAGCCTCTTCAAGCTTGTGAATTTCATCCATAAGAATTTCGGGGATGTATTGTCCGCCGTGAATTCCGTACCTACCTTTTGTCATGGGATTTTCCTCCTTCTTGTCGGGAAAAAATAAAAGCCCCCGACAATAACCTTTGCTATTGTCAAGGACGATAAATCATTATTACCGCGGTGCCACCTTGATTTGTGTAAAACACACACTTACAGAATACAACCATATTCCCGGCTACTAACGTAAGCCACACGTCCCGGAATACTCGGCATAAAGCCTTTGACCGAGCCCTCAGCGGTCCATTTGATAAGCTGCATTTCTGTAGGTTTCCAGCCAAAGCCCCACTCTCTGTGAGCGCATATCTTACCTTTATCTCCGCCTCATCGGTTTAGATATTCAATTGATTTTAGTATACTTGATTTTATAAATTTGTCAAGAGGAAAGTTTTGTTTACTTTCGAACACTCCTATGATATAATATGCTCACAAGTAAATTTTGTAAAAGTGGTGTTCGGTTAATGAATGAAAAATATACTTTTAAATTTACACAAGCAGAGGTTAAGGAAATTGGTAAAGAGGTAAGAAATCACAAAAAGGGAATTGCGCTTCAATTGTGTTTTGTAGTCATTTTTGTGGGCTTATTGTTTTTATCATTTATTTCACATTTTATTTCCGATATTATGCAAGGCATTTTTATCGGCGTTTTGGTAGTATACATTTTAATTTTAAGCTGGTCTTATGTACAGAACAGAAAACTTAAAAAATTCAATTCTGAAAGAATTTCAGGAAGTACATACGAATATGAATTTTTCGAGGATTACGTACGTGCTAACATAAGTGACGGCACATCAACAAGAACTGTAAATATGAAGTATTCGGATATTATGAGTGTTAAAAACTGCGATACTCTTTACAGAATTGAATATGATAATATGTATTATTTCTTAAGAAAAAAAGACTTGATACCAAATGCAAAAATAAAAAATATATAAATTATAAAGGCTTCAAGTGTAGGATCACTTGAAGCCTTTTTGTGCTTTAATATTTGCGACGGCTATTTGCTAACAGCTAACACCTCACATCTTTTCCATCAACACTCTCATAAACAATCCGCCTTGAACGGTGCGGTGTCTGAAGCCTACCATTCTGCCGCTCTTTGTATCGTACCAGTCGGTGAGTGGTGCTCTTGACGGGCTTTCGTTGTAGGCATTCCACAAAGGCTCAATAAATTCCTCAAATGTTTTTCTGTCGCTTGCCATAGATGCTACCCACACAAGCCAGTCGGACTTTGTATAGTCTGCTCTTGAGTCAAGTGGTAAGCCATATTTATTAAAGTGTTTTTTGTTGTCCTGCAATTCGTTATCCCTGAATTCCTGGGTAAAAAGACCTGTTTTCCACACCTTGTCCCAAACCATATTATACTTCATCGAAAAACTGTCAGGCTGGTCAAATGCAAGACGTGTTGTGCCGTCTTCATTAACAGCGGTTTTGAGCCAGGCTTCAGCCATTTTTTCTGCTTCAAGTCTGTAAAATTGAGCTTTTTCGGAATTGCCGAGCATTTTCATAATAATTGACATACCCTGTAAGCCCATAATTGCCTTAAGGGAAAGGTTGCAGTTGTGTGCAAGGTGACCTGCAAAGTCATCTGTGCAAAGCTGATTACCCGGGTCTGTGCCGTAATCTATAAGATATTTGCTCCATTTTTCAAGAATTTCAATATGACTTTCTGCAAAGGACACATCATTTGTTACTAAAGCAACATTTGCCTCCATAATAAGCATATTGCCACATTCTTCAACAGGCATCTGCCATTTAAGTTGATTTTCACCATAAACCTGACCATTAACAAGTGGATATTGGCCTGCGTCGTGTGGCGCAAAGTCAAACTCCCATGCATCGCTTAAAGCATATTTGTAAATAGGGCGCATCATACCTTTAACAAGCTCAGGGCTGTAAATTAAAAATAATGGTGTTGAAGGGTAGCTTACATCAACTGTTGCGGCACATCCGTTTGACCAACATTCCTTTGATATGAAAAGAATGTCGCCGTTTTCATCAGGTACAAGCTTGTGTGCGGCAATAACCTGGCGGTATGCGAGGGTAAGAATTTCTGCATATTTTTCTCCGCCTGCCTCAAATGCATCTGTATAAAGCTTTTTGGAAAATTCGTTACAACGTGGTAAAAGAGCATTGTACTCGTTGCTTGCTTCTTCAATAGCCTCAACAATTGTTTTGCCGTCTTTATTCCAATAGGATTTAAGAGGTTTTTTAAAGTATTCAATACTTTCTACATCGTCATAAGCGAAAAGGAAAAGCACCTTTTCATTTTCCTGTGCAGTAGAAACTGTATGTATATAGTCTCTGCCATCGGTATAGATTTCATACACGGAGGAATTTTTGCTGCTTACGGCAAGGTATACATAACCCCAATTAATACAGATATCATCACCGCTTTTGTAAAGTGGTTGTTGATTTTTGTTACCCATTTTCATACCTTTAAGGTTGTTTTTGAAGGTAACCTCTTCGATTATAGTCTCGTTTTCATCTGTGTTTTCAAGGCAAAGCTCCTCCGAAACACCAACATCGATTTTTACATCGTGAGGTTTTCCGTCTTTTGTTGTATAGCTTACTTCAAGGTAAGATACGGGGCGGGTTAAAAGATTGAAATCATCAGGTAAAAGAGGTGTGGTGAATTTTGCTGTAAGTGTAATTTTATCATTTTCAAAAACAGCAGTAGTAGATAATGCATCTATATCAAGAGAACGCTGGTCTAATTTAAGATAATCTCTGTGGTAGCCAAGGAAGGTGTAGTGTTTGCTATCTATGGTAACAAAGCCTATAATTGAGTTTTTCTTACCTGACCAGAATTCTGTATAGGAAAAGTTAAGATTTTCATCAGGTGACCATATTGAAAAATATGGGTCAACGGTAATAAGCGGTATTGCAGGTGCGCGTAATTTCATAAAAACAGTCCTTTAACAATATTTTCCAGTAATTTTAGCACATTATAATAAAATTTACAATTAAAATTGAAATGATTTTATTTATATGTTATACTTTTTGTGATTATAATTAATTTTAAGAACAGGGGTGTTTTTATGGGTAGAAAAATTGTTATAGCCGGTGGCGGTCATGGCGGTATAGCAGCAGGTATGCTCCTTGCACAAAACGGCTTTGATGTTGAAATATACGAAAAAAACAAATCAAATGAAATGGGTTACGATTGGACTGATATTTTTGACCCGAAGGCTTTTAAGGCTATAGGTCTTCCTATGCCTCCTGAAAATTTATATGAGTACAAGGTGAATATGACCTTTTATTCCACAAATGAGCAAAAGCCGATTATTCAGGACGTACCGGATAACGAAAGAGAAATTAAAATGGAACGTCGTGATATCTACAACTACCTTATCGGCTATGCCGAAAAGGCAGGGGTTAAGTTCAATTACGGCTATACTGTTACAGGTCCTATAATTGAGGGTAAGACTGTTGTTGGTATTAAAACAGACAGAGGTGACATTTTTGGAGACCTTGTTATTGATGCCTGCGGCTGTGAATCTCCAGTAAGGGCAAACCTTCCTGAAAGCTTCGGTATTCAGGCGCAAACAAGTGAATATGAGAAATTTTACATATACAGAGCATTTTTCAATAAGGCCTCAGATGAGCCTGTTAAGGATGCTTACAAAATCTGTATGCTTCCTGAAAGTAAGCTTGGTATCGGTTGGGTAGCAACAGAAGAAAACCATACAGACCTTCTCATAGGCAGATTTGAAGAGTTTGATATGGCAGAGGCAAACAGAACAGCGGACTTTTACAGGTCAAGGAATGCAAGCCTCGGCACAGAAGTTCTTCGCGGTAACTCTTTTGCTAAAATACCTGTACGTCAACCAATTTCAAAAATGGTTGCAAACGGCTATGCTGCAATTGGTGATAGTGCTTTTATGACAGTACCTATGATCGGCTCAGGTATTGCGAATGCTTTAAAAGCAGCTCCGCTGCTTGCAACTGCAGTAATAAAAAACAAGGATAAGGACTATACTGCAGAAGCACTCTGGGAATATCAGAAAACCTTCTACAAGGAAATCGGTGCGGGTCTTGCACCACTTGCAATAGTTAAGCTTCTTCTTACAAAGCTTACACCTGAAGAGCTCGATTATATTTTCGAAAACGATATTCTTACCTGGAGAGAAATGACAATTACAGCAGATTCAACAAAGCTTTCAAAAATGCTCAAATTTTCACCGGATATGCCTGCAAGAGGTGTAGCAATCGTGAAAAATAAACCTATTCTCAAGAAACTGCTTAACCTTGTAAAGGACATGGCAAAGGTGATTATTGCCCTTCAAGGTATGCCTAAGGTATACGACGAGCAGAAGGTGCTTGCCTGGACAAAGAAGTACGATTCTGCATTTACTAATAAATAATTTTCAGAACAATTTCACTTGAATCAATATGGAGGCAGAGGCTATGTCTATAATTAATTCAAAAACTCCGCAAGGCTGGAAAACAAGCGGAGCAGAAAGAAAAAGCTACTACGTTTATTTTACAGGGCAGAATATTTTCTATGCGCTTGTTTCATCTTGTCTTACTACATATTTTGCCTTTATCGGAGTTAATCCCATAAAAATGGCAGGTGTTATGCTTGCTGTTAAGGTGTGGGATGCCATAAACGATGCTGTGTTTGGTGTTATTTTTGATGCGGTTAAATTCAAAAGTGGTAAAAAATATCTCCCTTGGCTTCGTATATCACTTGTACTGATTCCTGTATCAAGTGTATTTATGTTTGCAATTCCCACAGGTGCATCTGAAACAGTACAGCTTGCATGGTTTGCTATTGCTTATATAGTTTGGGATACTGTTTATACTCTGTGTGATGTGCCTATTTACGGCATTATTACCTCAATGACTGACAATATTGATGAGCGTAACAGTATGATGTCCTATAAAAGCATCTGGGGTGGTGTAGGCGGATTCTTCTCTCCTATGCTTGTAGCTTTTCTTGTTAGTGAAAAGGTAGGCAGTAACTACACAGTTGCAGTAATAATCTGCGCTGTAATAGCCTTTATTACAATGATTCCTGCTTGCTTTAAGCTCAAAGAGCGATATGTGTCGGTTGAGGAAGAGTCATTTTCCATAAAAAGAATGTTTTCATATCTTTTCAAAAATAAATACCTTCTTCTGTACTATATAGGCTTTTTCTTCTATTCAAGTGTCAACTACGTAACTGCACTTAATCTTCTTGCTTCGTATTATCTCTTCAATGATGCAATGTTTACAACCCTTATAGGCATTGCAGGTGCACCATTCTCCTTCCTTGGCGCAATTGCTGTTCCGCGCCTTGTGCGTAAAATTGACAAAATGACTGTTTTCAGAGTAAGTGTTCTTGCATCAGTTATTTTAGGTATTGTTATGTGGGTGATTGGCTATGATAACAGATGGCATTTCTTCATAATTAATACAATACGTTCTATTCCTGTTTCTACACTCGGTGTTATGCTGTTTATGTTTACACCTGACTGTGCTGAGTATGGAAAATTCACAACAGGCATTGAGGCAAAGGGAATCACCTTTGCAATTCAGACCTTTATGGTAAAGCTTACAGGTGCAATTTCAAGCGCCCTTTCAGTATTCCTTTTAGGTCTTCCGATTGTTGGCTGGGTTAATGTTGAGGCGGAAAACTTCAAACAGCTTTCAGAAATGGGCGTTACACAAACTCCTGAAGCCTTAGATGCCTTCTGGCTTATATACGCGTTAATTCCTTCCTTGGGATACCTTGCATCTTATATTGTTTGGAGATTTTATAAGCTTAACGATAAGGATGTTCAGATTATGGCGGAGTTTAACTCAGGAAAAATCACACGAGAGGAAGCAGACAAAAAGCTTTCAAGAAAGTATTAAAGCACAAACATAATAACGATTAAATCGGCGGTGTTAGTATGCAGATAAAGGTTGATATAAATAAAAAATACCAAACCTTTGATGGTATAGGTGCCAGCGGAGCCTGGTGGGCTCAGCTTGTTGGTGGTTGGTCCCATACTGACCCGATTTCAGGTATGCCTGTGCGCGATAGAATTGCTCAGCTTCTTTACAGCAAAGAAGACGGTATAGGTATGAGCATTTATCGTTACAATATCGGTGGTGGCTCAAAGCATTCGGGTAAAGGGGAGTATAGTCAGCCCTTAAGAGCAACAGAATGCTTTGAAGTAGCTCCTGAAAAATATGATTGGAGCAGAGACGCCAATGCCGTTTATATGATGAAAAAGTCTGTAGAATACGGCGCCGATGAAGTTATACTTTTCGTCAATTCACCAATAGAAAGGTTTACAAAAAACGGACTTGCCCACAATAAGAAGCATCAGCTGTTCCATGAGAATATATCAAAAAAGAACTATAAATCCTTTGCAAAATATTGCCTTGATGTTACAGAGCATTTTTGCGAGGAGGGCTTGCCTGTTAAATACCTTTCACCTGTCAACGAGCCTATATGGGTCTGGAATGGCGGGCAGGAGGGTTGCTTTTACAGACCCGGAAGTGTGAGAAAGGTTTTCAGAGTTTTTGCAGAGGAATTGGAAAAACGCCCTGTATTGAATAGCATTAAGCTTTCCGGTGCAGAGTCGGGAGATTTAAGGTGGTTTAACAAAAGCTATACCCGTCAGCTTCTTAAAGACAAAAAAGTAAGAAATTACCTTGATGCAGTAGATGTGCATTCCTACTGTTTACCTATTCCTATATCCGTTAACATTCCTTTTCTCAATAATCGTTTAGGCTTTGTTAAACGTTACAGAAAATGGATGGACAGAAAACATCCTGATGTGCCAATCAGAATGAGTGAGTGGACTCATATGCAGGGTGGCAGGGATTATGGTATGGATTCTGCTATTGTAACAGCAACAGTTATGCACGAGGATTTTACACTCCTTAACGCAACCTCGTGGCAGCATTGGATTGCAGTTTCTGAGGTTGATTACTGTGATGGTCTTATTTACATAAACATTCCCGAAAAAACCTTTGAGATTACAAAGAGGTATTATGTTACAGGTAACTATACCAAATATGTAGAACGTGGTGCCAAAAGAATTGAAGCGCATTCTGATGATAATGAGATTCTTCTTACAGCATTCGAAAAAACCGGTAAGGTTACCTTAATTGCTGTTAACAAAAGTCAGAGCGAAAAAACAATAGATGTACCTACGGAAAAGAAGATTCTTGTTTCTGTTACAGACAAAGACAGTAACCTTAAGGAAACAGAAAGCGAAACAAATATTATAACCCTGAGCCCTCGTTCGGTAACAACTCTTGTGTGGTGAAAATATGGAAGATAGAATTTTGAATTTAATTACATCATTAAAAAATCATTGGAAAACTGCTCCAGAGGGTAGATTTATCCCCTTTAAGGAGATAGCATCTCTTGCGGTAGGCGGTATAGGTGTTAAATTTATAGTTTACTGTGTAAGCACAATGATTTTAAGTGTGGGTAACACTCTTATAGGTAACACCATCGGCATACCTCCAACAGCAATCTATGTTATATATATAATCAGTGTTATTTCGGGTTTCCCATTGACAGCCTTAAGAGCTAAAATGATAGACAGCTCCCGTAGTCTTAAGGGTAAATACCGCCCGTATATAATCACAATGGGTATTCCTACCGTGCTTTTAGGTATAGGCTTTATATGGATGCCTTATGAAAATATGAGCATGGTTACAAAATGCATAGTTGTGTTATTGTTTAATATCGGGTTTCAGTTTTTCTATAACTTTTTGCTTGATGCTAACGACAGTATTATTAACGTGCTTTCACCAAACACAATTGAAAGAACAGATGTGTATGCGGTGAAATCTGTTATTGAAAACATTTCGCCATCTATTGCAAGTATCTTTTTACCCCTTGTTGCAAAGGCAATAACAGGAGATAACACACTCTATGATATGAGGGTGTACAGAATACTTTATCCGCCTATGCTTGCGGTCGGCTTTTTAGTGTCCATACTTATTTACGTGAACACAAAGGAAAGAATTGTTCAGCCAAGAAACAGGGTTGTGCAAATGAGCTTTATGGATGCCCTTCGCGCTGTTGCAGGTAATAAATATTTCTGGATTGTTTCACTTGCAGGCTGGATTGGCTTTCTTGAAGGCTCTTTTGGTACAATTTTAGGTTGGATGTACAATTATCAGGAAGCTTGCAGTGCAGCTCAATATGCAGTAATTACCGCTATAGTAGGTAATGCATCACTATGGCCAAACCTTTTCGGCCCTGTTTTAATCAGACGCTATGGTAAGAAAAGGGTGCTTATTTTCAGTAATGTTATGAACATAATCTTTATTGCGGCTATGCTCCCTGTTGTAAGGCTTCGGGGTACAGGAGCAATATGGTTCCTGTTAGTGTTCATATTTATAAATCAGCTCCTTACATCCTTAGGTCACTTTATGAATCCGAGCCTTAATGCGGATATCCGTGACTATCAGCAATATATCAGCGGTGAAAGAATTGACGGTATGTTCTCTGCTGTAGGTCTTATAGGTAGCGTAATAACATTGGCAACAGGTGCTGTATTGCCTATGATTTACGAAAAAGCCGGTCTTAATGCGGCAAAGGCAGTAGAGTTAGGCTATAGTGCAGATAACATTTACGATGTGCTTTATAACGCAGATTTGTTCCGGTCTATCTGCTCAGTTCTTATTGTGGCATCTGTTGTAGGTGCAACACTTAATGTAATACCATTCTTCTTCTATGACCTTACCGAAACAAGGCAGAAGGCTATGGTGGATGTGCTTCGTATCCGCGCATATTTTGATGATAAATTAACCGGCGCTGTAACCGAAAGCAGAGAAAAAGAAGCTGTGGGAATTTTAGAAAAAGCAAAAAATCTTCACAACAACAGCCTTGTAAGTATTACAAAGGATATGTCAAAGGCAGATAAAAAACAAGCCCGTCAGACAAATGAGGAAATTGACATTGCAAAGGTAGTGTGGGATGAAATAAATTACTTTAATACTGACTTTGGCAAAAAAGAGCTTGAGGTTTCCCGTAGCATCTTAGCTCAGGGCGTAAATAACTTCCATAGCGTTAAAGCGCAGGTTGAAGGCCTTTATGCTCTTTGCGGAAACGATAAGGAATTAAAGAGAAAAGTAAAAACTCAATTGCGAAACTTCAGTGTGGCAAATGCTACAGTTAAAAACCATTTCCCTAATGGTGTGGTTGAGTTTGATTCCTCAATATTTAATGATTTGTTTGAGGAAGCAGACAGAATAGAAAATAAGATTACTGATGTTATTGAGAAAATAAAAAAAGCAAAAGAGGAAAAGACCTCTTTTACCGAAGGAAAAACTAAGCTCAAAGAATTGAGAAAGCAACAAAATTCTGTTCAACTTGCTATTAAAACAACCACCAAGGAAAATGCGTTTTATATAAGAGCTGTTAAGCCGTATATTGAAGCACAAAGGTGTGTTGAAAGGTACGAGAATTATAAATCATTGACTGCCAGGCTTTAAAAAGCTGTCAACAGTATCGTCGATTCGAAAAAATTCGTTTCTTTAAAATACTGTGAACATAGTATTATTTAAAAATAAAAAGTAAACAAAGAGGTTTTATGAAAACAAAAAATTTAATTCAAAAAATGTGTCTTTCCGCAATGTTTGTAGCATTAGCCTTTGTGCTTCCGTTTTTAACAATGCAGATAAACGAAATCGGTGATATGCTTTGTCCTATGCACATCCCCGTAATCCTTTGCGGTTTTGTGTGTGGTGCTCCATGGGGAATGGCAGCAGGCATTGTTTCACCGATTCTCCGGTCACTGATTATGACAATGCCTGTAATGTACCCAACGGCAATAGGTATGGCATTCGAACTTGCAACATATGGATTTGTTGCAGGGCTTTTGTACGAAAAACTGCCAAAAAAAAAGCCGTATATTTATGTTTCTCTCATAAGTGCAATGGTTATTGGCAGAATTGTGTGGGGCTTAGCCAGGCTTGCGCTTTTTGGCTTTGATTTTGACAAATTCGGTTTGACAGCCTTCTGGGCAGGTGCTGTAGGCAATGCAATACCTGGTATAATCGTACAAATAATTCTTATACCTGTAATAGTAATGAGTGTTGAAAAAATCAGGAAAAAATAAAATTAAAACCTTCCTTGCAATTTATATACAATGCAAGGAAGGTCTTTTTTATTTGTTAAGCTCTGCAACTTTTTTTAGGATATCAATTGATGGTCCGGGTATTCTGCCTAAATGGTCAGGGCCTACATTTATAAGATAATTAATGCCTAATTCGTTAAGGTGCTTTTTGTTTTTATACAGCTCCTCCGGGGATTTCCAGTTGTGGTCTCTGTAGCAAAAGCCCCAGGAATCATTAAGCGTACAGGCTGATTCATAAAGACCATATTTACTGGGCTTAAAGCCATCAATGCTTTGATAATTCACATTATTTGCATCAATTTGCGAAAGCCTTTCCCACTCAGCCTTACTTGACGGGATTTCATTATCACCTAAAGAAACATAATCATATGCACCATTGCCTAAACGGGAATTTATAAGGCAATTGGGTTGCAGACGTTTTACTGTGTCATAAATAATCTTACTTTGCTCACCGGAAATTGTCATAGGCACATCAAACCAGGCAAGGAAAACATCTCCGTAGTTTGTCATTATCTCTTCAATCTGTGGCAGAATTTTATTTTCAAAGCAGATAGAATAGTCCTTTTCCTTGGGGTTAGGGAAGTCCCAGCTATTATCCCAGGTTACACCTGAACAACCCATATGGTTTGAAAGGTAGCCACCGCCGTGCTTTTCGTGCCAGTCAAGGTCCTGTGAATAGTAAAAACCTAATTTTATGCCGTGCTTCTGGCAAGCCTCTGCAAATTCACCTATAATGTCGCGACCAAAAGGCGTTGCATCAACAACATTGTATTTATCTACCTTGGAATGAAACAAAGCAAACCCGTCGTGGTGCTTTGTTGTAACAACAAAGTATTTCATTCCGCAATCTTTTGCCAAAGAAATTATTTCATCTGCATTAAAGTAAATAGGGTTAAAAATCTTTGAGAGCTGTTCATATTCCTTGTTGGGTATGGCAAAATGAGAGCCGATCCATTCGGCATAATGGTCGCCGAATTTACCCTTGTACTCACCACCGAGAAGTGAATATAAACCGAAATGCATCATCATTCCGTAGCCTGCTTGTTTGAAAAATTGTATGTTATCCATAGCTTGTCACCTTGTTTATTAAGAAAAATAAAGATATTTATCAGCGAATTGCTTTTTTGCTGGATTTGACCTTTTCGATATCATCTTTATCAATCCATTCTTCAGTAAATCCACAAAAACAACACACGTATCTGTTGACATTTACAGCAGAAAAGATAGTGATACCGGTCATAATATTGTTTCCTGTACCATATGCACCGGCATTACCATCTATTCTTACAATGTCAGTAGAACCACATTTCGGACAAATGCCTCTGTACATCATTTTAATTCCCCCGTTCAGGTAATCTTGTATATTGTTTATTTGCATTATACCATACTATACCTTGTTCGCAAGTTTTTTGTGTGATAGTTTGGAATAAAAATTTAAATCCCTTATGAATACTCACTGTGAGGGTGTTCATAAGGGATTTACTCAAATATAAGTGAAACCGGCTTCAAATATAGTATTCTGCACTTCTACTGTTGCTAAACAGAAGAAATAATCTGGACTATATTCCAATTGCATTTAAGGAGCAGGTATCAAAATATTAAGTTAAACCAAACTTTTCTTCTTTCTAAAATAGATTGCAATCGAAACAATAAATACAATGATAAAAGAACAATAGCCTATTATTATAAATACAGGAAGAATGTCACCAACGCTGCTAAAAGTGTTTTCGGTCTGTAGCTGATAACTTATTGAAAGGGTTTCATCGTCAAAAATTATATTTCTTTGTGCAGCATTATATTCATTTTCATCATCAAGAACATTTTCATCCTTAAATTTCTCTGCTTCTTCAGCGGTTTTAAAATAGAGTATTTCTTCGTCCTTAAGTTCTGTTGAAGTTTTAGTGTAACCACCTTCGTTGTACTCAAATTTATCCTGCAATGGAACAATATATAAAATATATTCTTCTGTTTCATCAGAATAATCTTCATAAGTAATGGTATATAAGGTTTTTTCTCCGGTTACGTAACCCTTTAGTTTGTAGTATTCTCTTTCGGCTTCTTCTTCGCTGTCGTACTGATAACCTACACCGTCGGAGTAGCTATAAATTGTGTGTGTCGAAGTTTCATGCCATACAAAAATAAATGGTAAAAGAAAGGAAACTAAAACAGCGATAACGAGAATGATTGCAGTAGTTTTAATGTGTTTTCTGCGATAATATTTTTGTTCAGATGAAAGCTCTTTTTCTGCAATGTCGAACTTTTTATATAAAAACGAACGAACAAAATACGCAATTAAACAACCGATAACAGATGTTGCCGGCAATGCTACAAAAAGAAAAGATGGAGCATCCATAAGAACATCAAGTATAAGACCTTCTAATGTTACCATTACCAAAAATACGATACAGGTAATATACTTTATGCATTTCTGTATATTTTTCTCTACTATTTCTTTTTCGGTAATATATTCACTATGTAATCCGGAAATAAAATTATTAAAAGCAATCAGTGAAACTGCTATTGAAACAGCGCACAAAATCAATATGATTGCATAACCAAACCATAATACATTGTAATTATAAATAATATCACAGATTATGTAAGCCATTATAAGAGCAGCACCGCTAAGAACAATTGAAACAATAGAGTTGTTTGTGAATTTAACAATTGCCTTTTCAATTAAATATTTAATTCTTTCAGCACTTTTAACATCAGTTTTTTCTTCATCGAATGCTTTTGCCATTTTTTCTCCACGCAAAAGTTCATCGACAGAAACTGAATATAATTCGGCAATCACAGGTAGCATAGATATTTCGGGATAACCTTCATTACATTCCCATTTGCTGACAGTTTTGTTTGATACATTTAACTTATCTGCAACTTGTTGCTGAGTTAATCCGTTTGCTTTTCTCAGTGCCGCCATGAATGAACCCATAGTTTTCTTTTCCATGTTATACACTCCTTTGTTGTTTTTTATGTTTATATTCTCCAACAAAGAGACATGTTTTTCAACACATTGTTTGTGGAATTTGTCTGCGATTCGTGGATTATAAGATGTACCAAGCATAAAAATATATTTTTAATAATTATATCATATCCCCATCAAGCAAATCAACCTGAATACAATATCCTCGTGCTTACAGTTAAGTACGAGGATTTTTTATACAAAATCTTAAATATAGTAATGCAACGATATATAAAAAACATTAAATTAAATATTAAATTCTATTTTAAATAAAAAATTGAGTATTCACAGGTCTAATCCCTTATGAACACTCGATATGGTCCGAGTGACGAGACTTGCTCGACGACGTTGTCGTCGACACGCACACGTCGGCGAAAACAGTCCACCGGACTGTTTTCTTCCGCATAGCAAGCTATGCTCCCTCCTTTTCAAGTCTCGCCACCTTTGAGATAAAAAATAAAGCATAGCCAAAAGGCTATGCTTTATTTTGGTCCGAGTGACGAGACTTGTGGGCTATGCCCACAATTTGCTACGCAAAACCCGATTGTGTTCGCCTTCGGCGAGGGAGTTCAAGTCTCGCCATACAAAAGAAAAATAGACCAATAACCTAAAGGTTATCAGTCTATTTTGGTCCGAGTGACGAGACTTGAACTCACGACCCCTTGACCCCCAGTCAAGTGCGCTACCAACTGCGCTACACCCGGATAACGCAATGTATAATATCATACTTGTAAAGATTTTTCAAGTGCATTTTTAATTTTTAATTATTTTCACTCCCGTATAATAATGCTCCAAAATCTCCTTATAGCTGTATCCGTTTTCTGCAAGGTAATTTGCGCCGTATTGACTCATTCCTATGCCGTGGCCGTAGCCGTAAACAGTAAAGGTTAGGGTGTCTTTTGCAGTCTTAACTTTAAAAGTAGGGCTTCTTAGAGAAAAAGCTTTTCGTATTTCCTCACCGGTAAATTCCGTGCCGTTTATTTCTGCTTTAAGGACAGTGCCGATTGAGGAATTTTTTGTGATTTTTATAATATCGGTCAAATCTTCTGCAGGCTTTTCTAATACTTTTAAATTCATTGCAATTTCATTAAATTCATCCTTGGAGAAAGAAACGGTAGAGGTGTATTTTGGTGAGAGGGTATCACCCTCACTTTCAACACTTGTCAGGTAAGGAAGTGAAGTGTCCCAAAGATTTTTAGAGTCCTCTGTTTTGCCGTTGGATATAGCACAAAAGGCGGCAACACACAATGCGTTGTCATAATAAAGGGCCTCGTTTTCTACCTCTTCAACTGCTTTTTTTAGCTTCTGTTCATACTTTTCAAAATCATCGCCCCATTTTTCTTTTCTCTGGGCTTTGTCAATATATCCTTGGTGCACTGTTGTGTCATCGCTTATATGGCTTTTATCCTGTGCTTTGCTGATAGACTTTTGCCGTAAAGCATTGGTGTAGCAGGCAACAGCTTGTGCCTTTATTGCTTCCTCGTGATATGCAAGGGGCATTTCTGCGGCAACACTTCCGCATACATATTCAAGCATAGCTACGCTTTCTGTTTTGTTGCTTGTTGTTCTGAAAACAGAAATTGTATCTTCTTTTTGCGGATTTTTTTGTGTGATTGTTACTGTTACAGCTTTTGTGGTAGAGGTTTGTACTTTTTTGGTGGGTTCTGCCTTTGTCATGAGCAATGGTATAAACAGAATGGAAAGGGCACAGCAAATAATTAAAATCAAGTAGCTTTTCATATAATCACTATCCTTTATTTTCTTTAAAGTTTTATTGACATTAACATTAATATGTTATAAAATAATATGAATTATTATTTTGTGGTATGACGAGAAAAATCAGATAAGGAGTGATGATATGCATACATACATAAAGCCTGTTCCTTCAGAAGAGTTTTCAGAGCTTTGTAAGGAACTTAAGGAATACAGCTCCATAAAACCTGAATATTTTGATAGATTTGAGGTTAAAAGAGGTTTAAGAAATCGCGATGGTAGTGGCGTTATGGCAGGTCTTACAAAGGTCTGCTCTGTTGAAGGCTACTATATTGAAGATGGTGAACGTAAGCCCGTTGACGGTAAGCTTATTTATCGCGGTGTGGATATTAACGATATTGTTGATGGTTGCACAAAAGAAAATCGCTTCGGTTATGAGGAAACTGCCTGGCTTCTTCTTTTCGGACACTTGCCAACAAAGGAACAGCTTGACCGTTTTAATGATGTTCTTGGACAGTGCCGTGAGCTTCCTGAGGATTTCATTGAAGATATGATAATGAAGGCACCATCACCTAACATTATGAATAAGCTTGAAAGAAGTGTTCTTTCACTTTATTCCTATGATGATAACCCTGACGATATTTCAATAGAAAATGTTCTTCGTCAGAGTATTCAGCTTATTGCACAGCTTCCTACAATAATGACATATGCTTACCAGGTTAAAAGAAGGCATTACCTTAAAAAGAGTATGTACCTTCACCCTGTAAAGCCGGAGCTTTCAACTGCTGAAACAATTCTTTACAATACTCGTTCAAATCGTAAGTTTACAGATGAAGAGGCAAAGCTTCTTGATATCTGCCTTATTCTTCATGCGGAGCATGGTGGCGGTAATAACTCTGCTTTTGCAACAAGGGTTCTTTCCTCCAGTGGGACAGATACATATGCCGCAATTTCTGCAGGTATAGGCTCTCTTAAGGGTCCGCGCCACGGCGGTGCAAACCTTAAGGTGGCTGAGATGATTAACTACCTGAAAGCAGACGTTTCAGATATTACCGATGAGGGTCAGATTGCAGACTTCCTCAAAAAGGTTATTAACAGGGAAGCGGGCGACCGTTCGGGTCTTGTTTATGGTATGGGTCACGCGGTTTATACACTCAGCGATCCGCGTCAGATTATACTCAAGCGCGAGGCTAAAAAGCTTGCAGAGGAAAAGGGCTTTGGAGATGATTTTCGTGCATTGGAGCTCATTGAAAAGCTTACTCCTGAGATTTTTGCAAGCGAGAAAAACAATAACAAGAAAATCTGTGCAAACGTTGACCTTTATTCAGGTCTTATTTACCAGATGCTTGGTATTCCTGAGGATTTGTACACACCATTGTTTGCAATTGCGCGTATAGCAGGTTGGTCTGCCCACCGCATTGAAGAGCTTATCTCCGGCAACAGGGTTATCAGACCGGCATACAAAAATATGTCTGTTCCGAAGGACTATGTTGCTATCGATGAGCGAGCATCCGATTTTAAAAATTCTACAGTTTACGTTCCGTTGGATGAACGATAAATTTCAGTTTCGAAAGGGTTGAAATTATGAACAAACTTAAAGGTAGCCTCGGTGCAATTAAAATGAAATATCTTATGTTCGTTTTTGCTGTGGCAATGCTTGCGGCATTACCTACCCGAGTTTATCAGCTTCTTGCAATAGTTGATTACAATAACGGCTTTTATAACGGAAGCGATGTTACAATACCTGTACTTTACGGTGCTGTATTCCTCTTCGCAATAATCTTTATGGTGCTGAGCTTTTTGAGTAAGGAAGTGCCATCACCAAAGCTTCCTGTTGGTAAAAACCCCGTTCTTGGTGTAGCTTCAATAATAATGATTATTGGCTTAGGCTGGGATATTCTTTCTATAGAAAGGCAGGTTGTTCCACAGGTGCAGGGTGGCTTTAGCTTTGATATGTTCAAAAGCCTTCTTGCTTCAAATCTTGAGCAAAATGGTGGAATTTTCCTTGTGTTGCAGTTTGTTTTTGCAATATTCGCAATTTTCTATTTTATAATTTTTGCAGTAAGCAATCTGAATGGTAAGGCTTCGTATAAGGAATATAAGCTTCTTGCCCTTTCTCCGTTGTGCTGGGCAATTACAATGCTTATTTCAAAGCTTATGACAGCTGTAAGCTTTATAAGTGTTTCAGAGCTTCTTTTTGAAATATTTATGCTTGTTTTTGCTATGCTGTTCTTCCTTACATTTGCAAGAATTTCTTCCGGTGTTTTCACAGACGACAGTATGTGGGGAATATACGGCTATGGCTTTTCTGCGGCACTTTTTGGCGGACTTGTAACTGTTCCGAGAATAGTTTGTGTAATTGTAGGCTTGCCTGCGGTTGAAGGTCATGAGTTTAATTTCTCACACTTTGCGATTCTTATGTTTGTGCTTTCTTACATCATAGCTTCCTTAGGTATCGGCTTTAAGGATGGTATTGTAAACATCAGAACTCTTGCAGAGGTAGAGCTTCCTGATGATGACGATGTTGTAATAAAGCAAAGAAAAGCAACCTCTGTTGAAGAAAAAGAGCCGGAATATGAGCTTTTTGAGAGTGATGAGGTTGTTGAAACAGTAGAAGAGGTTTTCGAAGAAGCCCAAGATGATGCTGAGGAAAATAACGAAGAAGACGAAGCCTTTGAGCTTGTTGAGTTTTTTGCGGAAGAATCAACAGAAGAAAGTGTTGACGAAATTGAAGAGCTTCCACCATTTGAGGAAGAAGCTCAGGTGGTTTTCGAGGAAGAGGTAGCAATTTCCGAAGAAACTCAGGAAGAAATTGAAGAAATCAACGAGCTTCTTGAAGATATCGGAATTTTCGAAGAAGAAGCCTCTGAAGAGATTTCTGAAAATGAAGAGCTTCCATCATTTGAGGAGGACGTTAACTATGTCAATTCAGAAGAAGTTGAAGAAGTTTCTGAAGAGAATGCACAGGAAATCCAGGAGATTGACGAAGGCTCAGAAGAGATTGATGAAGCTTCAGAAATAGAAGAAATTGAAGAAGAAATTGAAGACGAGAATGACGAAGTGATTGAAGAGCTTTCATCATTTGAAGATACTGTAGAGGCTGAAGAGGAAATTCAGGAAATAACTGAAGAACCTGAGGAAACAGAGAATGCTCCGGAAGAAGTTGAGTATACTACAGAAGAAACAGAATCTGTTGAGGAAATCGAAGAAGCCCAATCAGAGGAAGTCGCTGAGGATATAGATGAAGCTTTTGAAGAGCTTGAAGAAGCTACAGAATCAGAAAACGAAGCTGAGATAGAGGAGGCTATTGAGGCTGTTGAAGAGCCTGTTGTTGAGGAAACACCTGTAGCTAAACCTAAAAAAGAAAAGAAGGATAAAAAGAGCCTTTTCGGACTTCGTAAGGCACCTGTTCAGGAGCCTGAAATAGCAGAGGACCTTAAGCCTATTTCCCTTGCAGACCTTAAGAAAAAGCAAAATTTAGAATAATATACTTACGCTAATTGTGTAGCAGGAGATAATAATATGTTTTTTAACAATATGATGACGGCTGCGCAACAGGTTTTAATTCTCTTTTTGATTGTTGCGGTCGGCTTTATAGCCGTCCGTTTGCATGTTTTTACACAATCTACTGCAAAAGCATCAAATGACCTGTTGTTTTATATAATTACACCCACTGTTATAGTGCAGTCTTTTTTGAATATGGAGTTTAACATAAAGACAGCAAGCTCGTTTGGTATTGCTTTTTTATGTATGGCAGGAACACTTACTGTGGGTATTCTTCTTTCAATACCATTTTTCAATAAAAGCGGCGACAATAGCCAGGTATACAAATATGCTGTAAGCTATGGCAATATGGGATATATGGCGTTACCGCTCTGTCAGGCACTTCTCGGTAGCGAGGGTGTATTTTACTGCTCTGCAGGTGTGGTTGCATTTAATATCCTTTGCTTTACTCATGGTGTATGGCTTATGACAAAGGGCAAGGAAAAAACAAAATTTGACTTTAAAAAGCTTATTTTCAACCCAGGTGTAATATCTGTTTTAGTAAGCTTACCTTTCTTTATTTTGGATATTGATATGCCAACACCGATAAATTCCGCAATAGGACATATTTCTAATTTAAACACACCTGTTGCAATGATTTTCTTCGGCACGTATATAGCAAATACAGACCTTAAATCAATGTTCAAGGTGAAAGAAAACTATCTTGTGGCATTTCTTAAATTAATTGTAATGCCTTCAATTATGCTTGTTATTTTCAAGGTTGTGGGAATTACAGGCACAATGATAACAGCCTGTATCATTTCCGCATCCGTACCCAGCGCAAACAATACCGCAATGTTTGCCGCAAAATATGGTAAGGATACAGGTGTTGCATCTCAGGTTGTGTCTTTTGACTCTGCCTTGTCTGTGCTGACAATTCCTGTAATGATTGCGTTGAGTAAGCTATGATGAAATTACCGTATAGTGATATTTTACCTTGCGGAGTGTGTAGCTTTTCTGATATTGGTGAGCTTATAAATTGCAGAAATAAAAGCAGACTGCCTGAAAATGCAAGGAGTGTTATTGTATACCTTTTTCCGTATTATTTAGGGGAGGATTATTACAAAAATTCCAACATATCCAAGTATGCCGTGCCAAGGGATTATCACCTTGTTGCGGGTGATATTTTAACAAAAATCACAGATGATTTAAGGGCAATGTACCCTGAGAATACCTTCGTTGGCTTTTGTGATAATTCACCTGTTAAAGAGGTTGATGCGGCTGTGCTTTGCGGCTTGGGTGTTAAGGGCAAAAATAGTCTGCTTATTAACGAAAAATATGGCAGCTTTTGCTTTATTGGTGAAATAGTTACAGATTTGGAGATGGACTATTCTCTGCCTGAGGACCGCACCTGTCTTGGTTGTGGCTTGTGTGAAAATGCCTGCCCAAACGGAGCAATCAGTAATTATAAAGTTGATGTGGAAAAATGCCTTTCTGATATCACACAACGAAAAGGTCAGTTGACTGATGAGCAACAACAGCTTATAAAAGAAAGCGGTTGCATATGGGGCTGTGATATATGTCAGAATGTGTGCCCTATGAATAAAAATGCAGAGGTTACACCTATAAAGGAGTTTATAGAATACGCAAAAATCAGCTACGAATCAGATGACGATATTTCCGACAGGGCATTTAACTGGCGGGGTAAAGCTGTTATAGACAGAAACTTGCAAATAAGTAGTTGTAAAGAATGATAAAATAATCTATAATATATAAAACACTTATGAAAGGAGAAATCTTATGAAACTTGTAATCGGTATTGTGAATAATGATGATGCGGGAGAGCTTCTTCACGAAATTACAAAAGCCTCTTTTCAGGCAACAAAGCTTGCAACTTCGGGTAGCTTTCTTAAAATGGGTAACACAACCGTGCTTGTTGGTGTTGAGGATGAAAAGGTTGATGATGTAATAGAAATTTTCAAATCCTGCTGTTCAAGAAGAACACAGATGGTAACTGCCCCCACACCATTTTTAGGTGAGGGTTTCATGGGTGCGACTCCTGTTGATGTAACAATCGGCGGAGCAACAATTTTTGTTGTTGATGTCGATAAGTTTATGAAAATATGAGTGAGTTTTTAAATTTACCTGAAAGTGTGCTTTCAGCACTTGATAGCCTTTTTGCAGATGGCAGATGCCCTCATGCCGTTTTAATAGATGGCGCAGGCGAGCTTCAACGCGAACAACTTTCACGCCTTGCGGCTAAAATGATTGTTTGCTCAAATCAAGATCGAACACCTTGCGGTGCTTGTGAAAATTGCCGTAAGGCAGATGAAAACATTCATCCCGATATTATTGTTGTTAAAAAGCCCGACGATAAAAAGTCTTTTGCAAAAGCAGATATAAAAAAAATGGTAGGTGAGGCTTTCCTTACCCCAAATGATTCAGATAAAAAGGTTTATATTATTTCTGAAATTCACAATATGAATGAGGAATGTCAAAACCTTTTGCTTAAAATTCTTGAAGAGCCACCTGTTTACACAGCCTTTGTGCTTACAACCCAAAGTGCAAATGCGGTAATAGGTACTGTGTTATCGAGAGTTGTAAGGCTTAGATTAGGCAAAATTGAAAATGTAGAATACAGTGAAAAGGCTGTTGAGGTTGTAAAAGCTCTCTCAAGGGCTGTGTCTACCTCGTATGAATATGAAAAGGTTAAGGCTACCGCACCTATGGATGGCAACAAAACCCTTACTGCAGAGGTGCTTTCTTTATTTGTTGCAGTTCTGAGGGATGCAATTGCAGTAAAATCCGGAGGTAAAGCCCTTTTGAATGATTTCCTCAAAGAAACAGAGGATCTTAGCTCAAAAAATAATCTTAAAAAATTACTTGATATGTATGATGCAGTTTCTGATATATATCAGTCACTTGAAAATAATCCAAACTACACCTTGCTCACAGCGGTGCTTTGTGCAAGATTATAGGAGATAAATTATGGCAGAAGTTATAGGCGTTCGTTTTAAAGAAAACGGCAAGGTATATTATTTTGACCCTGACGGAAAGGCTTTTCCCAAGGCTCAGAGGGTTATAGTTGAAACAGTCCGCGGTATTGAATGTGGTGAGGTTGCGGTTGCTAACCACACTATCAACGAGGATGAAATTATCCACCCGCTTAAAAAGGTTGTCAGAGAAGCTAATAATGAAGACCTTAAAACAATAGAAATGAATAAAAAAACAGAGGCTGAGGCTTTTAAATTCTGCGAAAAAAAGGTTGCGGAATTAGGTCTTGATATGAAGCTTGTTGAGGTTGAATGTACCTTTGACGGAAGCAAAATGCTGTTCTATTTTACCTCTGACGACAGAGTTGATTTCCGCGAGCTTGTAAAAATTCTTGCATCACAGTACAGAACACGTATTGAAATGCGCCAGATTGGTGTGCGCGATGTTTCAAAGATGCTTGGTGGCTTAGGTATCTGCGGCAGACCCTTCTGCTGCTCTCAGTTCTTAGATGATTTTCACCCTGTATCAATAAAAATGGCAAAGGAGCAAGGTCTTTCCCTTAATCCTACCAAAATAAGCGGTACATGCGGCAGACTTCTTTGTTGCCTTAAATATGAGCAGGATTCATATGAGTATCTTAACAAAATCACACCTCGCGTAGGCTCTGTTGTAGATACAAGAGAGGGCAGAGGTACAGTTACAGAAAGCAACCTTTTAACAGGTAAAATCAAGGTATCTCTTGAAAGACGCCCCGAGGCAATTCCTACAGAATATAACAGAAAAGAAGTTAAGCTTATCAGAAAAGCTAAGGAAGTTGACACAGAAGAAAAAGAATAATTGTATAGAATTTATTATTTTCTATTGATTTCTTGAAATTTTGTGTTACAATAAAACAAAAATAGCAAGGGAGGTAAATGTAAATGGCATACAAAATTACAGACGCTTGCATCAGCTGTGGTGCATGTGCAGCAAGCTGCCCTGTTGAAGCAATTTCAGAAGGCGATGGCATCTATGTAATCGATCCTGATAAGTGCATCGATTGCGGTGCTTGTGCAGGTGATTGCCCTGTTGAAGCTCCTGTTGCTGAATAATTCATAAAGATTTAACCGTCTTTCTTTCAATAAGAAAGGCGGTTTTTTCTTTTTTAAAAATATGGTTACCACATATTGTTAATTTTTTTAAAATAATCTGCAAATTTTTAATAAAGTATTTGTTTTTGTATATTTATATGGTATAATAAATCGACTATGGATACATATCGCAATTTTACAGAAATTCTTCGGAGGTGAGCCAAGTGGCAATGAAAAGATTTGTAGATATTACAGATTTTTCAAGGGAAGAATTAAGGGAAACCTTAAACCAGTTTTCCTTTGTTAAGAATAACAGTAGTGTTTATGCTAACGAAATGAAAGGCAAGACTATTATAAATGCCTTTTTCGAAGAAAATCAGTTCGTTGAAACAGCTTATTCAACCGTTGCAAACCGTATGGGCGGTGTAGCGGTGCCGTATAAGCATACACAGGGCAGAAACCTTAAGGATGAGGTAATGGAAATGTGTGTCTTCGGTGATGCTATTGTGTTAAGCCATCCTAAAAAAGGTGCGGCAAGGGCGGCATCTCTATATTCTACAATTCCTGTAATAAATGCAGGTGACGGCAAACGTGCATACCCTGTAAGAACACTTGCAGATATTTCAACTGTATGGTTAGAAAAAAAGCATGTTTCAAATATGAAAATCGGCTTTTTGGGTGATTTTTCAGACAATGCTCAGGTTAAAGGTCTTTTACAATGCCTTAATTTATATAACGGCAACGAGTTTTATTTTATTTCCGTCAACGGAAAACCATTGGCTGATGAGTATGTATCGTTAATGGACAAAAGAGAAAAGCCATTCGTAGTTTTTGATAACCTTTTTGAAATACTTCCTGAATTAGATATTCTTTATATGACAAAGGTTGAAAAATCTTCCTTCGATAGTGAAATAATGTACGAATCAAGAAAGCACAATTTTATTCTTGATGAAAGAATGTTGCTTGTTGCAAAGCCTGACCTTCTTATTATGCACCCCTTCCCAAGAGGAGAGGAGCTTGATTTCAGTGTGGACACTGATGAACGCGCTAAATATTTTAAACTTCTTAATAATTTTAACGATGCGTGTCTTATCAGCCTTATAAAAACTGTTTCCAATAAAGCCGGCAGGTTTATTACACCTTGCTGGGAAGAGTCAACACACGAGCTTTGTTGCGGAAAAGAGGATTGCATAACCTCTACCGAAAAATATCTTCCGTCACTTTTCTATGAAACAACAGACGGCAAGCATATTTGCAAATACTGTATGCGGGAATTAAAAGAAGATGAATAAAAAGTATCTTATAATCAAAGGCTCTGCAAGAAAAAACGGGTATACAAATAAAGTGTGTAAGGAAATAGCAGAGGTTCTTAAGAATGACGAAGTTACAATATTCGATACTTATGAGGAAAGCTTTCTTCCCTGTACCGGTTGTAATTTTTGTGAAAACAACGGCAGATGTGTAAATAATGACCTTAATGGTTTTTATGAAGCCTTTGAAAATTGTGATGTTATAATTTTTCTCAGTCCTGTATATAACGGCACATTTCCGGGACCCCTTAAAAGCCTTATTGACAGGTTTCAGGTTTACTACACAAGCTTTTATCATAATAACAAAGCACAGCCAATTTCTAAAAGGCGCAAGGCTTTTTTTGTAGCCGCCTCAGGCAGGGGCGGAGAAAATGCCTTTGAGTATATGAAAGGTCAGCTCCAATGTGCCTTTACAATACTTAATATTGAAATGGAAAAAGCATTTCTTTGCGCAAATACAGATGATTTTTCAGATTGCTCAGCTGTATATAACAAAATAAAAAGGAGTTTATGTGATGACTAACGGCAAAAAAAGATTTATAGCCGCTGTTCTTGTTGCAGCAACAATTGTAGGTATTTTTGCTTGTTGCGGTGTTGCATTGTCTGTTAACAATGCACTTTTTAAAAGCAACACCCCTACATATGTAAAATTAGGTACAAGCCTTGTGGGTCAGATTACATCTAAAAATGACTACGAAGCATACATTTTTGATGTTCCTGCAAATGGTGCTTTAACAATCTGCCTTGAGCACGAGAACTATACAGACCCGGCAAAATCAGGCTGGATTGTTACTTTGTATAAGCTTACTAATACTTCTAAAAAGACACAGAAAAACCAAAAAGAGCTTGCCTACTATGAATCTGCCTGGACAGATATAACATCCGACTGGGACCCTGTTGGTGTTACCAAGGGTACATATTGTGTTGTGGTAACTCCGGGATTATATTTTATGAAAAGTGAGTTTACCTTTAAAACTACTTTTACTAAGTCAGATTCATATGAAAAAGAGCCTAATGATACAAAATCAACAGCAACATCAATTTCTGTGGGTTATGGTAAAAAAGGTCTTTCTTCAAACAGAAAGGAAGGCGTTGATATTGACTGGTTTGCTTTCAGCCTTAGTCAGGATAGCTGTGTTAACATCTCCTTTAACCACCCGGATGGTACATTCCCTGTTGTTGGATGGACAGTTACTCTTTACAACGAAAAGAGCCAGAAGATAACACAGTTTACTTCAAGGCTTACGGATGTTATTCTGAAAACAGGTAAATTAGGTCTTAAAGCAGGTAAATATCATATATCTGTTGAAGCACAGAACGATTCAGCGGATGAATATACTCTTCTTGTAGGTTCTGAAAAGGCAGAGAATTTCGAATTTGAAATGAACGATACTCCAAGTCAGGCAACATCACTTCCAAAGGGCAAAAGCATAAGCGGTAGCCTTGCAGACAGACTTCTCAGCCTTGATAAGGACTATTACAAATTCAAGGTTACAGGTAACGGATATGTTAACCTTGTGTTTACACACGAGGCTCAGAAGGGCGATAAGAATGGTTGGAATATAAGAATTCTTAAGCCAACATCTGACGGAAAATACACAGAGATTGTAAGAAAGATTTCCAAGTGGAATAAAGATACGCTTAGAATCAAGAATCTTGGTCTTGCACCGGGTGAGTATTATGTGCTTATAGATGGTGACTCTATGGCATACAACTCTTCCACATATACAGTAAGGTGGTCCTTCTATGAAAAGGCGAACTTTGAAAGAGAGCCAAACAGCACTAAGAAGAATTGCCAGACAGTTGACCTTAAGACGTATTACCATGGTGCTATAATTTCCTCTGATGTAACATATGATGAGGACTATTATAAATTCAAGCTTACCTCAACAAAGAATGTCTGCGTTGAGTTTGAACACGAATATAATTCAGGCAGTAAGGTTTGCTGGAATATCAGCATTATTGATGATAAGGGTAAAGTAAGGTCTGAGATTACCTCTGCACTTAATGAATCACTTGTTTCAACAGGTGTTGTAAAGCTTCCTGCAGGTGTATATTATGTGAAGATAGAAACGGGTATGTACGGCTCGGAGCTTCCATACAAATTCAGATTAGTAGGGTGACGGATAATTGAAGAAATTTACAGCAATTCTGCTTTGTGTTGCTCTTTTGATTCTTTCGGGATGCACAGCGGTACCACCCCAAAAAAATGGTAAAGTTATCGCTGTGTCATTCTACCCGGTATACATTTTCACCTTGAATCTTCTTAATGGTATTGAAGGGGTAGAGGTGAAATGTATGGCAGAGCAGAGTGTAGGTTGCCTGCACGATTACTCTGTAACAGCAAAGGATGCTAAGCTTGTCAGTGATTGTGAAGCCTTTGTAATAAACGGGGCAGGAATGGAAAGCTTTGTTGAGGATTTGTACAGTACAGTTGAAAATCTTCGGGTAATTGATTCCTCTGAGGGTGTTGAGCTTCATTGTAGTCATCACCACCACGAGGAAGAAAGCGATGGTCATTCACACAACCACGCAGAAAATTCTCATATATGGATGTCTGTGGATAATGCTATAAAGCAGGTTGAAAACATAAGCAAGGGCTTAACGGATATTTTCCCTCAATATAAATCAGAAATCAAAGAAAACGAAGCTTTATATGTTAAAAGACTTGGTGAGCTTAAAGCGGAAATCCAATCAACAAAAGCTCAGGTGCAAGGGCAAAGCGTTGTTTCCTTTCACGATGCCTATGCATATCTTGCAGAGGATTTAGGTTTTCATGTTTTTGCAACAGTAGAAAATGATGATGGCGGTGAGCCGTCAGCTAAAAAGCTTGCTCAGCTTTCAGATGAAATTCTTGAAAATAACATAAAATTACTTTTTATAGAGCCTCAGTATGAGGGTAATGCGGCAAATATTCTTGCCAACGAAACAGGCTCTGAAATATATGTGATTAACCCCGTTATAAACGGAGAAAATTCCTTGACAGCATACGAGGATGTTATGCGTCAGAATATACAGACTATTTTAAAGGCGGTGAAATGATGGCTTCTGAAAACGGTTGCGGTCTTTGCAAAATAAAAGTTAACAATATCAGCGTTAAAAAAGGCGGAGATACGCTTCTTTCAGATGTATCCTTTCATCTTCATTGCGGTGAATTAACAGCAGTTATTGGTGTTAACGGTGCGGGAAAAACCACCCTTGTTAAGTCTATTCTTGGTGAAATACGCCACGAGGGCAACATTTCCTTTGAATCCCACAACGGGGAAAAAATCAATAAGGTAACAATCGGCTATGTGCCACAGCATCTTGATTTTGACAGATCTGCGCCTGTCAGCGTAGAGGATTTTCTTCTTGTAGGAAGAACAAGCTCTCCTGTTTGCTTCAGACGAAATAAAAAGCTTATAAGTGAAATAGACAAGGTTCTTGATTCTGTAGGTTGCATTGAACTGAAACACAGAAAATTGGGCGAATTATCCGGTGGTGAGCTTCAAAGGGTTATGCTTGCAAATGCGCTGTACCCCTTGCCTGAGCTTCTCATTCTTGACGAGCCTGTTTCAGGTGTGGATGCAAAGGGTAGCGAAATTTTCTACAAGGCAATTCTCAACCTGAAAAAGAATTACCATATGGCAATTGCTATGGTGTCTCACGATTTAGGCATTGTAAAAGAATATGCTGATAATGTTGTTTTAATAAATAAAACAGTTTTAAAAAGCGGATCTGCCGGGGATGTTTTTGAATCGGAAGAATTTAAAAATGTCTTTTTCAGTGTTCCTGAAAGGTGGGTGTGATATGGATTTGATTTACAATACATTCGCATCGCTTCCTTTTGTGTGGGCAGATTACAAATTTATGATTAACGCCCTTCTTGCCGTTGTGCTTATTGCTCCGCTTATGGGTATTTTAGGAACAATGGCTGTTAACAATAAAATGGCATTTTTCTCCGATGCATTAGGTCATAGTGCATTTACGGGAATTGCATTAGGCGTTTTGTTGGGCGTAAAAAATGAATTGATTTCACTTATAGCTTTCGGTGTTTTTCTTGCTCTTTTAATAACAAGGGTAAAAAACAAAGGCAATACATCATCAGATACAGTTATAAGTGTTTTTTCTTCGGCAAGTGTTGCGGTGGGGCTTTTAGTTTTGTCCTACGGCGGAAACTTCTCAAAATACAGCTCATATCTTGTGGGTGATATTTTAAGTGTCACAAAGAATGAACTGCTTTACCTTTTAATAACACTTGTGGCAGTAATTGTAATATGGTGCTTTGTTTACAACAAGCTACTCGTTATTTCCGTAAACAAGGAGCTTGCCGCAAGCAGGGGAATAAAAACTTCACTATATGAAAATGTTTTTGTAATAGTTGTTGCCGTTGTAGTAATGCTTTCAATTAAATGGGTAGGAATTTTACTTATAAATTCACTTCTTATTTTACCTGCGGCATCATCAAGAAATGTAGCAAGACATTCACGGGGATATCTTGTAGGCTCGGTTGCTTTTTCACTTGTGTGTTCAGTTTGCGGGCTTATTGTATCCTTTTATGCAGATACCTCAGCAGGTGCTACAATAGTAACTGCTCTTGCAGTAGTTTTCTTCATAACATATTTAATTTCAAAGAAAAAATAATCCGAAAGGAATGTATATAAATGCTTTTTTCACAGGATATAGGTGTAGATTTAGGTACAGCTAACACCCTTGTTTTTGTTAAGGGGAAGGGTATCGTTATAAGGGAGCCCTCTGTTGTTGCTGTTGATGAAAGAACAAATCCGAAAACAGTTGTTGCTGTTGGTGCAGATGCTAAAAAAATGATAGGCAGAACACCCGGTTCAATTACAGCAGTAAGACCAATTAAGGATGGTGTTATTGCCGACTTTGATATGACAGCGGATATGCTTAAGGAGTTTATAAAAAGAGCAATCAGCAGCTCACCCTTTAACAGGGCAAGAGTTATGATTTGTATTCCGTCAGGTGTTACAGAGGTTGAAAGACGTGCTGTTCACGATGTGGCAAAAAGTGCAGGCGCAAGGTATGTAAGCCTTATTGAAGAGCCAATGGCAGCGGCTATCGGTGCAGGTCTTCCTGTATTGGAAGCAACAGGTAGTATGATTGTTGATATTGGTGGTGGTACAAGTGAGGTTGCTGTTATCTCCCTTGGTGATATTGTTACTTCAAAATCATGCCGTGTGGCAGGTGATAACTTTGACGATGCAATTATCTCCTATGTAAAAAGAACCTTTAACCTTCTTATTGGTGAAAGCTCAGCTGAGGATATTAAATTAAAGCTTGGCTCAGCATACCCTTATGAAGGTGAGGCAGCCATGGAAATAAAGGGCAGAAACCTTATTGATGGTCTTCCTAAATCTGTTGAAATTACAAGTGAACAGGTCCGTCAGGCACTTGCAGACCCTGTTGATGAAATACTTGATTCAATCAGATATACTCTCGACAGAACTCCGCCTGAGCTTGCGGCAGATATTATTGAAAGAGGCATTACCCTTACAGGCGGCGGCGCCCTTCTTAGAGGACTTGATAAGCTTATTGCAACAGAAACAGGTATGCCTGTTAAGGTTGCGGAAAATCCACTTGATTGCGTTGTTAACGGTACGGGTATTTGTCTTGAAAAAGACCTTTTAGGTTTTAACAGATAAAAGAGGAAGATATATGAAAAGATTTTTCAGAAGCAGTAGTTTTAAGATGCTTCTTGTAATTGCCGCGGTTATAATTTCCGGAATTGTTTTTGCGGCAGTAAGCCACAATGCATCATCGCCTGTTGCATCTGTAGTGGGTACCATCTTTTCTCCGTTACAAAAATTATCTGCAGTAATAACTGAAAACCTTGATGATGTTTCGTTATCCTTTAAATCATCAACGATTTACAGAGCAGAAATTATTGAACTGGAAAAAGAGCTTGAACAGTACAGAAAAAAGATGGCTGAATTTGATGAATACAAGAAAAAAGTTCAGGCTTACGAAAAGTTTTACGGCATAAAGCAGAAAAATGACGATTACGAGTTTACTTACGGTTCGGTAATCTCCAAGGATGCTGCAGATGCATACGGCTCATTTGTGCTCAACACAGGCTCTAAGGATAATGTAAGCGTTGGTGACCCTGTTATATATGGTGAGTATGTAGTGGGAATTGTAAAAAAAGTTAACTTTTCCACTTGTGTGGTTTATTCTGTGCTTGACCCTCGTGTTAACATAGGTGCTTTCGAATCGGGCACAAAGGAATATGGTTATGTAAGTGGCGATCCAAAGCTTTATAACAGCCGTTTGTGTAAGCTTTCCGGGCTTAATGCTTCCACCTCTGTTGTAAGCGGCGGTATTGTGTGCACATCAGGTGCCGGTGGTGTTTTCCCTAACGGGTTAATAGTCGGTGAAGTTGTGTCAGTTAAAAAAGACGATGTTTCCTCAGCATATTATGCAGAGGTTAAACCCTTCTGCTCACCTGATAACATAAGTGATGTTTTTGTTATAACCTCTTTTGAGGGTCAGGGCGAAGGCGAAATAAAAGAATAATATAATTTTTCCTGAAAAGAGGTGATACCCTTGCATTACGATAATAACAGACCTAAATATATAAGATACGGAATATATGTCGCATTAATAGTTTTGGCTGCTCTTTTACAAAACTCAAACATTGCACTTCCTGAAATCTTTGGCGCAAGGGCATTCCTTCTTTTACCGTTATGTATATGTATTGCTATGCACGAGAGGGAAATTCCTGCCGCTGTTTTTGGCGCAATTGGTGGTACCTTGTGGGATACCTCTGCAGGTATAGAAGGCTTTAATGCTCTTGTGATTTTGGTGCTTTGTGCTGTGTGCAGTATACTTATAAGTCACATTATGCAGAATAATATTGTAACATCCTTTGTTCTTAATCTCAGTGTAATTGCTTTGTACGAGATTTTGTATATTATTGTCAATTCCGGCTTTGGTGGGGCAGGAAACCCATTCAGGCAAGTGTTAGTTTTTTATTTACCATCATTAATATATACGGCATTGTTTATTCCCGTGTGTTATTATGTGACCAGGTATATTTTCGAAAACCATAAAACAGTTGAGTAATAAAAATTTTTAATAGTAAAAACTCTTGAAACAGGAGTAGTATATGTCTGTTGAATTAAGGAAAAAAAGAAGAATAGCAGGTACTGTCATTATAGCCGTTTTGTTTTCTTTTCTTATTTTAGTTGTTGGTAAAAACCAGCTTATTGACGGAGATAAGCACAAAGCAGAAGCAAATCGTCTTTCAGTTTCCGCAAGCACAGTTAAAGCCGCTCGCGGAGAAATTCTTGACACTAACGGTAGCCCTCTTGTTGTGAACAGGCAGGGCAATTCTGTTGTGTTCAAATATTCTGAATTCCCTGAGGCAAAGCAGCAGGAAAAAAGAAATGAACTGATTTTTTCCCTTATAAAACTTTTTGAAGAAAATAATGTTGAGTGGATAGACAGATTACCCATTGTATATAAAAAGAAAAAGCTTGTTATTGACCCTGACAAAGAGGCGGAATTCAAGTATATGGTTTCTGAATCAATGCTTGAGCTTGAGAAAGGGGAGAAAGCAACAGCACAAGAATGTCTTGATGCGTTAATAAAAAGATATAAGCTTTCTGACTATTCAAAAGCCGATGCAAGAAAAATAGCATCTGTGTGCTTCGGAATGAAGTACTCAGGCTTTTCTACTCCTAATCCATACACTTTTGCAGAGGATGTACCTGTTGAAATTGTTTCGGTTATTATGGAAATGAATGAAACATATCCGGGTGTTGAGTCTGAAAGTGTAAGTTATCGTGAATATGATGATACAATCAGCTATTCTCACATTTTGGGTGTTGTTGGTTCTATAAGTGCTGAAGAGTATGAAAGTGAAAAGATAAAATTAAATGAACAGCTTAAGGACGAAACATTAACAGCAACAGATGTATTGAAGCTTAAAAACAATGCCTATTCCTTGAATGACAAATACGGGAAAAGCGGAATAGAAGCGGCAATGGAAAGCTATCTGCGTGGTAAGAATGGTATTAAAACTACTACTACTGCATCTGATGGAACTGTAACAGAGGACTTTTTGACAAAGCCCGAGCAAGGTGCAACTGTTGTTACTACAATTAATTCAGAATTGCAGAAGGTTGCTGCGCAGGCATTACAGGATATGCTTGTTGATAACAGAAAGTCTGCGTATTTTGAATCTGCAGGTGCGGTTGTGGTAATGGATTGTAATACGGGCGCAATTCTTGCAAGTGTATCACTTCCTACCTACGATATAACCCGTTATTTTGAGGACTATAATAAATTATCAAAGGACCCTGCAAGCCCCTTGTGGAATCGTGCAATACAAAGTGCATATGCTCCCGGTTCAACAATGAAGCCCGCAATTGCTTTAGCTTCACTTGAAGAAGGTATTATAGATATAAATAGTGCAAAATATTGTAACAGTAACTATGTTTTATCCGATCAGCACTTTAAGTGCCTTGCATCACATGGTTATCTTAATGTTACATCTGCCCTTGAACAATCCTGTAACATTTTCTTTTTTGAAATGGGTAAGGAATTGGGCATCGATAAAATGAACAAATATTGCAATCTTCTGGGCTTAGGTCAGAAAACAGGCATAGAGCTTCCTGAGGCAGAGGGTATGCTTGCAAGTGTTGCAAATAAAGAGGCTGCAGGTCAGGTGTGGAATCCCGGTGATACTGTGCAGGCGGCTATCGGTCAGTCAGATAACCTGTTTACGCCTCTTCAGCTTGCCAATTATGTATCAACCCTTGCTAATGGCGGAACAAGGTATCAGCCGTATATTATCAAATCTGTTTTATCATCAGATATGTCAGAGATTATATACGAAACAGAGCCGAAGGTTATAAATACTATAAACTGCAGTAAGGAAAATCTTGATATTGTAAAGCAGGGTATGAGGCAGGTTGTTTTAAATACTGCGGCAAGGTATCATTTTGAAGGTTGCATAGTAGATGCGGCAGGTAAAACAGGTACATCTCAGGTTAAAAGAACAACTGAATCAGGAGTAACAATGACTTGCAACAACGGTTTCTTTATTTCCTTTGCACCTTATGAAAATCCTGAAATTGCCGTTGCAGTAATTGCGGAAAATGCAAACACAGGTAGCGCAACATCTGTTGTTGCCGCAAAGGTATATAACTATTATTTTGGTCAGAAGGAATATGTGGATGTTATGGAAACACCTAACACACTTATAGGATGATTGTATGAAAATTATTACTGTTGCATCAGCAAAGGGCGGAGTAGGTAAATCAACCTTTTGTTGCGGTATTGGTAAAATGCTTGCATCACAAGGCAGACGCATTTTACTTGTTGATATGGATATTGGTGTAAGAAGCCTTGATATCCTTCTTTCTGTTTCAGAAAAAACGGTATACAATTGGGGCGATATATTAAAGGGGAACTGTGATTACAGAAAAGCAATGCTGGAAACAGAGCGTGATGTTTTTCTACTACCGGCACCAATTGATTTTTGTGATGAATATACAGCTGAAAAATTCTCGTTAATGATAGAGGAAATCAAAAAGGATTTTGATTTTATTTTCCTGGATGCACCTGCAGGTCTTGAAAGAGGCTTTCAATTGTCGTCAAGTGTTGCCGATACCTGTATTGTTGTTTCCACACCTGATGCTATAAGTGTCAGGGCGGCGTCATATGCGGCTCAGTGTATGAAAAATGCAGGTGTTTCTGATGTAAGGCTTGTTATTAATAAATTTAATAAGAAAATTCACAAGGGTGTAAATATAGATGATTATATTGATAATGTAAGCGCCCGTCTTTTAGGTATTGTTCCTGATTCTTTAGAGGTTTACCAATCTGTTAACGGTAAGAAAATTCCCTATGATTGCAAGGGTAATCAGGCATTTTTGCGAATTTCCGGAAGAATTTCAGGAGAAAATATTCCTTTAAGAACAAAATTTCTGTAATTACTTGACAATCACAGAGAATATAATATAATAGGTTTGCAGATTAAATGGATCCAATTTCTGCTCGAAAATAAAACACGGGAGCTGACGGACGTCGGCTGAGATAGGAAACAACCCTTTCCTGACCCTAATAACCTGATGCGGATAATGCCGTCGTAGGAAAAATATCTTTTGAGTTTTCTCTCCCTATGGCGATGTTACCGCCGTAGGGAGATTTTTATTCGGAGGATAATTTTTATGGAAAGTTTAACAAAAAACCAAAAAATCAGGCGTCTTGCAGAAACAGCAATAATGCTTGCCTTGTCAACAATTTTATCAGAGCTTCCCGTTATAAAGTTCCCGTTTGGCGGAAGTGTTACAATATTCAGCCAGGTGCCAATGGTGGTTGTTGCCCACCGCTACGGCATTAAATGGGGTATCTTTTCGGGGCTAAGTATGGGGATTATTCAGCTTCTTTTCGGTATGGAGAATTTCTCATATGTAAGCGGAATTGTAGCATATCTTATATTGATTTTTGCGGATTACATAGTAGCTTTTGGCTCTTTGGGCTTAAGCGGATTGTTTAAAAACAAAATAAAAAACACTACCCTTTCTATCGCTTTGGGCGGTGCTCTTGTGTCTGTTATAAGATTCTTATGTCACTTTATAAGTGGTGTAACAATATGGGGAGATTACAGCGCAGGTGCCAAATCTGTGTGGAGCTATTCTCTTACATATAACGCAAGCTATATGATACCCGAACTTATAATTACAGTTGTAGGCTGTGTTGTATTATCATCGATTTTTGATATTTCATCACAAGAAATAAAAGTTAAGAAACATAACTGAATAATAAAAAAGTAAAAAAATTGTAAACCTCCTTTATAATTTTCCATTTTATTTGAAATTTACTGAAATAAGTGATACAATAAAATGGATAATTTTCAAAGGAGGTTTTTCCTTGAAAGACGAAAATATATTGAATGATGAAAAAAAAGAAGAGATAATGCTTGAAAAAGCAAGTGCAGAGAAAGAGTATTCAAACGACACTCTTACAGATGAGTTGGAAAGCCTTGCACAAACATTTCGTGAGGAGTTGAAAAAAGCTCAGGAGCTTACTGACGAAGAATTTGTTGAAGCATACGCCGATGACTTAGGTATCATACCTGAAGAAGAGCTTTGCGAATGCTGTGGTGAAAGAAGAAAAGATAAAACACGAGGGGAAAGCTACCAGTATTGCTCTGTTTGCAGGGAGAATATGAAGGCTTATCCTTTGAGTGTACCTAATTTGCTTGTTTCAGTTGTTCTTGTTGTGGTTTCGATTTTTTCCGTTGTTCTTTTCTGTAATGACTTTTACGGCTACAATATGATGTATAAAGCCGAAAAGGCAGAAAAAGAAAATAAAATTTCCTCAGCTATCAAGTATTATGATGCTACTATTGATGAATTTTCAGAGGGGAATATAACTCCCAAAAGAGCATATCTTTACAGTGCTGTTTTAATGTATGAAACAATGGGGAATGGTACTGATACAATGACCGAAATATCAGACCGTATTGATACAGCACTTTCTGATTTTGCAAAAAAGCTTCCTGTATTCAGCCATATAGCGGATATACAACTTGAAAGTGAAATTATTTTTGCTACCATGCAGGAGTTTTACAATATCATCGGTGCAGAGGAATATGCAAATTATACATCTGACGATAAAGAGATGTATGAGGAGATAATGACAAAAATAGGTGCACTTATTGATAAAAAGGTTTCTATTGTTTCAAAGGATGGCAAAACAACACAGATGCATCCTTCAAATGCGGCAATGGTACGCTTTTGCCAATATATGTTTGCGTATATTTCAGAAAATTACGACGATTCATACCAATATATGCTTGAGGTAGAAAAGCTTGAGCCGGATTATCTGTGGCTTTACGCATACGAGCTTGGTATAGTAGAAACACAAACAGGTGATGTAAACAAGGCAAAAGAGCTTGCAGAGGCAATTATAAAGAAAAATGTAGAGGACCCCGATGGCTACAGCCTTTATACATCAGTCGAGCGTTTGAACGGTAATTTCGAAAAGGCAACACGTTGGGCTGATAAGGGCTTGGAATATAGTCCTGAAAATGCAGAGCTGATGCGATTAAAGGCTATGGCTCTTTGCTGTAAGGGTGACTTTGAAGAAGCAAAGGCAGTTATAGACGAAGCATTGAAAATACAAGAGTATGCAGTTCTTTATTTCACAGCTATGGTTGTGGAAAATGAGCTCGGCAATACAGATGTGGTTGAAAGCTACAAAACAGCCCTCAAAGAAGAAAATGTTGAAATTTCCGAAAGAATGACTAAGTATTTGTCAGGTGAATTGACTGCATTACAATTATTTACGGAAGGAACAGGTGAGGTAGAATGACAATTTTATATGTTTTAACCCGCATTGTTACCTTCTTTGGTGCCGTTCTGAGAACCTTCTGGGAGCATGTTGCGTGCAGAATATGTAAAATCCCTGTTGAAGATGCAAGGGTTTTTAAGTATGATGAATTATGCGGTCATGTTGAGCACGAGCTTTGCGAAAATCTTAAAGAGTCTTTTTTAGTTACATGGCTACCCTTTACACTTAATTTCCTTATGGGTACTGCATTTTTACTTACAGGCTCATACAGACTGTTTTTTATAGGTGAAACAGATTCCCTGCAAACATATGCGTTAGTGTGGTTGGGTGTTTCCTGCTATGCAAACTGTGCTCCGTCTTTTGAAGATATGTTAACCTTAAAGGATTACATATACGGCAGTAAAAATAAGGTGTTGAAGGTGGTGTTATCTCCATACTTTGCAGTTACTTGTGGATCTGCATACCTTGAAAGATATTCTTTAACATTTGTGATTTCAATTGTTATTACCATCGTGTTTCCTAAGGTAGTGAACCTTTTGTTCCCCGTTTTTGATTGGTTGGATCAAATGGTATATTGAATTTGTGTGGTAAAAAAACATAAGGAGTTGACTATTGGTCAGCTCCTTATGTTTTTGTTTTATTAAATTGCAATTTTATTTATTTGTTATCGGATGCTTTTTCGATAATTTCCACATTGCCGATTTTACTGTTTTCATATTTACCATTCCGGTAATATACTTTTGAATTGATATTTACTTGAGCGCCTGCCGGTACATATAAAACAGCCTTCGTAGCTTGTGGAAGAGTAAGGTTGATAGTATAGTTCTCATCAACCTTTTGATAATCAAGGGTGATTAATCCTTTTGTGCTTGGAACGGTACAGTTCATACTGTCAGAGAGTGTATATTGAGGATCAATTTTAACCTTTTTATATCCTGCTTCAAGAGGAGTGATACCGGCATAATGTTTACTCATTATAACAAGTGGCCCACCACTCCATGCGTGATTTTTAGTTCCTCGCCAGGCATCCCATTGTTCCCAAAGAGTTGAGTAATCATCACACATCATACCCTCGTATCTTTCTTTGATTCTGTTATATGATGCTTCATATTCTCCCATTTTGCAAAGGGCTTCAAGAACATAGTATTCCATATATGGGCTTGAATTTTTAGTTTCCTTGAGCACTTTTGTAATTGTAGTATACTGCTCTTTTTCTGCAAGTCCTGATAGAACTGCAAGAGCGTTGGCTCTGTCGTCAGGTTCTTTTACATCTTCACTTACAAAGCCATCTTCTGTCCAAAGTGCTTTGTAGCCTTTTGCAATGGTAGCTTTTCTTTCTGTAATAAATGAAATATCCTCAGCCTTACCTAAAAGCTCTGCCATTTCTTCTACTGTTGAAAGAGCGTAGTAAACCCAGGCGTCTTCAATAGCAGTCATATCTGCCTTGCTACCCCAATCAGGCCAATCCCATGAACCACCGCGGTGAACAACAAGATTATTATCACCCATTTTCCAAAGCTTAAGGTAATCAAGAGAAGCATCATAAACCTTTTCTACAAAAGTCTTGTCACCTGTGTAGTGATAATAAGTTCCAAAGCCTACAATGCCTGCAAGCTGTTGAACAGGAAGCTCAAAATAGTCACCACTTATAGGAACAACTGTCTGCAGAACTTTTGTGTCATCAATGTGAGAGAGCATTGCCTCTACACCCTTTTGATAAAGCAGGTAGGAGTTACTATCCAGCGAATACATCATCATAACCATTTCATTTGTAACATCTCCCCACCACTGTGCTCTTTCTCTGTCGGGACAATCCATAAAATTATCTCGCATAGTAACATAGAGAGTGCGCAGGGATTTCTGCCACAAGGAATTCATGAATTCATCGTCACATTTGAAGTCACCGCTGAATGAAGTGTCATAGCCTGTTTCGCGATATTTCAAAGCAACAACTTTAACACCTTTGGGAATTTTATATGTAATATGCTCTCCGTTAACCCAGCCTAGAGCTTCAAACTCCTGTTCACCCTCTTTAGTGATATAGGTAGTTGAAACTGCACCGATTATAGTATTTTCTGTTGTTATGCGAATCTTTTTGCCTTTAGGTGCTACAACCTTAAGATATGGGGTAAGCTGTGCGTTATAAGGAACATCCACAATAATTTTTTCACTGAAGTTCCTGGTTACAGTATAGTTTTCATAATCTTTTGAATTTTCATAGTCCTTAAGACCGAAATCTTTCAAAAACGGGATTCCTCTTGGGTAAAGCTTGCCGTAAGGGTTTTCTCCACCATCAGCATATTCAGTTGCATTTTCCCAGGCGGAAGCATCATAAGATTCATTTATCCAATCGCCCATATCTTCTCTTGCATCGAAATAAATGCTGTATTCGGGAAGTCTGTAGTTAGGCGGATAAAGAGGGCTGTCAATATAGGCAGGGTTTCTTTTGGCTTTCCAGCTTTTATCGGAAATTATAGTGATATCCTCATTTATGGCTTCAAAAATAAAGCCACCTTGTCCGCTACTGTTATAGGAATAGCTTGTTTCATTGTCCCAGTACCACACTAAAGCACAAATTGAGTTTTCTCCTTTTTTGAGGAAAGGTGAAATATCTATGCTGTCATAATATCCGCTGTTTTTTTGGGGTCCTCGTTTCACGCTTCCCTCAAAAACAACAGTTTCTCCGTTTATGTAAAGCCAATATTTTGAGTCAGCTGAGATATGGGCAATAAGCTTTTCAGGAATCTTATCAAGATTAACCTTTTTATTGAAGCACATCCACACGTTATTCTCTGTCAGATTCTCTTTATCCCAAATCCATTTTGCTTTCCAATCTGTTTTCTCATCCGTAGAAATTACACTATATTCGGGAATAGTGTCAGGAATTTTATAATCATTTACAAATGGTATCATTGTCGAATCACCCCACGAAAAAATTGAAGAAATAAAAGCTGCCGCTATTGCAAGATAAGAAACAATTGTCTGTAAAATTTGCATATGAACCTCCCGTGTATCTGCGGTAATAAAAGCTATTGGATTTGAAACAAACTTATTTCACAAATTGGATTTTGTTATTTATATCACAACGATTAAAATAATTGTGCGTATTGTCAACAGCATAGTCATAACACCTGATAAATACAGATATGGCTTAATATATTTTAATCTTATTAAGCAATGGTTGTTATGTGATTATATTTTCTGTTAATAAAATTTCGTTACTGTCGGTGAAGGTGGCGATTATCCCATTCCTGTGAGCTGTTGCGTAAACGGGAACTTTCGCTACCATTGTTAAATTCCATTTTACATTAGGATAAATTTTACCGATATAGTTTGTGCAGATTGCAATTTCCGGTTTCAACTCTTTTAAAAAGCCTATTGAAGAAGAACCAAAATATCCGTGGTGACCTATCTTTAAAATATCAACATCACCAATTTCTTTTGCGTAAAGCATCTCAAAGCCTGCATCGTTTGTGAAGTCCGCTCCGAGGAAAGCAACCCTTTCACCTTTAGTAAGACGAATGCCGATACTATTTGTGTTTTCACCTGCTTTTTTCAGGTTTTCAGGTGTTTCGGCATTTATGAATTTAACTGTAAAATCTTCAAAAACAAAATCTTTCTGCGGAATATTGTGGATAATAGAAATTTTGTTTTTATTCAGCGCCTCAATTATTTTATTATAGGTATCTAAGTTTCCCCAGCTTTCTGAATCAATCTCCGATGTTTTTGATCCATCGTATTTTTTTATAAAAGCCTTGCCTATTGTTATGTCTGCATTATTGATTATTTTTTCAAAATTACCTGAGTGGTCGTAGTGCATATGGGTTGCGACAATAAAATCAAAATAAATCTTGCCGTTTTCGTCACCACATATTTTTTTAATGTATCGGAGCACTTCTGTTTCGTAGCCCTTATATGCGGTTTTTCTGCGAGGGTTATTGTTGCCTTCACCTGAATCAACAAGGGCAAAATGCCCATTGCTTTCTATTATTATACAATCCGAATTTGCAGTGTTAAGAAAATGAATTCTGTCATCTCCGTTTTTTAGTGTGAAATCCTCTTGCAAAACAGGGATGCTGTTTGCGTATTTGTTCGCCAGGGCTACACATATAATATCAAGAATGAAAACAGAAGCCATAATTCCTGTAATCAGCCATGTTGCAATAACACGGGCTAATTTCTTTTTATCTCGTTTATGTGCCATTATTTTGCCTCCTTTGTCAACTTGTAGAGTGCAAAAATCACGGCAAATGTTGCGATAAATACGTCAGTTACAATGAAAGCAACTATACAAACTATTGAAACTGTAAGAGCTAATATCTTGTTCTCTTTAAAGGCTGAGGCAAGCTGTTTATATGGAAGTGATTGCCATGCACTCACAATAAGGAAGGCACCTATGGAGTGTAGCGGAGTTCTTGGAAAAACAGCGGGACAGAATAAGAATAGAGCAACGCTTACCAAAGCAAAGGTTAAAGCGGATATCCATGTATAACCATTTAAACTATGCTTAACCACAGGGAAGCAAGATAATATGTTGCATATGCCCATATGATTTTTTTCGTGATTTTCGTAGCTTTGAGAAAAAGCGATAAACATTACACAAACTACCAAAGAGGTTTTAATAATCGGAAGAGTTTGTGAATAATTAAGTAAATCACCCGAAAGGCTGAGATTAGCTGTTAAGCCATCAAGTGAAGAAGCTTCGTTTATTGTTGTATATTTCTCAACAGGGTTCAGGAAAAGGTTCAAAATATATGGTATACCTATACACACAAGCGGTGTAGGAATTATTTTGCTTAGCTTTTTGAATTTAAATGGGTAGGTTATAGTAGTGAAAAGAGTAATTGTTCCGGTTAAAAGCCCCATAAAATGCGGGTGAAAGCCTAATGAACGGTAGCTTTTCAGCATTTCAAGAGGTGTTGCACCCTCTGCACCTATGCCAAAATATACATTAGTTAAAAGTATAGTGGATGCAACGCATAAGCCTAAAGCACAACCCGAGATAATAAATGGAGAGAATTGAATCTTTTTGAGGAGTTTATTTGATATAAGATAAAGCACAGCACCCAGAATTACGGAAATAACCATAGCAAGAGGTGAGGCGGTGGTTGCGTATACAAAAATAAGTGGTGTAATAAAGAGTGGGTGAGGTGTAAATACAGATTTGTTGTATTTTATTGATAGTATGGCACAAACAATACAACAAATATACGGCAAAACAAGACCTTGACCAACTACTGCAGAAAAACACAGGGCATATAATCCCGTGTATGCAAAAGCAGTTAAGCCGAAGCCTACTTGTTTATATGTTGACTTGTGATGTGAATTGTTATCCATAAGTACCACAACCACCTCGAATTTATATAGTATTCTACATTATTTTTAAAAAATAAACAATACAGAAAATAAAGTTCACAGGGATATTATTAAAAATGTTGACTTTTTCTTCAACATATCTTATAATGGTGTAGATTAAAATGTGAAAAAGGAAATGGAGTGGGCAAAATGTTGTCAAACTTATCACCTATTAAAAAACTTGTCATCGGCATATTGGCTGTGTGTCTTATAATCACTATAATCACAGCTAACAACCTTTCATCTATTATGATGCTTGTTGCTGCAAGAAACAATATGAAGAACAATGCAGCTCAGCAGCAGGTAGTTCAGCAGGCTCCTCAGCAGAATAATGGCGCTGTAGCAGCACCTGTGGCTACAACAGCTCCTGCAGCTACAACAGCTCCTGCAGCCACAACAGCTCCCGCAGCTACAACAGCTCCTGCAGCTACAACAGCTCCTGCCGGAGATGCAACAACAGCTCCCGCAGGCACACCTGAAGATACAACAGCACCTGCAGATACAACAGCTGCTGCAGAACAGGGTGGCGAAAAGACAGTTGCTGAAATTGCAGATATGTATAACAAGGCTGTTAACAATGCAAAAGCAAATGCTTCGAAGATTATCAGAGTTAAAGACGGCGCTACAAACTATAACAATATAGTTGAAGCAGGCGGTCTTTCAAGTGTTGCATCTAAGCTTATGGGTATGTTTATGGTTGGCAGTAAGGATGAAATCGAGGCAAAGAACGAAGAGTGGACAAAGGAAAAATTCCCACCTGAAAATGCTCAGGCAGCTCTTACAGCAGATGGAATCAAGTCTGCAGAGTGCAAAGAGGAAGGCGATTACTACATATTAACAATTGCAGGTAAGGATGAGGTTAATCCAAAGTCAGGCGGCAATGGTGTAGGCTCTCTTTGTGGTGTTATTCAGGAAGAAACAATCACAGGCGCTATCAGCTCTGTTCCGGGTCTCGAATTAAGTGGTATTTCAATTGCTTACGAAAATGTTGTTACAATAGCTAAGATTGAAAAATCAACAGGCAACCTTGTTGCTCTTACAGTTGAAGCACCATGTATCCTTCAGCTTTCTGCAAAGGTTCCGATTCTCGGAAGCATCGACAATGCTAAGGTTGGTATCGGTGTATACACAGAATACACACTTGAATATTAATTAATAATTTATTGTGCATAAAAGTAAAAGAGGCTGTAAAAAAACTTGCGTTTTTTTACAGCCTCTTTTTAGGGGATAGGAAAAAAAGATGCAGAACGGACAAACTGAGCAAAATCAAGGCTTTAGACTTGGTTTTGCTTGCCCGAAGGCGTACAAAGGTACGTCGA
>JAZSCV010000019.1:0-10316 GCA_045530855.1 Acutalibacteraceae bacterium
GTAAAGGCAAGTTTTTCTCCCGTGGCAAGGTTAATAAAAACAACAGTCGAATCGGAGAACGGTCCCCCCTTTTTCGAAAAAGGGATAGGCTTCGCATTACTTCAGTTAATCAGTAAACTAAGTGTATGCGAATCTTATAATGTTCGGAAGTGTAGCTTTCCCGAAACTCCTGACTCTTGATTTAAAATGAGGTTAACTATGATTGGTACAAGCTTTTTACCCACAACAGCAAAAGAGGTTAAAGAAAGAGGATGGGCAGAGGTAGACTTTGTTTACGTCTGCGGTGATGCATATGTTGATCATCCTTCTTTTGGTGCCGCAATTATAACTCGTGTGCTTGAAGCGCAGGGGTTTAATGTTGCGTTTCTCAGCCAACCAAGCTTTAAAAATTGCGAGGATTTCAAGCGCTTCGGCAAGCCCAGGCTTGGTTTCCTTGTTTCCGCAGGTAATATAGATTCCATGGTTGCCCATTATTCTGTTGCAAAGCGTAAAAGAAGCTACGATTATTATTCACCCGGCGGGAAATTCGGCTTGCGCCCCGACAGAGCATCAATCGTCTATTCCCGTCTTATTCGTGAGGCTTATCCCGACTCCCCTATTATCTTAGGTGGTCTTGAGGCATCATTACGCCGTTTTGCCCACTACGATTATTGGGACGATTGTGTAATGGAAAGTCTGCTCGTTTCTTCGGGTGCTGACTTACTCACCTATGGTATGGGTGAAAACATTATAAGAAAAATTGCCACTCTTCTGGATAAGGGTGTTCCCGTAAATAAAATAAGAGATGTGCGTGGTACAGTATGGCTTGGTAACAAGGGCGATAAAATCCACTTTGATTATTGTGGTGAGTGGGATTGGAATAAGCTTAAAAGCGATAAAGAATATTACGCAAAGGCCTTTGGTGTTCAGTACAAAAATCAGGATAGCTGTTATGGTAAAGCATTGGTTGAATATTATGGTGAAAAAATGCTTGTGCAGAATCCGCCTATGCCACCCCTCGAAACAGAAGAGCTTGATGAGGTTTATGCTCTTCCGTTTATGAGAAATTATCATCCGTCATACGAAAAGCTTGGTGGTGTACCTGCCATAACAGAGGTACAATTCAGCTTAACTCACAACCGCGGTTGCTTTGGTGGTTGTAACTTCTGCGCACTTGCTTTCCATCAGGGCAGAAGTGTTCGCTCAAGAAGTATTGAAAGCGTTGTTGAGGAAGCAAAGCTTTTAACTCAGATGAAGGGCTTCAAGGGTTACATTAATGATGTTGGCGGTCCTACCGCAAACTTCCGCGGACCTGCCTGTGATAAACAGCTTAAAAGCGGTGTTTGTGCCGAGAAAAAGTGCCTTGCTCCTGAGCCCTGTAAAAATCTTAAGGCAGACCACAGCGAATATATAAAATTACTTTCAGAAATAGAGAAAATACCAAAAATCAAAAAGGTTTTCATAAGGTCGGGTATCCGCTTTGACTACCTTTTAGCAGATAAAACACCATCGGGAAATGCTTTCTTTAAAAAGCTTGTTAAAGACCATGTAAGCGGTCAGCTTAAGGTTGCTCCTGAGCATTGCTCGCAGAATGTGTTAGCACTTATGGGTAAACCGAATTTCAAGGTTTACGAAAAATTCAAGGACAGATATTTTGAGCTTACAAAAAGCTTTGGTATGGAGCAGTACCTTGTTCCCTACCTTATGAGTAGCCATCCGGGTAGTACACTTGCAGATGCGGTAAAGCTTGCAGAATATATAAAACGTTGGAATTATAATCCTGAACAGGTGCAGGACTTCTACCCTACACCGGGTACAGCTTCAACAGTTATGTTCTATACAGGAATTGACCCTTTAACAATGAAAAGTGTTTATGTTCCTAAAACAGCAGAAGAAAAAAGAATGCAACGTGCACTTTTACAATGCGCAGACCCTAAAAACGCAGACCTTGTAAGAGTTGCCCTTAAAAAATGCCACAGAGAAGACCTTATCGGCTATGACAAAAAATGCCTTATTAAACCATCTTACAAAGACAGAGTTGAACAGGCAAAGAAAAAGAAACCAACCGTACAGTCACGTAACGGAAAACCCGCTAACCGTAGAGGTAAGAAAAGGTAAATTGGGAATTTTTGCATTTTGCATTTTGAATTTTCCATTTTCTAAGGAGGATATATATATGCATCTTTTAAAAATCGACAAAGAAAATTACATTGGTCAAGCAGACCCATATATCATTGAGCATAAGGGTAAATTTTATATTTACACCACAGGTGATGATGGTCTTTACGGCTATTCCTGTGACACACTTTTAGGTGATTGGAAATTTGAAGGACAGATTTTCACCCTTGAAGGCAGGGATCATTTCTGGGCACCATCTGTGATTTACCTTGATGGCAAATTCTATATGTATTTCTCTTTTGAGTTTTACGAAGACGTGCCCGACCGGGGTGGCCACCACCAGGCAATGCATGTAGCAGTAAGCGATAATCCTATGGGCCCGTTTACTTTAGCAGGGCAGATTGCTCACCCATTCAGTATTGACTCACACATTGTTAAAACAGATGCAGGCCTTTTCCTTTTCTATTCTCCAAATACCTTTGAGGGTGACAGAATAGGCACACACATTGTTGTGCAGAAAATGAAAGACCCATACACACTTGAGGGTGAGCCTACAGTTGTGCTTTTGCCATCAATTGATGAAGAAATTTTCCGTCGTGACAGATACAAAGAGGGTCAGCATTGGCACACTCTCGAAGGTGCATACTGGTTCCAAGAGGGCGAATGGCAATACCTTATGTACAGCGGTGGCAGATATGAGGATGAAACATATTTCGTAGGCTACGCGGCAGCAAAAACTACAGAGCAAGATTTAACAAAGGTTAATTTCCGAAAAATGCCCGACAGTAACACATATGCACCTCTTCTCAGAAGCAACGATTGGGAAGAAGGCACAGGCCACAACAGTGTAATTAAGGTAGATGGTCAGTATTATTGCGTTTACCACGCACGTAATACAGAGGCAGATGGTCTTTGTGGCGACAGACGAAATGCACGAATTGCCAAAATGCATGTTGCAGACGGTAAAATTACAATCGAAAGATACCCTGACCATATCTGATAATAGAAAGTTTGAGGAGATTATTATGAAAAACGGCAAAATTTTCATTTCGGTTTTTTTAATTCTTACAATATTTGTATCTTTTGTTGGTTGCGGAAATAGCACAGCAGAAGAAACAACTACACAACCCACAGTATATATGCCTGCAGAAACAGTTTGGGAAACCATTGCACCACCACCTGTAACTGAAATACAGACTCAGGCACCTGTAACTGAGGCACCTACACAAGCCCCCGTAACAGAAGCTCCTACTGAGGCACCAACTGCTGCCCCTACCGAGGCTCCAACTGTGCCACCAACAGTTGCGCCTACAGAAACTACAACTTTAGCACCAACTGAGGCGCCTACAGAAACAACTACCGAAGCACCAACCGAGGCACCTACAGAAGCTCCACCAACAACGGGTGTTGGTAAATACACAGCAACATACGCAGGCGTTGAGCAGGCGGTTTTCTATCCTAACAGTATGTTAAGCAGTACAGACGCTTTACCTGTAATTGCATGGGCAAACGGCACAGGCTTTTCCTACACAATTTACGAAAATCTTATTAAAGAAATTGCCGAGGGCGGTTACATTGTTGTTGCCAACACAGAAACAATGTCTGCAGACGGTACTGCACAAATTACTTCTTTAGAGTTTGCAATTGCAGAAAACAGTACCTCCACAAGTGTGCTCTTTAACAAAGTCAATACCCAAAAATTAGCCGTTGCAGGCCATTCACAGGGTGGCAGAAGCTCTGTTAACGCCGCCGCAAAGGATTCAAGAATTGTTTGTGCATTATCCCTTGCGGGAAGTAACTTTGTGGAAGAGGCTGAAAAGCTTAATACTCCTACACTTTTCTTTGCGGGTGAAAGGGATTTAATTGTCGGAGCCGAAAGATGGATTGTGCCTGCATACGAGGCATGCAAGGGTCCTGCTGTTTATGTTTGCCTTACAGATGGGGTGCATACAACCTGCTCCACAAGTCCTCAGACTTATTCGGGCTACGCAATAAAGTGGTTTGATGCCTGGCTTAAAAATGACCAGTCTGCTAAGGCAGTTTTTAAAGATGGCGGCGAGCTTTCTGCCGATATTGCATGGCAGGATTTCAAATGTAAAGGAATGTAAAAATTATTCTTTATTTTACATTTATTAACCAATTGACTTTATTATATTTTTATAATATAATGCTCGTTGTAATTTTTGATATTTTCTGAAAAAATGAGGGTTTTTTATGATAACTCAGGAACAGATTAACAGAATTAATGAGCTTGCCCGTAAGTCAAAAGCAGAAGGACTTACCGAGGAAGAAAAAATTGAGCAGAAAGCTCTCAGGGCAGAATATGTAAAGGCTTTCAGGCAGTCATTGGAAACTCAGCTTGAGTCTACAGTAATTGTTCGTCCCGATGGTTCAAAGGAACGCATTACAAAAAAAGGTAAAAAATAATGGCAACTGTAAGACCTGCTCGTCTGAGCGACCTTAGTGATGTTGAATATGTGTGCCGTATGACCGCCGGTGACGATGCACGAAATAACGAAACAATCGGTCTTGCTGTTGCAAAAACATTTTCAACATATTATATCTGCGAATGTACAGATACCTGCTTTGTTTTAGCAGACAATAACGATAAGGCTGTGGGCTACATTCTTTGCGAGCCCGATTACAAGCGCTTTGGTAAGCTTTTTGTTAAAAAATATGCTCCCGAAATTTATAAAATCCGCAAGGAAAACGGATTAATGGCTTTGGCTTTACCTTTTCCGTACAAGCTTTTCGGCAGAAAGTACCCCGCCCACCTACATATTGATATTTTAGATGAATATCAGAATATGGGCTATGGTACAATGCTTATGGATACTCTCCTTTCAGAGCTTAAAAAAAGAAATGTCAGGGGCATTATGCTTACGGCAAATTCTGATAATGACGGAGCCATCCGTTTTTATAAACGATTTAATTTCAAAACCATTGTTGCTTCCAAAAAGCTCAATGGTATAGTAATGGCAAAAATCTTTGTGAGTAAGTGATACATATGGCAAACAAACCTGTTACTGCAATAATTCTTGGTGCAGGTCATCGTTCGATGGCTTATGCTGAGTATGCGAAAAATCATCCTGAAGAAATAAAAATCGTGGGTATTGCGGAGTTAGACCAATTCCGCAGAGAAATGGTCCGCGATATGTTCAATATTCCTGAAGAGCATGTTTTCACCAGCGCCGAGGAGCTTGCAAAAGCCCCCAAATTTGCTGATGCCGTAATTAACGGCACAATGGATGAACAGCACGTGGAAACAGCAATCCCACTTTTAAAAATCGGTTACGATATGCTTTTGGAAAAGCCCTTTGCAGTAAACGATGAGGAAATGCAAAGTCTTATTGATGTTGTTGAAGAAAACAAAAATAAGGTTATGATTTGCCATGTTTTAAGGTACAATAAGGTTTACCTTACTGTTAAAAATCTTATTATTGAAGGCAAAATCGGTGATGTATTAAATATTCAGACTGTTGAGAATGTGAGCTATCATCATCTTTCAACCTCTTTTGTAAGAGGTAAATGGGGAAGCACAAAAAAATGCCACACATCTATGCTTCTTGCAAAATGCTGTCACGATATGGATATTATGACCTGGTTAATGGGTGATGATAAGCCTGTTTCGGTATCTTCTGTAGGTACACGCTTCCAGTTCAGGGAGGAAAACGCTCCTGAAAATGCAGGTACACGTTGCCTTGAGGATTGTCCGTTGGTTGATACCTGCCGTTACAGCGCAAAACGCCTTTACCTTGACCACCCCAATAACTGGGAAGTGTACATCTGGCGCGATATTGAGCACATCAAAAAACCAACATATGAGGATTACAAAAACAGTCTCTTGAAAAGTGACTACGGCAAATGCATATACAAATGTGGTAACGATGTTGTTGACCACCAAAGTGTGCTTGTTAACTTTGCAAGCGGTGCAACAGGTACCCATAACCTTACAGGCGGTAGCGCTGAAAGCATAAGAACACTCCGTGTTATAGGTACAAAGGGCGAAATTTATGCGGAAATGGAAAAAAAGTTTGTTAACCTTAAGGTTATAAACCCAACTCCTACCACATATTTTGATGAAACACACATCGACCTTTCCCACGTGCCCGATGAAGGCCACGGCGGCGGTGATACAGGCTTAATGGAGGACTTTGTTAAGTTCATCAGCAACGAAGAGCCATCTGTTTCCTGCACATCTATCCACAACTCCGTTATGGGTCACAAAATCATTTTCCTTGCAGATAAATCAAGAGAAAATGGCGGTAAGCTTATAGAAATATAAAATTATCACGGCATACGACCTTTTTCGTCATATGCCGTGAGTTTTTTATGTGGTTTTATAATTGACACGATTTTTTTATTGTGGTAAAATATCCAAGTTGTTGAGTGCAACAATAAAATTTAATATTTGCAGAAGTGGCGGAATGGCAGCATTGAGTCCGCACGCCGCCTGTGGCGGATGCAGTAAGGACGAAATGGCGCAGTGGTCAAAATCGTTAGCGACGAACAGGAGCGACCAACGATTTTGGGTACCACAAGTGTCCTTCCCGTAAAGTTCTTGCCTCAACTAAGCTGTTGAGTGCAACAATAAAACTTAATATTTGCAGAAGTGGCGGAATGGCAGACGCGCTAGTTTCAGGTACTAGTGAAAGTGATTTCATGAGGGTTCAAGTCCCTTCTTCTGCACCAAATAAAGATTTTGTTCTTTAGAACGGAATCTTTATTTTTTTTGTCGTGTTGACGGGACTTGAACCCCCTCGGCGAAGCCGAACACAATCGGGTCAGCGAGCCTGCGAGCGTGAAGGGCGTAGCCCTTCAAGTCCCTTCTTCTGCACCAAATAAAGATTTTGTTCTTTAGAACGGAATCTTTATTTTTTTGTCATATAGGTAAAGAAAAGAAAAAAGAGAGAACAGGGTGTTTACCTTGTTCTCTCAATAACTCGTCTTATTCGGATTACAGTTACGCCATATTGTTCTTTTCAGTTAATCTCTTGATTTCCTTATCAAAATCGGAAGATATAATCTGTGTGCGATTGAAAATATCGTACTCTGCAATAGCATGTTGCTCAGCGGTCTTATGAGATATTTTTCCTTTGTCAGGTAAAATATCATATTTTCTGAATTCAAGGAACTCGTTCACGCTTTCGGCAAACTGTTCCATTGTGAAAGTGTTTTCACGCTCTATAAGGTCTTCAATATAATCAAAGTAACCTGTAACAGTACGCTCTAACTGTCTTATTTGTTTTTCATCAAGGTAATTCTTGGCTATGGTGACATCAGATTTCAAAATTCTGCCATCAGGAGCATTTCTCCAAGTGATAAGCCCCATATTTTCTTTGGTATGGTCGGCTGAACTATATACGATTTCTGCACCTGTTTTGCCGGTAATTGCATAATGGAACTTATTCTGCACCATTGCGTAGAAATCTTTTGTGGTGGGTGCGGTTCGGTCATAGTCAATGCTACATTCGGCATAAATGTCTGTAATTTGTTGCCAGATTCGTCGTTCGCTTGCTCGGATGGAGCGTACTCTTTCAAGAAGCTCACGGAAATAATCCTTGCCAAAGGCTGTTTTGCCCTGCTTCAATCTCTCATCATCCATAGCAAAGCCTTTGGTTATGTATTCCTTTAAGACCGATGTTGCCCAGATTCTGAAATGTGTGGCACGAAGAGAATCTATTCTGTAACCGACGGAAATAATAGCATCCAGATTATAATAATTGGTAACTGAGTTTTGTTCTTTATCGGGAATTGCACCGTGTTTAGTGGGTATTGCAATTTTTGCAACAACCACATCTTCGTTAAGTTCACCACTTTCAAAAATATTTTTCAAGTGTCTGCTGATTCCCGATTTATCAATTCCAAATAACTCTGCCAATGCTTTTTGAGTAAGCCATATAGTTTCATCTTTTACAAGGGCATTGACGCTGACATCTTCGTCATCGACCTTATAAAGCATAAACTCAAATTCATTATTCATTAAATAAACCTCCTCGCATAAACGGGATTCACTAAAATAATTATATCACTAAAGGGCAACAGATTCAACTAAATCAACCTGAAATATTAAATGTGTTTAAAAACCACATTCAAGATAGTACGCAAGATAATAAATAAGTTATTCTTCGGTTAAATATGGGACATCGAGTTTGTATTAAATTATTGATATTTCACACCAAATGTGGTAAGATAATAAGCAAGTTAATAAGCAAGTTAAATGGAGTGTTTTTATGTCAGGTTACACACCACCATACGAGATTACGGATAAAATTCTGAGCCTTGTTGCATCAATTTCAGAAAAAATCGGCAGGGTTACAGAACGCAGTAATCTTGATTCAAAACCACATTTGAGAAAAAACAATAAAATTAAATCCATACATTCATCCCTTGCAATTGAGGCTAACTCTCTTTCTTTGGGTGAGGTTAAGGATGTTATCAACGGCAAAACAGTACTTGGTGCAGAAAAAGAAATCCAAGAAGTAAAAAATGCTTATGCTGCTTATGAGGAAATATCAACTGTTGATGTATATAGCATTAAAGAATTGAAACTCCTTCACGGGATTATGACAAAATATCTTGTAGATACGAGCGGTGATTTTCGTCTTGGTGAAGAAGGTGTTTTTGCCGGTGATAAATGCATATTTATGGCACCGCCTGCAAAATTTGTTCCTGAACAAATGGAAAGCTTGTTCAGTTGGATGAGAAAAAATAAAAATACAGTTCATCCTTTAATTCTTGCTGCAGTCTTTCATTATGAATTTGTTTTTATTCATCCCTTTACAAATGGTAACGGAAGAATGGCAAGGCTCTGGCATTCTGCAATTCTTACAAAATGGCAACCGATTTTTGAATTCATCCCTATAGAAAGCCAGATAGAAAAATTCCAAAGCGGTTATTATGATGCAATTTCAAAATGCCATATTGACGGAACAAGTACAGCATTTATTGAATTCATATTAGAACAGATAAATGCAATTCTTGATGAGGTTGGCAGTTCTATTACTTCGCCGGGAAGCAACATTTCCGAATATGTTACAAAGCTCCTTAATGTAATGGAATTTGATACACCATATACAGCGAATGAAATTTTATCACTTTTAGGATTGAAATCAAAAGAAGCGTTGAGAAAGAATTATCTTAATCCTGCAATCAGTGACGGTTTTGTTATTATGACTCAACCCGATAAACCTAATAGCCGAAACCAACGATATATAAAAAAATAGAATGAAAACAGAAATTGAAAAGCAAAACCCTTGATTCTACTGGGCTTATGGCTTATCACCCAGGTCTTGTAACCATCAGGTACTAGTGAATCCGCAATTTTCCTGTTCTTTTGTAAGCTTATTATTGAATGTCGATATAATATAACACTATTATTAATCGCAATTATTTATCGAGGTAACTCATATGGAATTTATAATCATCTTTGCCGGTGTTTTCACTGTACTTGGTTTATGGAATATGCTGATTGCCGTTCTTGGACTTTTTCCGAAATTTCATTGTAAAGCCATAGGAGTTTTAACTAAAACCAACATACATAGAAACACACCCGGACGTCATTTTGTAATTCCTGTTCTTACCAAGTACGTTTACACATATGAGGTTAAAAACAAAACATATAAATATTCCAGAGAAATTCGAACAAAGCGACGTTTACCTCCTAAAACGGTTTTTGTGTATGTAAAATGGTTTCCTCGTCATGCTTACCCACATAAATTTAAGGGAATAAATGAGTGGATAATGGGTACGCTTTACCTTATCATGGGAATTTGTTTTTTGGTACTGGCATTTTACTGTCAATAAAAACTTGAATAACAATATGCAAAAAGTGGGTTCATAACATTACGTTATGACCCACATATTTTGATTTATATTGAAAATAATACGATTTTAAGAAGCTTTTTTCAATCCTTATTTTTCAAACAATTCTATCAATTCAGGAACATCATCAACCAATGTTGAATAGACTACCTTCAAATCAACACTGCCATAATCATGAACTACGATATTGTCGTAGACACGGAATTTGCTATTTGCATTTCTCATATTTTTCCTATATAATTAACTCAAACCAAATCTAAGGAGTGATATCGTGAGCAAGGAATTACCAAGAACATACAAAAGCTTTACAGAATGGAAGGAAAAGTCAAAGCAGACCGAATATACTGCTGAAACTCCCCTTCTTAATGCAGACGGCACGTTGAATGCAAAGGGTT
>JAZSCV010000055.1:0-3415 GCA_045530855.1 Acutalibacteraceae bacterium
CACATAGCTCAACTGTCGCAAAACAAATACAACATAAGGTTATTCACATAACGCGGGTATGTCATAAAAGAGCATGTGCTTTTACCGAAATAAAAACCATACCTTTATTATGTGATAAATATTAAGTTGTATTTGTTTTGCAACGTTATTATACCACAACACAATTATAAAATCAATGAAACTTTAATAATACGTTGTATAAAAGCAAAACCCCAACGAAAAACCGTTGGGGTGAAACTTTTACATTGCTATGTAATTAAGCCTCTGCTTCTTTTTTCTTGTTGAAGCACTCGCTGCAGTATACAGGACGATCCTCACGTGGCTTGAAAGGAACTTCAGCAACGCCGCCGCACTCTGCACAAACTGCTGTGAATTTTTCACGCTCGCCTCTCATTGCTGCCTTACGGGCATCACGACAAGCTTTGCAGCTCTTTGGCTCGTTAACTAAGCCTTTCTCTGCATAAAACTCCTGTTCACCGGCTGTGAAAATAAATTCGTTGCCGCACTCTTTACAAATGAGTGTTTTGTCTTCGTACATTTTTGCTACCTCGCTATTTTTTGATGTTGCCCCCTAACGGAATTGCACCGCCACCTTTGGTGAAGGTTTCGGAAAATTCCGCAACCTAACAACGCTCTGCTTTTAAGCTAAGAGGACATATATATTAACCTTAATCGGTTAATTTCTTTAGTTTTTTCCGTGCTCGTTGCACCGCATTATCTACAGACTTAGGCTCCATACCCAGCTTTGTGCCTATCTCTGCGTAGCTCATACCGCTTGCCTTTAAGAAGACAACTGTTTTTTCAAGCTCTGACAAGCAGACCTCACATTGATTCAAAACCTCACTTAAATTTTCACCATATATTATGCGGTTAAGTGGGTCCTCGTCCGTTTCAACGGTAAGAAGAGTTTCAATATCGTTATCTACAGACAAATCCTTTGAAAGACCGCCTGCAGCTGAATTCATACTGTTACGCATACAAACTGAAGCATATGATTTGAATGGTACACCTTTTTCTGAATTGAATGTTCTTACAGCATTAAGAAAGCCGAACATACCTTCCTGAATAAAATCATCTGCATCAAAATATGAAGAATTGGTTTTATTGAATTTTATTTTGAGATAGCGTGCGGCTAAAGTGTTGAACGCTACTTCGTCGCCATTTTGCGATAATATTGCAAGACGGTCATCAGTAAGATTCACATAATCTGACTGCTTTGTACCGACCAAAATACCACCTCAAAAATAAACTTACCTATTCTTATACATGATAATATCATATTTTTGTTAAATTGTCAAATATTTTTTAATAATAACATCATTTTTTTGTACAAAACACAGAATATTTCTAAATATGATAAAAAACGACATCCTTTTCTTTCGAAATTAAGATGTCGTTTTTAATTTTTCGTATTCTATATAAACAATTTTATCCACTTTATACCAGCGGCCTTTGATTTTCATACACCAGAAATCGTTATATATACTTTTGTACTCTCCTTTTTCTCCTTGCGCTACAACCTCAACATTAAGAACATCCACTCTTGAGGGCATTTTTATATAAGAGAAATTACTCTCCAACATCTTTACAAACGCAGCTAACTCTTCATCAGGTAAGGTTTGAGAAGATTTTAAAGTATATGAAAGCTTGTAGCTTTCCCCGCATTTACTTTTATAAAACTCGTCACTTTCAAGCATTGGCAAAACAATGTTTTTGAAGGTTTCTTCATCCCCATAGTATCTGTTTTGCTTTTTATACTCCTTTATCCCCTCGTCATACAAAGAGTAATAAAGCTGTTCATCCTGTGTCTGAATTGATTTAGTGAAATTTTTTATTACCTTTTCGGGCTTTGAGCCTGTAACAGTAGCGGTAAAAATTGCGCCGATAGTCAAAAGTATTGCAAAAACCATCAATCCGCATATAAGGGCTTTAAAGGAAAAATTCAATTTGATTTTTGGATTTTTCACAAAAACAGAGGGCTGTTTTTTCTTTCCGGAGTTTAACTTCGCACCGCAATAAGCGCAATTGACGAAGTTTTCGGGGCTTTGTTTATGACACTTGCTACAGTACAAAATCACACCTCTTTTCAATAAAAAGCCGTAGAAAGAACGTTTCTTTCTACGGCTTATGAATTACAGTTACTACCGTAATGTTTTAATTATTCAGCTGCTTCTTCAGCTACTTCCTCTGCAGGAGCTTCTGCTTCTTCAGCAGGTGCTGCTTCTTCAGTAGGTGCTGCTTCCTCAGGAAGAAGTGCACGGATTGAAAGGCTAACTCTCTTTCTCTCCTCGTCAACTTCAGTAATCTTAACAGTTACCTTTTCACCGATTTTAAGTACATCTGCAGGCTTTGCAATATGTTTGTTTGCAATCTGTGAAATGTGGATAAGACCATCAATACCTGAAATGATGTGTGCAAATGCGCCGAAGTCTGTGAAGTTAGCAATTTCAACTTCGACTTCATCGCCAACTGCATACTTGCTCTTGAAGATTTCCCATGGGTTATCTTCAATCTTCTTGTAGCCAAGAGCAATCTGCTTCTTTTCCGGGTTAAGAGATTTAATAGTAACCTCAACCTCATCGCCAACACTAACAACTTCTGACGGATCTTTGATTCTGCTCCAAGAAAGCTCTGAAACGTGAATCATACCATCAACGCCGCCAATGTCAACAAAAGCACCGAACTTCATAAGAGATTTAACTACACCCTTACGAACTTCACCCTCCTGAGCCTCTGCCCAGAATTTTGCCTCTGCTTCTTTTCTTTCTTCCTTAAGAACTGCACGGATTGAACCAACAGCTCTTCTTCTCTGCTTGTTAACCTCGATAACTTTGAACTTAACAGTCTTCTTAAGAAGATCTTCAAGCTTATCGTTACGGCTTGCTGTAGCAAGAGATGCAGGAATGAAAAGACGTGCATTGTTTGATACAACGATAATGCCACCGCGGATAACCTCTGTAACAACGCCTTCAAGAATGGTATCTGTTCCTTCAGCGTTTACGATAGTATCCCAAGCTGCGATGGAATCGTAACGTTTTTTGGAAAGCATTGTAACGCCTTCCTGGTCGTTTGTTTTCATGATGATAAGGTTAAGAGTATCGCCAATTTTGAGTTCAGCTTTTGGATCTGCACTAGGGTCATTGCTATATTCACTATATGGGATATAGCCTGTCTGCTTCCTGCCGATATCAACCTGTATCTCTGTTGGAGAAATACTCAATACTGTACCAACAACCTTCTGGTCGCTGTTCATACTATTGAGAGATTCCTCTAAAGCAGCTGCAAAATCAAAATCTTCAGCTGATGCAGAGTCAAGCACTCTTTCCTCCTCAATCATATTGTTTTCCTTGAGAATTTCGGACATGGTTTCAAGTACCTCCTTTATAATACCGGCGGGAGTAGATGCACCCGCAGT
>JAZSCV010000085.1:0-25178 GCA_045530855.1 Acutalibacteraceae bacterium
ACCTGAGAACAAAAGACCAATCGCACCAATCAAGATATATGTCTTAAACTTACCCATTTTGTACTTTCTTTTATCAGCATCAAAAAGTGAACCCAGAAGAGGGTCGTTAATTGCATCCCACACCTGAACAACAATAAGTAAGGTTGCATAAAGATTTTCACCAAGCGCCATAAACTGTGTCCAGAAAATAGCCATGATAGTGCTTTTGAGAGCAAAGCTCATATTACAACCGAGGTCACCTGCCGCATACGCAACCTTATCGCGCATACCAAATGCAGGAAAGCCTTTTGAATCTAATTTAGCTTCTTTTTTAGCCATAAGTAGATACTCCTTTTTTTCTATATTTTTTTGGATATGTTGCCTTTTTTTGTTAAAAATCAACAAAGCTTATCAACAAATTTATTTTATATTAGTTGACGATTATATGGTGAGTATTATTTTTATATTTTTTAGTAATATTTTTATATCATATTGATTTTTCACAAAAATTATACGATAATATACATATATATTCAATGTAATGGAGGGTAAAAAATGCAGTACGGAAAAGAATTAGATTTTTTCATAAGCTTATGCGACAGTTGGAAAATTCAAGCTAATATAATTACCGAAAATAATTTACCCGACAAGTTAGATTTAGGGATACGTGAAATCCTTGGTTTACAAAAGGATTATACTAATTTATTTGATATACCAAAGCTTAAAAATAATATTATAGTTTTTCGTTACGATATATTCGGTTGCAGATATATATTTATTCCCTTACCTGACACAGACCCCAAAACAACATTAATCGTTGGCCCATATGTTTGCACACTTACATCACGGGAAGATATTGAGAAAAAGGCTGTTTCTCTTTCATTATCACCAAGTACGATAGAAAATATTCACAAATATCTTTCTGTTGTTCCCTATATTGCAGACGATAATTTTATATCCTCTGCCACAAATTGTCTGTGCAAAATAATATATAATGACAATTATAAAATAAAGTTTGAACAAAATGAGGAATATAGTGAGCAAGCCTTCATCATTGCAGAAAAAAGACTTGCAGATACAGAATCACCCCTGATATCTATTCAAACAATCGAAAAAGCATACGAACAAGAAAACAATCTATTAAATGCTATTTCTCAAGGATTGGTTCACAAAGCAGAAAACTTTTTCACAAACGGAAAACCAAGTGAAATGCTTGAATCCCGTATAACAGATAGATTAAGGAATGCCAAGAACTTCCTTATTGTGCTTAACACATTAGCCCGCAAGGCAGTTGAGCAGGGCGGTGTTCACCCTATTTATATTGATAGTGTTTCCTCAGACTTTGCAATGAGAATAGAAACTGCCAAAAGCACAGATGAATGTGATGAATTGTTTTACACAATGGTAAGAAAATACTCTCGCCTTGTTCAGAAGCATTCTCAAAAAAACTACTCTCTGCTTGTACAGAAGGTTATCACATGTATAGATACAGATATTACAGCAGATTTAAGCTTAAAAACACAAGCAAAGCTTTTAAATGTTAACCCAAGCTATTTATCAACACACTTCAAAAAAGAAACAGGCATAACATTAACAGACTATGTCAATAAAAAAAGAGTAGAACGAGCCAAACTACTTTTAAATGAAAACCATATGCAAATTCAAGCGGTAGCCCAAAGCTGTGGTATTCTTGATGTTAACTATTTTACAAAGATATTCAAAAAATACACAGGCATTACACCAAAGGAATATAAAAACAAGAAAAACTCTTGATTTATGAAAAGTAAATCAAGAGTTCTTCTTTATTTCTTATTATCTTTTGGTTTGACATTAACAGAATAATATGTGTAATAAACAACAAAGCCGGGTTTTGCACCATTTGGTTTCTTTATGTTTTTTACATCTGTGTAATCAACTGTAACTATTGTACTTTCTCTTGCAGAGCTGTAGTATGCGGCAATTTCTGCAGCTTCAACAATTGCATCGTCAGGCACTTGACCGCCATTAGCGAGAATAAGCACGTGTGAGCCCGGGCACTTCTGTGAATGGAGCCATATATCTCCCCTTCTGCCTGTTTTAAATGTCAGTTTATCATTCTGAATATTATTTCTGCCAACAAGCACAGTGAGACCTTGACTTGTTTTAAACTCAAGGGGCTGCAATGCCTGTTTTTTCATTTGCTTTTTAGTTGTATTTTTGTGCTTTAAAAATCCTTGAGAAACAAGCTCATCCTTAATCTCGGCAAATTCTCTTTCAAGAGTTGCACGGGACAGCATATCACGGACAGTTTCTAAATACTCCAAATCATTTTTACCATCTTCAATAAGCTTAATAAGCATATTTTCAGCGGTACAAGCCTTGTGATACTCTTTATACATCTTTTGCGCATTCTGTGAGGGAGTTAAAGCAGGGTCAACCTCAATTTTCTGCATTTCATTTGTATAATAATTGAATACTTCATAAACACTATGCCCTTTTTGGAGCATATATTGAGAGGCGGTTATAAGCTCAGCTTTAGTTTTTATTTCGTCTCTGTCTGCGCATTTTTTTAGGTCATCCTGCTGATTATTAAGCTTACGGGCTGTTCTTTCGATTAAATTATCAAGAGATTTAAAAAGCTCGGATGCTTTTGAGCGTGTTCTTAAAAACCTGTCCCGCTCACTGTAAAAGCCTGTAAGAAGTGAGAAAACATCTGCTTTTTTAATAGTTTTTAAAGCATCACCATACTGAGTTATATTTATAAAACTGAATTCTCTGGGCTTACCTGCCTCGTCAAGGATAATAGTAGGCTCTGCATCATATGAAAGAAGCTTCGTTTTAAGTGAACTGAGCTCTGTAAACAGGTTCATTTTCTCTTCGGCAGAAAGCTCGTTTACACCTTTGTCATCACCGCAAGCTCTATGTGCAATTTCACCGGAAAGCAATGGTGACACACCTTGAAGTGATTTAATAATTGCAGATGATAATTTTGAATTTTCAAAGCTCAACACCTTTTCGCAAGCAACAGTTGTATCAACCTGACGCAAATCTATTTTATCCTGGGCAGGCGGTAACTTATACTGTGCACCGGGTAAAACAATACGATATGAGGATGTCTGCGCATCTACGCGCCTCAACGCATCAACAATTCTGTTATCGTTATCTGTATCAAATAATATAACATTGCTGTGCTGTGCCATTATCTCAACAGCAAGTGTAAGTTTGACCTTATCACCTATTTCGTTTGTTGCATCAAAATTAAAAAATGCTATTCTGTCAAGCCCATATTGTTCAACACTCAAAAGAGTTGCACCAACAAGGCGCTTTCTGAACAACATACAAAGCATTGGCGGTGTTTGCGGGTTTTCGGGTGTTTCGTCTACCAAAGCAAAGCGAGGGCTGTTTGCATCTGCTGAAAAATACAGCTTATGCATAGCACCCCTTGTTCGCATTATAAAAACCAATTCATTTTTGCTTGGTTGGTGAATTTTATCCACCTTTGAGCCTATAAGTGTTTCGTTTATACTTTGACACATAAAGCTCAAAAACATACCATCTAACGCCATTGTTTTCGTCCTTTTAAATATATTTCACCGGATTTTTAAAATCAGAAACGCGAATTTCAATATTATTCCCGAATTTCTTTTTAAGCATTTTGCATAAACCTTCGCAAACTACATTTTCAGTTTCAAAATGCCCCGCTACAAACAAACTGATTTCTGCCTCAGTTGAATACAAAAGCTCGTGGTGCTTTGCTTCACCTGTAAGAAAAGCATCTACCCCTATAGCCTTCGCATGGGCTACCATATCTCCGCCTCCACCTGAGCACATAGCAACAGTTTTAATAGTTTTGCCTGAATCTGTAAAAGAAACTGCGCCGCCTAAAGCCGTTTTGATTCTTTTCGCAAAAGTTTCTGCAGAACAAGGTTCAATTTCACCATATTTAAGAAAAGCATCTTCTTCATATGTTTTTAAATTTTTGACACCCACCTTATTTGCAAGGCAGTGGTTAACACCACCTTCTGCTTTATCAAGACAGGTATGAGAAGCAATAAAGCTAATCCCTGATGCAACAGCTTTATAAACAAGACTGCTACTATGAATTTCTGAAACAGGAGAAAAAAGCAAGGGATGATGAGTTATAACAAGGTCTGCACCGAAGTCTTTTGCTTCATCAATAACCTTGCTTGTTACATCAAGAGCAATATAAACTTTCTTGACCTCACTATCAAATGAACCAATATTAAGACCGCAATTATCCCACTCCTCAGCTGTATCAAAGGGAGCTATTTCGTTCAGGTAATCATAAATATCTTTAACAATCATTTTTTCTCTACCTTTTCTTTCTTGAGTACATCGTATCTGATAATAGCAATTATGAGTGATGACATAACAACACACTCTGTTACAATACCTGCAAAGGAGCCTGTAATTATGTTGAATATAAGCCAACACGGTGAGCTTGGAAAGGTAATTAAGCGTATCTTTGTTTCATCCTTCATCCAATAGCTTACTGTTGTAAGAATCATTGCAAGTGGTGGTAAGAATGAATACCAGCTTTCCCAGGTAAGCACACCCGCAATTGCAGAAACTAAAATAAAGAAAACAAGCCACAAGGGACTTTTCGCCCATTTTTTATCGTTATTAATAAAAACTATTGACCTTGAAAGACCTATAAAATTAAGTGCCGCACCCGTAAATGCATCGGCACCATTGGTAAAGCCTAATAATATGTAGTGTGTAATAAAAAGGAGTGCCGCAACAATCTGAAAGCCGATAATTCTGCTTCTTTTATTTTGTTGAAAGCTTAAAAAGTTAAATGCGGCACCGCAAAAACCAATACCTTGTGTAATAATATCAATCATTTATAAACCTCTCAATTGCAGATATTGTGTGTGCTAATTCATCAATACTTTCATTAGTTTCCTTATCCTTAAGGGCTTCATACTTCTTTTTTAGCCTTGAAAGCTGTTGATTAAGATGCTTGTTGGAATCCTCGCAATGCTGAAGTTTACCTATAAAACAATCCGATTGTGTAAAATCATAAGCATTACCTGTATAATATGCATCAAAGGTTATGTAATGTCGCCTTCCCTCGTGTGTGGCAATTTCGGTATTGATTTCAAAGCCGTTTTCAAATAAATATTGCCTTAAATCCTCTGCCCTGCTTTGGGGTTGGAAAATAAAATGAAGATTTTCGTTCTTCACCCATGATATTTCTGCAAGCTTTTCAGCAATAAGAGTACCACCCATACCCGCGAAAACAATTTCGTCGGCATCGGTAGCTTTAAAGTTATTCAGACCATCGGATAACCTTAATTCAATTTTATCCTTAAGATTAAATTCACTAACGGATTTTCTCGCATTTTCAAGAGGCATCTGACCTATATCTGCGGCAATTGCTTTATTAACCTTCCCCTCTTGTATAAGATAAATGGGTAAATACCCGTGGTCTGTGCCTATATCCGCAATAATGCCGCCGCCTTTTACAAGAGAAGCGACGGCAGAAAGCCTCGGTGTAAGATTAATTTTCATTATTCACCAATTGCAGCATTGATTTTCTCGAGAAGCTCATCTGCATCAACGCCATGAACTCTGCAAGCCATCTCAACTGTTTCACCGCGTGCTGAAGGACAGCCTAAGCAATGCATACCCATTTCAAGGAAGAATGGTGCGGTCTGTGGTGCGATATCAAGAATATCACCGATAATTGTATCTTTTGTTATTTTCATAATCATTACTCCTTTTTCTTAACTATTTTCTTTAGTATAACATAGATAGTAAAAAAAATAAATAGAATATGAAACATTTTACTATATTTTAACGTATGTAATTGTTTGTTTTTACAGTTGATTTAAAATAGCTTAAATGTTAAAATTAGAGTGAAATAAATTATCATCCCGGAGGATAACTATGTTACAAAAAGATTTTAACCCCGTACTCAGATTTATGGTTGTAAGTGATGTACACTACAAAGACGACCATTGCGTTGAAGAAGAGCGTATGGAGAAAGCAATTAAAATTGCCTACAGATTAAGTGAACAGCACCCTACATACAAAAGACTTGATGGTATTTTTGCTGATGGCGACTTTGCTAACTCAGGTACAGAAACACAAATGAGAAAATTCAAGAAAACACTTGACGATAATCTTAAGCCCGAAACAAAATACTGCCTTAATATGGCAAGCCACGAATACCATGGTGATGGTGTAGAGAATGCTTACAAGCGCTTTACAGAAATTTTTGGTATTCCTGTAGATAACCATATTGAAATAAACGGTTTCCACTTCATTTTAGTAAGCTCATCACACGGTTGCGAATACGATGAGGATAAGGTTGTTTTTGCTAAAGCAGAGCTTAAAAAGGCTCGCGAGGCAGATCCTAAAAAGCCTATTTTCTTCTTCCAGCATCCACATATTACAGATACTGTTTCAGGTAGTATTTATTGGGCGGACGAAACCTTCTATCCTGTGCTTATGGATTACCCGCAGTCAATCGACTTTTCGGGTCACTCCCACGTACCGATTAATGACCCACGTTCAATTTATCAGAAGCATTTTACATGCCTCGGTACAGGCTCACTTTCATACTTTGAGCTTGATGAGTTTGATAAATACTACGGCACCTGCCCTCCAAACAAAGAGGATTGCGCACAGATGCTTATAGTTGAAGTTGATGCCGATAATAAAGTTCGTATTTATCCATACGATGTTCTTACAGACAACTTCTTCCCATTCGTATGGGAAATTGACGAGCCTTGGAATGTTGATTCATTCAAATACACAGACGCTCGTTACAAAACAACTGTTGCACCATATTTTGATGGTGCTGAGGTTACCGTTTCTGACATTACAGACAAGGGCTTTAAAGTATCTTTCCCACAAGCTAAAATTGAAAAAGAATATGTTAACGACTACAAAATTGTTGTTAAGGAAGCAGAAAACGGCTTAACTGTTAAGCAGGCAGCTCTCTGGAGTGAATATTATTTCTACAATATGCCTGAAACACTCAGCATAACCTTTGATGATTTAAAAACAAACACAGAATATGATATTCAGGTAATTGCAGGCTCATTCTGGAACACATACTCTGAGCCAATAAAAACAAAGGCTACAACTAAATAATTGAGGAGAGAGTTTATGGATAAAATATCAGTTTCCGGTATGCGATTTGTTGACGAATATGGCAGAGAGCGTATTTTCAGCGGCATGAATGTTGTTGACAAAAAGGAATATATTGCAGATAACCCAACCTTCGGCTACCCTGCAGATAAATTCCCTTTCGAGGAATTCAGAGCAAGAGGCTATGATATGATTCGCCTTGGTTTTACATGGGGAGCTATGGAGCCTACACCAAACAACTATAACGAGGCACTCATATCCTCTCTTTGTGATTTTCTTGATAAATGCGAAGAATATGGTATATACGCATACCTTGATTGTCACCAAGATGTATGGTCACCATATTGCCATGGTGATGGCGCTCCTCGTTGGGCTACTATTACAGACAAATATGTACCAAGAAAGCAAATTGCAGTTTGGGCTGAGCCGTATTTCTATGGTAAAGCCTGCTTCAGGGCATTTGACAACTTCTGGGATAATGTTAAATACAACGGAAAAGGCTTACAGGATTACTACGCAGATATGTGGAAGCATATTGTAACCGCAACAAAAGATAAGCCTGCGCTTTTTGGTTATGACTTTTTCAATGAACCACATCCAGGTGCAGACGGTGGCAAAATATTCAAAAAAATTATTGCCGGAGTTGTAAAAACAAGTGTAACAGACAAGCGCGTTAACCTTATTGAGCTTGCAAAGGTTGGTCTTTTCAGTAACGAAAAACCAAAAGCACTTGACCAATATTCAGGTGATGTTTTCAAAAAAATCATTTCAGATTGCGACAAGCTTGTGAAAAACTTTGACGAAAACAGATACTCACCATTCGTAAACAAAATGGCAACTGCTGTTCGGGAAATAACAGATAAGGGTATCATTTTTACAGAAAACAACTATTACTCTAATATGGGTATCCCTTGCTATAACACTCCTGTAACTGTAAATGGAGAGAGAGAAACACAACAGGTATTTGCTCCACATGCATACGATTTAATGGTTGATACGCCTGCATACAAATACGCTAGTAATTCCCGTGTAGGTATGATTTTTGACAGACGTCGCGAAACCCAGTTAAGATTACAGGTACCTTGCCTTGTTGGTGAATGGGGCTCTTGTGCTGAGGGTGACGGTTGGTATCCGCACATCAGATTTTTACAGGATAAATTTGACTCATACAAATGGAGTAACACATACTGGTGCTACTTTGATGATATCCTTAAGCAAGATTTCATGAAGGTACTCACCCGCCCAAGACCAAAGGCTGTTACAGGTGAAATTGTTTCATACAAGTACGACCACGATGATGGTGAATTCAAGCTCAAATACAAACAGGATAAAGAATTCGATGTTCCGACAATTGTTTATGTAGACAGAAAACCTGAAAAGGTTGAATGTGATGGTGAATACAAAATAATTGAATTACCGGGCAATATTGGTTACGATATTGAATTTACAACCGGTATTGGTGAACACGAAATAGAAATTGAATTTTAATAAAGATATAAGGAGGCGTTTATATGAATAAGGTTATTACAATAAGCCGTGAATTCGGAAGTGGTGGCAGAACTGTTGGTAAACTGGTTGCGGAAAAACTCAACATCCCATGCTACGACCAGGAAATCATACAAAAAATAGCACAGGAAAGCGGCTATTGCGAGGAATTTATTGCAGAAAAGAGTGAACATGCTCACAATATATTCTTCTCAAATTCATTTGCCTTCAGAGATTACTACGGAAATTCAATCCAGGACAAAATATGGCTCGCACAATTAAAAGCAATTGTTGAGGTTGCAAATAAAGGACCTTGTGTTATCGTCGGAAGATGCGCGGACTTCATATTAGAGGGTACCGCAGATGTTCTTAAGGTTTTTATTCATGCCGATAACAAATCAAGAGCCAAAAGAATTGTTGAGCAGTATGGTGAGGCTGAGCAATCACCCGAAAAGCGCCTAAAAGAAAAAGACAAGCGCAGGGCTGCATACTATCAGCTTAACACCGATAAAAAATGGGGCGATATGAAAAATTACGATATTGCCTTAAGCACATCATCATTAGGCATTGAAAAATGTGCCGACATTATTGTTGAACTTTATAATGCATAAAAATAATGGTATCAGAATACGATACCATTGCAGATTGTTAAAAACCGTGTTTCTCAAATTATGAGGAACACGGTTTTTAAATTATTGCATTAATTTATTATGAAACTGCTTTGTTGACAATTTGCTGATAATCGTTTATATCAACAATATCATCATAGTTACTGTCCGCAGCTAAGGCATATGCGCCATCAAGGGTTTCGTGACCGTTGGATGCAAGAGCTACTTGTGCCGCATCGAGAGCATCGCAAACACTATCACCGTTAGTGTCGCCTTCAACAATAAGAGTAAAGTCACCAACATAGGTTTCACCGTCGTATACAGTAATAACTGTGCCGGTGCCGTAAAATTCCTCGTTACCGCACTTCAAACTTGCATCTATTTCTACAGTCGTATTTTCGGAAACATTCAATATTTGGGTAATTTCATTACAGTTATTCACATTTGTGCGAATTACGAAACTATTGAAATCAATTTCCGTATTTTCTGTTTCTTTAATCGGTGTATCTTCGCCATATATACATAAGATACAAACTTCAACAGTAGGACTTTCTGTTTTTTCATTACCACAATCAGAACAAGTATAGTTTGTGGTATGAGGATGAATAGTTAATGTATTTGTCACTTGGTAACTATGCCCCGTAGCAGAAACAGTTTCAGACTCCAGACTATAACCGCAAACTGTACACTGCTGATGTTTAGAACCCTCTACGGTACAGGTAGGTTCTGTATCAACAATATATTCGTATGTGTGGTCTGTAGAGCTGTAATGTCTTACGGCTTTTGTAAGAGGCTGGTTATCTTCTTCTATATAAATATCCGCCCACTGTTCCTCTGAACCTGTAAAGAACACATACTTAATATTCTCGCAATTCATAAAAGACGAGTCGCCAATACTTGTAACTTTATTTCCGATTACTACTTCTTCAAGATTCAAGCATCCGTAAAAAGCATAGCCCTCTATATATGTTACGCTATCAGGAATAGTGTATTTAACATCTGTTTTACCTATAGGGTATGCAATCAAGGTGGTTTTATCTTTGTTGAACAGTACACCATCAACAGATGAATAATCAGGGTTATCTTCACTTACAGTTATTGTAGTAAGGTTAGGACAATTTCTGAAAGCAGCATAACCTATTCTTATACCATTTGATATAACCACCGATGTGACTGTTTCGTTCACATCACAAGTAAGACCGGCTACCTCAACAACAGGTACACCATCTACTGTTTCAGGAATTACAATCTCTGTATCTCCACCCGCGTAATTTGTAATAACAATGCCATTATCCTCAGAATAGTATGTATATGCATTCATTCCGCAATTGTCACAAATGTTATTTACAAAGCTGTGCTCGTGTTCTGCAAGCTTTTCGGTATTTTCTACTGTAATGGTATTTTCATTGTTACCCTTAACAAGTTCTTCTGAGCTTGTAGAAGCAGCAAAGGTTAATGTGCAAATATTGTTTTCATCGAAGGTAAGCTCTTCTCTTGCAACAAGTAATTCAACCATATATGAAGATTTTGCCGCAATTGTGCCTATAGTAACATTCTTTTTGTATATATCAAAAGTAATGTTAGCGTTTACATTTTGTGCATCAATAAGGGAATCGTTTGTAACCTCACAGGTTATTTTATAAACATCAGCAATTCTTTCAACGGAAATTGCACCTACTGAAATATCTGTTCTGCCTATCTGTTCAGTTGTGGTGTTGTTATCCTTATTGATATCATTTTCACCTACAATATTAGCAGTAACAGTTAAATCACAGGCTGTGTAACCCTCTTGTGCAACATATTGAAGCTCAACGCTTTCAATGACACCGGGGGCTAAGTTAACATCCTTTGTAACAGTTTTGGAGTAACCAAGAGAATCTGACACAGTAAACTCAACATTGTTTATTATTTCCGTACCGTCATTCTCCATAACCACAATAAATGGTGAAGAAGAACCTACAGAGAAGTTGCCCTCGTCATAACCGATATTAGATATCTCTAAATCATAATAGCCTTCAGATGTCAGCATACACAAATCTGTCTGGCCGTATTCAAGGTATGCTTCCCCTGCTTCATCGGTAGCCTCTGTTGTTTGCGTTCTGTTAAATACACCATAAAGCTTACCGTTTACAGAAACCACATCAACATTTGATATTGAAGAATTAGTGTCTGTTAAAAATACAGGCTCACTCCACTCATCATTTTCAAAGGTGGAAACACGAAGCTCTGAGCCTGTAGCTGTGGGCTGAGTATACACTACAGCAGGCTTTCCGTTTAAGTTGGTTATCTTAATTGCACTTGCAATACCATTGTTATCGCTGAAAGCATATTCACTTTTACCGTCTGCAACATAAAATACATTTCCGCCATCAGAATAGAAAAGTGTTTCTGTTCCGTTATAATCACCATAGGCAAAATTTGTAATAATGGTATCTTCAATTACATCCTCGCCTACCTGAACACCATCAGTAAAGAGCTTAACATCATTTGTACTCAAATCACCATCAACATCCATTGAATATGAAACAGAGTTATCTGATACCTGCAAGGATGTAATGTAATTCATATTATCATAAATAACAGTATTGCTTGGGTCTGCAGAAGAATGAATGCTCATTTCACCCGCATTATAATTAAGTGTATCAGCATTTATCCAATAAACTGTAGCAGAGCCGTTTTCAACAGTAACAACCGGTGAATAGTCGTATGTAGAGTTATTTGTATGCTGAGTTACATCTACAAATGAATCTGAACTTTCATCATACTTTGCTGAATAAATTTCCATATTATTCATAGCATCGTACAAAGCTTCTTCAGTAGAATCTGTTACCGTAGTATTAACTGTTTGCCAAGCAATATATACATTTTCACCATCTGTAGCCAAAGATGGCGCAATATCCATTTTACCTGAATCACAAACAGCCTTTGGCTGAGTCCATTCATTTGTTGATGGGTTATATACTGTATACATAAGACGATATCTGTTATATGTATCTCTTTCGGCACAGTCCTCGATATATGCAAGCATTATCTTGTCACCAAACTGTACAAGCTGTGTTTGTGAGTTTTTGTATACAGATGTCTGCAACTCAGTTACAGTTGTACCGGAAGCATTACCGTCGCTATATAACGGAGCTTGCATTCCGCCAAGTGTTTCGTTGCTGTAGCCTACCCAATTCGAGGTTGAATCCACATAATCTCTTGAAGCAAGAGAATATGTAACCTTTGGTGTATCTGAATACATTACCTCAGCCATTTCACCATAAACTGCCTCAGAGAAACCGCCAAGAGATTTATTAGAAGAGCCAAAGTATGTATCAAATATATTTACAGTGCCGGATAACATATTATCTTTGCTTACATTAACACCAATGAACTCACCTTCAAGTCCCATCTTACCTGTTAAAGACATAGTAAAGTGCTTGTCAACAAATTCGTATGCCATAGGGAGTGAAGCACTACCAACAAGACCTATACAAACAATACCATCAACACCAACGCCACCACGAGCCCTGATTTTTGGTGTTACTTTGAGTGTTGTATCAAATTCAAATGGTATATTTTCATCCGGTATTGTTTTTGCAAGCTCCAATGTGCACTTTGTCTCTACTCCACCCTGCAACGAATAATATGCGGGTACAAAACCAATAAAAAGCTGTCTGCCATATTTAGCTGTAAATTCCGCAGCAACAGCACCTGAAAACTCTGTGAAAGCAAGTGTGCCATCGTCCTTTACATAGCCTTCGGCAAATCCTAAGTATTCTGCACCAAAGTTAAACGATTTACTCTTTATTTGTTTCTCCGTATCGGGCAAACCATACTCTTTTTTTGTTTTCTCATTTTTTTCAATACTACCGGCAAGACCTTTATTTTCGGTTATATTTTTTTCAATTTCTTTACAGGTTTCCTTAAAGCTAATCCAATCCTTTTCTTTTTCTACTGTGTTAGTAATTAAATCAGTTTCCTTTTTATACTTGAAGAAATCTCTGCCAAGGGAAATGCGCACTCTGTTTCCCTCAACCTCAACACCTATTGGAACCTTTACAAAGTCCATAGATAAATCAGAGCCACCGATAATCGGTACATCATCACCAATACCAAGCTTTGCATAATCGGAACCTAACAAATTAATGGTTGATGAAGATACAATTGTCTTAAGCACACCCGAGTAATCAGGCTTTGAAATATTTATTGTAACAGGCTCGGTAACCTTACCGGAGCTTGTTACAGCATAAGCATAAACCGGCATATCGCCATCAAAAACATCATATAAATCAGCCTGCGAGAAAACACCTGTTTCACTTGAAATTCTGTGCTCCGTATCCTGTGAAAGGTAATATGTTGCAGAAGAATCGCCATTAAGATTTGCGCTTACAATAACATCATATGTTGCAATCTCAAAAACCTTTAAGGAATTTGACTGCAATTCTTCATATTCATTTTCACAAGAATCATCGTGTTTTCTTCCGAAAACTGTTGAAATATATGGCTTACCATCATATCTGTCTTCAGTCATATATACACTCAACGGACCACTTTTTGTGCTGACAAAGTTAGAAACAACCGCAGATGGAACAATGTAGTCATAAAAGCCTTCCTTGGTTATTTTAACCTTACCTGAAAGCTTTTCGTATTCAATAAATGCTTCGTTATAATTATCACCATCACCGCAAACATAATAATTGCCGTTGTTTTCTAAGGTGGCATTTTGTACAACAGGCTTTTTACTGCCAGAGGCTATACCTAACGCATCACCTTTAGACAATTCACCCTTGTTGTATATACTGAATTTAACACCCTTGTCACTGTTATCGTAAATATTAACTGAACCGAAGCCGGAAATATCCTTAAATGTAATCCCGTTCTTTTCAGCATAGGTTTGTGCATAAGAACCGGCAACACCGTAAATGGTTACATTAGGTGTATTAAGAAAAGCACGATTCCCTATACTTGTTACACTACCGGGAATTACAATTGAAGTAAGGTTTCTACAACCATCAAAAGCTAACACACCAATACTTGTTACACTATCAGGAATTACAATTGAAGTAATTTTACTACAACCAATAAAAGCCCCATATCCTATGCTTGTTACACTGTTTGAAATTGTAATGGATGTAAGGCTTGAGCAACCACGAAAAGCTTTTTCACCTATACTCGTTATGCTATCGGGAATTACAACTGAAGTAAGGCTCGTGCATCCATCAAAAACATATTGTTTTATACTTGTAACACCATCGGGAATAATTAAATCGGTTACCAATTCACCGTTTAGATACAAATCGTTCCCGAATTCTAACGGATTGGAATAAGAATCAGCAAAATTAATATTACACCATGCTGCAATATCTGTTATATGAACTGATGTAAGTTTATCAGAACTATAATAAACATCAAAAGCATCTACTCCTATACTTTTTACACCTTTACCGATTGTAACTGTTTCAAGGTTGCAACAATCTTTAAAAGCCTCCTCACCTATTGTTTCAACACTATCGGGAATTGTTAAAGATGTAAGTTTAAAACATTGGTAAAATACACTATCACCAATAGATTCTACACTATCGGGAATTGTAATTGAATTAAGTTTTCTGCAAATATAGAATGTGTTATCACCTATACTTATTAAATTATTAGAGAGTGTCACAGATTGGAGGTTTGTGCATAAATAAAAAGTAGAGACTCCCAATGTTATAACACTGTCCGGAATTTCTATTAATGTCAAACTTGAACAGTAACCAAAAGCAAATTCACCAATATTTATAACACCATATTGAAAAATTACAGAAGTAAGGTTTTTGGCATAATAAAAAGCATACTCTCCTATATCAACAACTGTGGCAGGAATTATATACTCGGTGTCAGATTTCTGTGCCGGGTAGTGAATTAAAGTAGTTTTATTTTTATCAAACAAAACACCGCCTTGCGATGAATAATACGGGTTATTGCCGTTTACTGAAAACCAAGTAAGCTTATTAGAATACCTGAAAGCTGTATCATCTATTTCAGTTACTCCAACACCAATAGATACAGTCGATAAACTACTATTACTATCAAAAGCCTGTTTACCTATACTTGTTACGCTGTCGGAAATTACAACTGATGTAAGACTATCACAATTATAAAAAGCATATTGCTTTATGGCTGTTACACCCTCCGGGATTACTAAAGCTGCAGATAGCGCACCGTTTACATATACATTACTTGCATAAGTTATAGGATTAGCAGCCGAATCTTCAAAATCAATATTACACCAAGCTGCAAGGTCTGTTATATATACATCGTAAGTAGCATCATAAAGAGAAAAAGCATGCGAACCTATACTTTTAATAACATTACCCATTACTATTTTTGTAATGGCATCACAATCATAAAAAGCCCATTCGCCTATACTCGTCACACTATCGGGGATTGTAACTGATGTAAGACTTGTACATTCAAAGAAGGCATAATCGCCAATATTTGTTACGCTGCTACCAAAATCCACCAAAACAAGTTGTGTGCATTCATTAAAAGCCCAGGAGCCTATACTTTTCAACCCATTGCCCAATTTTACAGATTTCAGTCCACAATAACGAAATGCATAACTACCTATGCTTGTTACACTGTTGGGAATTGTGATTGATGTAAGGCTATCACAACTATAAAAAGCATAATTACCTATACTTGTTACGCTGTCGGGGATTGTGATTGATGTAAGGCGATTGCAATTATAGAAAGCATAACTACCTATACTTGTTACACTATTGGGGATTGTAACTGATGTAAGGCTATCACAATAATAAAAAGCACGGTTACCTATGCTCGTTACACCACTATCAATAACAACCGATTTAACACTTGTACTCACGCTGTACCACGGTGCATTGCTCGAAGACGAATAATTCGTCATAGCACCCGTTCCCGAAATAGTAAGTGTTCCTTCATCATCAAGTGTCCATGTAAGATTAGCACCACAAGTACCACTTGTAGCAGCCTTTGCCTTAACAGCAAAAAGCTCGCCAAAATCAATCTTACCAAAATCCAGCCCGCTAAAATCAAACTCACTAAGCCCTACATACGCAGAGCTGAAGATGATTGTTATTGCAAGCAAGAATGACAGGCTTCTTTTTAATGCTTTTTTCATAATCTATATCCCCAAAAAATATATAATAATATTAAATTTAATTATACCATATATTTACAAAATATTCAATTAATAAACAACATCACTAATTAAGAAAAAAATTTTTCATTTTATTCAACGAAAGCGGAGACATCTTCCTTAGAAAATGTCTCCGTTAAAATTATATTATGTAAAATTCACATTAAATGATGCAATAATTATAACTTCATTGCAACGTCCCATGCCTGCCAGATAACTGTACGAAGGCTACCAACCTTGAACGCGTCACCGATAACATGGATGTGTTTAGCTTTTTCAGCAACAGGAGCAGATTTGTAACCAACTGAAAGAATTACGCTGTCTGCAGGGATTGTAACTGTTTCGCCGTCTTTCTTTGCAATTGTAACACTTGTATCTGTGATTTCTGTTGTTTTTGACTCAAGATAAACAGGAACTTTGTTTGTCTTAAAGAAGTCACGAAGGAAGCTTGTATTTGCAAGTGCAATACCGGGTGTTGTAACAAGGTCATCCTGCATTTCAACAATTGTAGGATTCTTGCCCTGAAGGTAAAGCTCATATGCAATTTCACAACCTGTAAGACCGCCACCGATAACAGTAACGTTCTGACCAACCTCTTTATTACCAAGAAGGAAGTCAATTGCTTCAATTGCCTTGTCTGCACCCTTAACAGGAATCTTGTTAGCAACAGCACCTGTAGCAACAATAACCTCGTCAGCACCAAGAGATGCAACATCCTTAACTTCAGTGTTCATATGGATTGTGATAGCATCATATTTCTGTACTTCGCGGTTGTACCATGCAATGAGGTCACGGTCTTTTTCTTTATATGATGGAGCAGCAGCGGCAATAAATACACCACCGAGCTTATCTGTTTTTTCGTAAAGGTCAACCTTATGACCGCGCTGTGCGCAAACAATAGCAGCTTCCATACCACCGATACCGCCACCGATGATAGCAATCTTCTTGCTCTTCTTAGCAGGAACGATTTTATACTTCTTTGACTGCATTGTCTTAGGGTTAAGTGCACAACGTGAAAGACCCATTGTATCGAAAAGGTCCTGGGTATTTGCGTGACCCTTTGATGATGAGAAGTTGAAGCAAGCAGCATGGCAGCAGATACAAGGCTTAATATCCTGGATTCTGTCTTCAATAATCTTTGTAACCCATTCAGGGTCTGTAAGGAACTGACGAGCAACACCAACACCATCGATTTTGCCATCAGCAACTGCCTGTGCACCAACATCAGGCTCCATACGGCCTGCACAAACAACAGGGATATCTACAAACTTTTTGATGTGTGCAACATCTTCAAGGTTACAGTTCTGTGGCATATACATTGGCGGATGAGCCCAATACCAAGAATCATATGTACCGTTATCAGCATTAAGCATATCGTAGCCTGCATCCTGAAGATACTTTGCAGCTCTTTCAGATTCAGTCATATCACGGCCGATTTCTGTGTACTCTTCACCTGGCATTGCGCCGTAGCAGAAGTCTTTCATTTTAGACACAACAGAGTAACGAAGAGAAACAGGGAAATTTTCACCACAAACTCCCTTAATAGCCTTAACGACTTCAGCGGCAAAACGATATCTGTTCTCGAAGCTACCGCCGTATTCATCTGTACGCTTGTTGAAATATTCAATAGCAAACTGGTCAAGAAGGTAACCTTCGTGAACAGCATGAACTTCAACACCGTCAACGCCTGCATCCATACAAAGCTTTGCAGTTTTTGCGAATGCTTCAATGATTTCATGAATCTGCTCTTTTGTCATTTCAGGGCAGATAATATCGTGAGCCCAGCGAGATGGCTGTGGGCTTGGAGATGCCAATTCGTGTGATGTATCGATAATTGGTTTTACAAGTGCTCTTGTAAATTTATTTTTATGAAGTGGTGCAATAAGCTCTGTAATAGCCCAGCTTCTACCCATACCTGCAGTAAGCTGAATGAAAAGCTTTGCGCCTGTTTTATGAATTTCATCCATAAAATCTTTAAGCTCATCGAACATCTTAGTGTTCTGCCAGAGCCACTTACCCCAAATTGTATCGCGAAGAGGTGCAATACCAGGGATAATAAGACCTACATCATTGTTTGCTCTTTCAATGAAAAGCTTTGCCGCCTCTTTGTCAAAATGACAACCGCCAAGTTCAAACCAACCGAAAAGTGATGTACCACCCATTGGGCACATAACTATTCTGTTTTTGATTTCAACATCGCGGATTTTCCAAGGGGTAAATAATGCTTCATACTTCTGATCCATTAAATAAACACATCCTTAAAAATTTATAAAACATAAATGTTCAAATACTATAATATTAAATATTAAAAACAATGTCAAGTTAAATTATTATCAATCTAAAAACAACTCATTCGTAAGACTTAAATTTAATCCATTTTTTTGAAATAAGTATGCAAATCATGGCACCTGCGAAAGCTACCACACTCCATAAAACAATAGTTTTATTCCAACCGAACGAATCGGTAAACAACGCAATTCCGTATGTTGAGACAGCCGCACCTAAGTATGTACAGGAGTTAATGAGACCTGATATAAATGATACCCTACCGAATTTTGCAAAATGTGCAGGAATCATACACACAAGAATAAGGTTTACACCGTGCATTGAGCCAACAAGCAATGCTAAAAGGAACAAGGAAATTGCCACATTATCTCCGCCTACTAAAAGCAGTAAAACAGCAGAAACAGCACCAACGCCAAAGGTCACACCTGCACAAACAAGCTCATTTTTAATGAACCTTCTGTTAAGATATGAAACAAAAGTAAAGGAAAGCAGACTGAAGATTGGTAAAATTACACCTGTAAGAATAGAAACAGAGCTATCAAGCTTAAAAATTTCTGAAATATATGTTGGTGTCCAATTAGTTACACCATCACGCAGAGAGCCCTGAAGCATAATTGATACCATTATAAAAGCCAGAAGCACAATTGATGCTTTATCAAACTTAGCTGTTTGAGTTACATCCCGGGTTGTGTTTTTACTTGATGTATTTACTTTGATCTCGCCCTGCTTAAATGGCTTATATCTGTCGTAAATACTCTTCCACACAATACCCATTATAACAGCTAACACACCGCTTATAATGAACACAAGGCGGACATCCCACACCTTTATAATTACAGGTGCAAGAAGATACATTGCAACAGTACCGCATGAGCTACCCCAACTCACCTTTACACAAGCCTTTTTGTAATCGTCATCAGTTAAAAGGCCGGAAAGTATTTTAACAAGTGGTGGCCACATGAACGCCTGTGCAAAGCCGTTTATTGCCCAAAAAACAACAAGCTGACTACCTGTGCCGATTGTACCCACGCAAATATTCATAAGTGCAGTGATTATAAAGCCGATAAATATTATGTTGTGTGGCTTGAATTTATCACCAAGGTAACCGCTTACAAGCTGACCTGCGCCATATGTAATTGAGCAAGCCGTCAATGCAAGGGCGGCAACAGCCTTTGGTGCATAACCGCTACTTATGATTTCTACAAGAACAGTACCTAAATTTATTCTCGAAACATAGCTCACAAAGTAAACAGCTGTGCAAAGAATAACAAGAAAGTTGATATCCTTCTTATTTGATAATTTTGTCATTAACTATCACCTTGAATAAAAAACAAATATTGGATATAATATCATATAAATTACCAAATGTAAATTAAAAGGTCGGATATTTTTGAAAATTGCAATTTGCTGTCTTAATTCTAAATATATTCATTCATCCTTGGCACCCTGGTGCTTGTTTTCCGGTGTAAAAAACGAGTTAAGTGACGTAATAGTCCATATTATTGAGGACACAATAAACAATAACAGCTCTCATATAATCGAAAAAATCATAAATGGCAATTATGATATTGTTTCTTTTTCCTGCTACATATGGAACATTACAAAAACCCTTGAGATATGCGAAGAAATTAAGAGAAAAACAGCTACCACAATCATTCTTGGTGGTCCTGAGGTTTCTTACAGAGCAAAAAACGTTTTAACTGACTACCCTTTTATTGATTTTGTTTTATCGGGTGAAGGTGAAGAAACCTTTCCACAATTTATTAACGTTCATAAATCAGGCAAAAAATACAGCACAGTTGATGGATTAACTTATAGAAGTACCAATAACGAAATCATTTCAAACCCTGAAAAAGAATACACAGGAACACCCGCAGACCCATACTGTGACGAGTTTTTTGATAATCTAAACAACAGAATATCGTACATTGAAACAAGTCGCGGTTGCCCGTATAATTGCGCCTTTTGCCTTTCGGGCAGATGCTCAAAGCTGAGATTTTTTGACATTGAACAAACAAAACAAAAAATCATTAAGCTTGCAAACAGCGGTACAAAAACAATAAAATTTGTTGACAGAACATTCAATGCAAGCCCTAAAAGAGCAAACGAAATTTTAAATTTTATATTAGAAAATCACAAAAAAGCTATACCTGAAAATGTGTGCTTTCACTTTGAAATTGCAGGAGATATACTCACCGAAGAAACATTCAACATATTAAAAACTGCACCAAAAGGACTTTTTCAGTTAGAGATTGGTATGCAGACCTTTAACGAAAAAACACTTGAAGCAATACACAGAAAAACCAATTGCAAAAAGCTTATTGAGAACATAAAAAGATTAATAAGCTTTCAGAATATGCACATACATATTGACCTTATTGCAGGGCTTCCCTACGAGAATATGGAAAGCTTTGAAAACAGTTTTAATATTGGTTATTCCTTAGGTGCAAATATGCTACAGATGGGCTTTTTAAAGCTCCTTTTTGGTGCTGATATGAGAGAAAAGCCTGATGATTTCCCTTGTAAATTCACGAAAAATCCACCATATGAGGTAACAAGCACACCTTGGTTAAGCGAAGAGGAAATATTAAGGCTTCATAACTGTGAGGATGCTCTCGAAAGAATGTATAACAGCGGCAGATTTTTATTCACACTGGAGTACCTTTTGAAATCATACATAAGCTCCCCCTTCAAGATGTTTTATGAATTCGGAAACGCAGTAAAGGTCAATAAAATTCCCCTTTCAGATTATGCTGTTGAAATATATAATTATTTCGAAAACAAGGTTGATGCAGAGCTGTTGAGAGAAGCTTTAATTTGCGATTTATTAGCTTGCTCATCTGCATTGCAGATACCTGAAATCCTAAAAAGAAACGACCCTATGTACAAGCAAATCAAAAAGCATTTTGTTGATGGTAGCAGTGAAAAAATCAAAATTGCAATTTTATATAAATCAGGCAAGGTTTTTGCTGTAAACCAAAGCAAGCCAAAGGATTTCAACGGCAGATACACAGGCAGATTTTACGAGCTTGATGATTTCAAAAGAATAATAATTGAATAAATAAAAATGTTTAAATTTAACCTCGTTGAAAAGACTATTAATAATCTTTTTAACGAGGTGTATTATTTATGAAAAATGCTATTGTAGGACAAAGTGGCGGTCCAACTTCTGTAATAAACTCGAGCCTTGCAGGTGTATATGAGGCAGCAAACAACCGGGGTGCTGATATAGTTTACGGAATGTGCCACGGAATTGCAGGCTTACTTAACGAGGACATTGTAAATCTTTCGCAGATACTTGACACAAGCCTTGAAATTGAGCTTTTAAAAAGAACGCCATCATCATTTTTAGGCTCCTGCAGATATAAGCTACCTCATTACGAAGAAACAACAGAGCCATACGAAAAAATCTTTAAAATCTTAAAGAAATTAGATATAGAATTTTTCTTCTACATTGGCGGAAATGACAGTATGGATACCATAATGAAGCTATCTGATTATGCAAAAGAAATCGGCAGTAGTGTTAAGTTTATGGGTATTCCCAAAACAATTGATAACGACCTTATGATTACAGACCATACACCGGGTTTTGGCTCAGCGGCAAAATATATAGGTGCAACAATGAAGGAAATTGTAAGAGATGCAACAGTTTACGGAACACCGTATGTAACAGTTGTTGAAGTTATGGGTAGAAATGCAGGCTGGCTTACAGCATCTGCCACGCTCTCACGAGCTGAGGACTGCGAGGGTGTTGATATGATTTGCTTACCGGAAGTCCCCTTTTCTATTGACTTGTTTTTACAAAGAATAGAAAAAATGCAAAAGGAGAAAAAATCAATTGTTGTTGCGGTTTCTGAAGGTATAAAATTAAGCGACGGAAAATATGTGTGTGAGCTTTCGGACGATGCCCGTTTTACTGATGCATTCGGTCACAAAAATCTTACAGGTACTGCAAGATATTTATCAAACCAGATAGCAAAAAACATCAACACAAAGGTCCGCTCTATTGAATTTTCTATTCTTCAACGCTGTGCAGGACATATGACAAGCAGAACGGATATTACAGAAAGCTACCAGGTTGGCGGTGCCGCCGTAAGGGCCGCATTCAATGGTTTTTCCGGTGAAATGATAGCATTAAAAAGAATCTCTAATGACCCATACCAATGCATTACGGAATCCCACGATGTTCATAAGGTTGCAAATCTTGAAAAGAAGGTACCTATTGAATGGATTAACGATAGCTTTACAGATATGAAAGAGCCATTCCACAGATATTGCAGACCCCTTATTCAGGCGGAATTAACCCCTATTTATATAAACGGCTTACAACGTCATATTAAATTATAAAATCACCCTGATGAACCAGGTTTCATCAGGGTGAAATGTTATTTCATACTAACCTTTTGTGTTATTTCAGGGTCAACAACATCAGAAAGCTTACCGATTTCGCACCACAATTTGTCTGCTTTGGCTTTCCATGAAGCGTAGCCTGCATAGCTTTCAGGATATGTATCGTAAAGCTTTGTAACAGCATCACTTTGAGAAAGAGCTTTAAGAAGATTTTTAACGGTGGAAGCTTTTATTTTCTTTGTTGCAATACCCTTGGCAATACCACCAACAATTTTTGCAATATCAGATGCGCCTAAGTTAAGTCCATCATCAATGCCACCGAGAATTTTTTTGCTGAAAAGAATATCATTATTAAACATATACTCGGCTTCATCGTAGCTTATTGTTATAACACCCTTAAGAAGTGCTCTCATTGAGTCGAACTCTTTACCCTGCCCTCTCATATAACGGGTGTTGATGCTCCACATATTTTCTTTTGTAAGTGGTTTACCTGCGCTCAAAAGAGAACCTATAACATCTACTGCAATTTCACCATGTACAAGGGATGATGTACAACCCTCACCACAGGTTGGCTTTGTAAGAAAGGCCGCATCACCCATAGCAATAAAGCCATCATCAACAGTTGATGTCAGGTTTCTGTGGTATGGTGTCATACCCTTTTCGGTCTTGAGAAGAGTATACTCAGGTACCTTAGCATTCTTTCTGAAATGTTCTTCAAAAACAGCTTCTGCATAATCGTAGGAGAAGAATGCACCAATACCCATAAGACCATCGTAGCCCTCACCTGCAGGTGCAAACCATGACTTATATTGCATAAAGAATCCATCAAGATCTGAAGGATTGATTGTTTTATCGTTATATGTAACGTAGTAAAGAACAACGTAGAGGATATCTTTATTGGTAAGCGGTGCGTTTTCAACAACAGATGATACCGGAAGCTTTCTTCTTGCAACAGATGGAATACCTGAGCAATCGGCAACAAGCTTGCAGTTTACTTTCTTTGTTTTATTTTCTATTTTATATTTTACACCGCAGATTTTATTTTTTTCATCATAAATAAAATCTACAAATGACGCACCATATACAAATTCCGCCCCTGCATCCTTTGCAAGAGATGCCATAAACATAATATAATCATGCTTATGCATACCGATCACAGGTGAATATCCACCCGGAATTTTTGTTGTTGCATATGGTGAAACCATATTTGAACGTTCAAAACGGAACTCACGAATAGGATTTTTTTCGTCGGGAATCTGAAGAGCGCTTCGCTCCATTTCCCCTTCACCCATATGAAAAATATCGTAGTCACGGGAAACATTTTCAGGTAACTCTTTTTCAATGACAAGCACCTTTGCTCCCTGTTTGGCCATTTTTTCAGCAAACCAACAGCCTGTTGTAGACGCACCAACAATTATAATATCATACTTTGCCATATTTACACAACCTTTCGTGATTTATGGGGATATTATACTACTCAATAACAAAAAGAGCAACCAATAATATGATTGCTCAGTAAGGATTTAATATGATTGTAATATTTTTAAAAGGTTGGCAGAAATTTCAGCTTCTGTTGTTGATAAATCAGCAAAATATTGCGCAAGTTTCTTATCCTCTTCTTCAATCTCTCGGGCATATTCCTGGTATTCTCTTACAAGCCCCGTAGAAACCTGCCAAGCTCGTAAAACTCTGTCTCTCTTTGTAATATTGAAGCCATTCAAATCATTCATTTTAATATCTCCTTTTTAAAAATCATTTATAGTATTCCCCTTGTTTTCCATGTATACAACCTACATAGAGAAAAATATAAAAACGCTATTTTTATTTATAAAAAACACTTGACAAAACAAATCATATTTAATATAATTCTATCTGTTGCTATTTGTGGACCATTAGCTCAGTTGGTTAGAGCAACCGGCTCATAACCGGTTGGTCCGGGGTTCGAGTCCCTGATGGTCCACCACTTAATTAAATATAGGGGCATAATGTAATGGTAACATTCCGGTCTCCAAAACCGTCCTTGAGGGTTCGAGTCCTTCTGCCCCTGCCAAAAAATTCCGTACACGAAAGTGTGCGGAATTTTTACTTATTCACTATTAACTATTCACTCTTCACTAAAATAGTTTTCGTGAACGGAATTTTAGGTAAGAAGTAAGAGTGAATAGTGAAGAAGTATATTGTAAAATACAGTAATTATTGTTACAATATATTTATGAAAGGTGGTA
>JAZSCV010000027.1:0-5632 GCA_045530855.1 Acutalibacteraceae bacterium
ACAATGTATAATGGGCTGACAGGTAAAAACGAAAAGGTTGGTAACTGGGCAGGCGTTACAGTTGATAAGAAAGAAAGTCCTATTAAGAAAAGCCTTTATAACGGAAGCGAAGAGCTTATCGCAGTTGACCTTCCCGGTGCATATTCAATGTCACCATTCACATCAGAAGAAAGCATTACAAGTGACTATGTAAAGAATCAGAAGCCTGATGTAATTATCAACATAGTTGATGCTACAAATTTAAGCCGTAGCCTTTTCTTCACAACACAGATTCTTGAATTAGGTGTTCCGGTTGTTGTGGCACTTAATAAGACTGATATTAATGAAAAGAAACAGACAACAATTAATGTGGCTGCTTTAGGTAAAATGCTTAATTGTCCCGTCATTGAAACAATTGCTACATCTTCTGACGGTTTGAAGGATGTTGTGGCTATAGCAGTAGAAAGCTTTGGTAAAGTGCAAAAGGCACCTTATATTCAGAGTAATGTTAATATGACAGATAAAAAGTCTGTTGTTGAGGCTGATAAAAAGCGCTTTGAATTTGTAAACGGCATTGTTAAGTCAGTTGAAAAAAGAAAAGTCCTTACAAAGGACAGAAATTATCAGGATAAGATTGATGATATCCTTACAAACAAGTGGTTCGGGCTTCCGATTTTCGCAGTTGTAATGTTCCTTGTTTTCTGGATTTCACAGGCAGGTCCCGGTGTGTGGATTGCAGATTGGCTTGTTGGTATTCTTGAAGGTGTTCAGGAATGGATTGCAGGATTCTTTGAAAATGCAAATCCACTTGTTTCTGCACTTCTCGTTGACGGTGTAATCGGTGGCGTAATCGCAGTTATTGGATTCTTGCCACTTGTTATGGTTATGTATTTCCTTATTGCCCTTCTTGAAGATTGTGGTTATATGGCTCGTGCTTCAGTTGTTCTTGACCCGATTTTCAAAAAGGTTGGACTTAGTGGTAAATCAATTATCCCATTCGTAATCGGTACAGGATGTGCAATTCCCGGTGTTATGGCTTGTCGTACAATCCGTGATGAACGTGAACGCAGAGCAACAGCAATGTTAGCACCGTTTATGCCTTGTGGAGCAAAGCTTCCGGTTATTTCACTTTTTGCAGGTGCATTCTTCGGTGATGCTTCTTGGGTTGGTCCTTTGATGTATTTTGCAGGTATTGTTATTATCCTTATCGGTGCACTTCTTGTCAATAAAATTACAGGTAACAAGATTAAAAAGTCATTCTTCATTATTGAGCTTCCTGAATACAAATTACCATCACTTAAAAGAGCATTCCTTTCAATGTGTCAGCGAGGTTGGTCATATATTGTTAAGGCCGCAACAATCATCCTTCTTTGCAATACTGCAGTTCAGATTATGCAGACATTTACATGGAGCTTTACAGTAGCAGAAACAGCAGATTCATCAATTCTTGCATCTATTGCAGGTCCATTTGCTTATGTGATTGTTCCTGTTGTTGGTATTCTTTCCTGGCAACTTGCAGCGGCTGCTGTTACAGGCTTTATCGCAAAGGAAAATGTTGTTGGTACATTGGCAGTCTGCTTTGCAATGACTAATTTTATTGATACTGATGCACTTGAACTTACAGGTGGAGAAGATGTAGTTGCTGCAACAATGGGACTTACAAAAGTGGCAGCACTTGCATACCTTATGTTCAACCTCTTCACACCTCCTTGCTTCGCTGCAATCGGTGCTATGCGTTCTGAAATGAAGAGTGCAAAATGGCTCTGGGCAGGTATCGGATTCCAGCTCGGAACAGGTTTCACAGTTGGTTATCTTGTATATCAGATTGGCACGCTTATTACTACGGGCTCATTCGGAGCAGGCTTCCTGCCCGGTCTTGCAGCGGTTATTGTTTTTGCTGCAATTATTGCTGCTCTCTGCATTAATTCCGATAAAAAAGCCAAAGCGGAAAAAGCAAAGAAAGAGGCAAAAAAGCTTGCTTCAGTTAAATAATAACGGAGTTTAAATAATATGGATACAATTATAATAGCTGTAATTCTGGCAGCAATAATCGGTCTTGCAGCTTTCTATGTTTATAAAGCAAAGAAAAGCGGCAAAAAATGCATCGGCTGCCCCGAAAGCGGAAAATGCAGCGGAAGCTGCTGCGGCTGCACAGAGGATAAATAAACAGAAAATGCCCTGCGGGAAATCCGCAGGGCAAATTTTATTTAAGCTTGAAAACTCTTCCGTCAAAATCAATCAGACCGTCATTCTTCATTTTTGTGAGCTCTTTTGTCATTGCCGTTCGCTCAACCGAGAGATAATCGGCAAGCTCCTGACGGTTAAACGGAATAGTGATAATTGATTTGTTCTGAAGCTGTGACTGCTCGGAAAGATAAGAAATAAGCTTTTCTCTTGTTGTACGCTTTGAAAGATGGCTTATTTTGTTGCTCAGCTCGCAGGATTTTGTGGCAATGGAGCTGACCAGATTTGCCATAAGAATCTTATGAAACTCGCAGTCTTTTATGCAAGGCTCGGTAAAGCGTCTGATGTTAAAGACCAGAATTTCCGAGGGCTCCTTTGCAATTATGTTAAAAGGAATGTTCGGATTCTGTGCAAACGCATAGTTTTCGCCGTAGCTTCTGCCGGCGATAAATTCCGAAACAATGGAGGCGTTGCCTAAAAAATCGCTGCTTTCAAGATAAATTCTGCCCGAAAGCACAATGCCTGCCGAATTGGTTTTGCTGCCTGCAAGGCAAATAATATCGCCCTTGGCAAAGCTTTTTCTTTCAGCACTTAAACAGTTAAGAAGATGCGGAAGCTCGGAATCGGGAATACCGTAAAAGAGTTCACAGTTTTTGACCGTGTTAAGGTAATCGCTCACAGTTTTCACACCCTTTAAAGCAAAAAGGGATTGTGCTGATTTGCACAATCCCTTAATTTTGTGGTGCCGATGGCGGGGGTCGAACCCGCACGGTATCGCTACCAACGGATTTTGAGTGATGTAACTCATCCGGAAACCACAACCATCAAAAGGAATTTAAAGGAACAAAAAATCCTCAAAATCCTTATATATCACCAGAAATTCATTGTGTAATCATCTTTAAACCTGAAATCCTCGAAAAAATCGTGAATAAAAAATTTACTCTTTCGGCGACTTTCGGGGGTCGATTCAATTTTAACAACATCAAACGTACTTAATTCAGAATTTAAGTACGTCAAATATTATAACTTAATTCTCCGCCATTGACAATACCTTTAAGGAGAATTATATGGAAAAAAATGAATTAAGAAAAAAATTTCGCAAATATCCTGACTTAATTACAATTCCACAGTTTTGTGAAATGCTTGGCGGTATTTGTCCTAACTCTGCAAGAAAAATAATCAAAGGTAAACATATTAAAACATTTTATATAAGATGTACTTACATCATTCCAAAAGAAGCTGTAATTGATTATATCCTCAGCCAACATTATAAAGAATTCGCTACAAAATTAAAACATCATATTTAGTAATCTGCCGTATTGACGGCAAATCTCTTGAGTTACTTCATCGAAGGTAAGGGTAAAAACAGAACGCAAAGGGGCTATCATTCATTACAGATTTTTCGGGGTAGTTGAGAATCCCATAAAAGAGGAAAACATAGTCCTCGAAACAAGACAAGGTGTAGCCGTGGAATATCTCACGGCATAACAAAAAAGAGCAGGTCAAAGCCTGCTCGATACATAACTAATTATACTAAATTTAACAATGAGGAAATGTAAAAAAGAAAAGTGAGTATTCACTTGTGTAATGAATACTCACTATGGTGCAGGTGTTTATAACACAAGCAGTTCTCCGGTAATACATATTCTATATTTCGTACTCTAATATATTTCATCAGACACAGAGAAATACATAATATCAAATATCATTGAAGATTTCTATTACGGCAACATCTTGCGGATGTTTCCTGCTGTTTTTGATCAGACTGTTCTGTTACACAGTTTCTTCTTTTATTATTTTGCCGTTACTGTCTGTGAATATGAGCTTAATCTCATCTTGGTTAAAAATATATCCGCAGCCCGCAAAATAATTTTCATCATCCTTTTCAACTGTGCTGCCTATTACCACAGGGCTTATACTCCCGTTAGTGTTCCACTCAGTATTTTCAGGATAATAGACGTTGAGTTCGTGTGCATGGCCGCAAATCATAACCTCAGGCTTAACATTCTCTCTTAAAAGTCTTGCCCATTCAGCGAAAATATCCTGCTCTATATCAAAAGGAGGGTTATATCTGTGAGTAAAGGCATTGTGAGAAATCACAAGCTTATGCTTAATACCCTTGAACTCATATTCATTTTCTTTGTTTTTGATTATCTTCTTCAAAAATTCAGTCTGGCGTTCCCTGAAAGCATGGCAGGCAACGGTAAAGCCGTATTCTTCGTGATCGTCGGGCTTATCTTCGCCACAGTCAAGCAGTATTCCCCATATATTACCGAGGCGGAAGCTGTAATATGTATTACCCAAGTAACTGGGAGTGTAATCGGCAAATTTCTCTGCAAAATCACCTCTTAAATCGTGGTTACCTCTTGAGAATATGCAGGGTTTTTCACCTTTCATTAAAAGTGAGCATATTTCGTATATGTTAATAAATTTTGAAGGGTCACCGCTGTGTTCGATAACGTCTCCGTTTAAAATGAGAAAATCAATATCACCGAAAGTTTCCGCAGCCCTTACGGGCTCTTTGATAAGATTATGAGCATCAGAGATGTGGTAAGCTCTTATACCCTTTTCGGGTATGGGACAGAATTTATATCTTTTTTCCAGTACTTCTTCGGTTTCGGTGAAATACGGCTTTCTTTCAATAACAGGTCGGATGCAGACAGTGTATTCCCCAGCTTCATCCAGTTCATCCATAGGCACCTCAACCCTGTGTATCTCATTTCTTGAACGCATAATACCGTTGGATTCATCATAATAAAATTTATCCCTAACCTTAACAAAGAAAAGGCCGGCTTTTTCACAGGGCATCATAATTTGATAAGATTTATCCACTGCAAAAACTGCAGGGTCAAACTTAAAAAACTCACTCACACTATATTGCTCCTTAATTGTTTTATTAATATATTTCCGGTTAATGCGGATATGTAACTTTTCTGTCTGTGATGAGTTCGACAACGGATTGATAAAGCTTCATAAAGCTTTCCTGAACACTGCCCTTTACCGCAAGCTCAAAAGCAATTCTCTTTGAATATTTGTCACCGTTATCTTTTGCGGTTTCTATATAATCAAAATCAAAAACATCATAAAGACGCTCAACTCTTGTATCATAGGTTGAAGTATCATTTTCATCAATTTCAACAACACGGTAACCGTACTGAGTTGTGTAAGCCAGACCTTTGTAACGGGTCATGGGAGAGGTAAAGATATCAATCCCCTGATTTCTTACACCGAAGGCATTTGTGTGGTCGTGACCTGTAAACATCGCAAGCACATCGCCGTTTTCAATCAAAGCATCAAACTGACCGTCGTTATAATATCCGGGGCAGGGCTTTTCGTTGAGAGTGCCGTAGTTCACATTTTCGGGGTCGAAGGCATAATATTCGTCTTCATTATAAATATGCTCAATTGCATAAGGCTGTTTTGAATCAACCTTTTTAAGTACATCATAGATTTCGGGAACAATTATATG
>JAZSCV010000039.1:0-48236 GCA_045530855.1 Acutalibacteraceae bacterium
AGAAAAAGGTCACGTTGACTTTGAGATTTCTGTTAATGCAAAGGGAGGTCATTCATCTCAGCCACCAAAGCACAGTGCGCTCGGTAAGCTTTCTAAAATCGTTTGCGACCTTGAAAATCATCAGTTTAAAGCAGAGCTTACAGGTCAGCTTCAGTCATTGTTTACAGAAATCGGTAAGAGCACTACATATCCTGTAAGATGCGTAATGTGTAATCTTCCTATCCTCAAACCGTTAGTTACAAAGATTTGTTCTAACATTCCTGCGGTTGCATCTATGATGAGAACAACTACAGCTGTAACAATGGCACAGGGTAGCCCTGCACCAAATGTTCTTCCGCAGAAGGCAAGCGTTGTTGCAAACTTCCGCATTATGCCCGGTCAGACAATTGAAGATGTTGAAGCACACATTAAGAAAATCGCAGGAGATAAGGCAGAGGTTAAGCTTCTTGCAGGTAAAAACCCATCAAAGATTTCTCCAACTGATTCAAGAGCATTCAAGGTTATCGAGGCAACCTGTAAGAGTATGGATCCTAAAGCAATTGTTGCTCCATACCTTGTAATGGGCGGTACAGATGCTCGTCAGTACGAAGATGTTTGCGATAACATTTATCGTTATTCTCCATTCCTTATGGATACAGGTCTTCTTCTTACAACTCATGGTACAAACGAAAGAATTCCTGTTTCTTCATTAGAAGACGGTGTTGCATTCTTCAAGCGATACATCCGTTTACTTACAAAAGACTAATAAATAAAAAAATAGTTGATACTCGGTGAGTATCAACTATTTTTTATATACTATCAATTGTATCTTTAAATACAGTAAAGAATTCTTCGAGAACCTTTTTATCTTCCTGTGTTCCTCTCAGGCAAACGGAAGCCTTGAATATGCCGTTTATACTAAGGCAGGTCATTACTGCGCAAGGCTTGTTTTTTGCTGCCCCTGCCACAAATGCTGAGAATGGCTTGTTGTTTGCGAGCGCAAAGGCTTCTGTATCAATTGCACCAACATTACTTACGGATAAAATAGGGTTGTTGTAGAACAATTTAACTAAAGTTTCCGCCTGAATATATGTCATTGATTTGTAGGCGAAATTAAGAAGAGGCAAGCCGTGTAAGCCCATAAATTCGTCTTTCTTAAGTTCTTTTGTTTTCTCTGCAACAAACTTAAGTGTTTCTTTAAAATCATTTCCTTTGCGGTCAAGGTGACAATGTGCAAAGGATACGTGATTTGTATACCCGATTGCAGATAAATCCTTTATATGACGCCTTAAGTCTGTGGCACAAGCAACACTTATTTCATCATCAGCATTAAGCTTTGCAACCTTGCCGAGAGCGGTAATATATGATGAAAGCACAACATCTGTTGCAGTTGCTCCGACGCTTTTTGCATAAGAAAGAGCCTTTGAAAAGCTATCTTTACTTATTTCCCGGTGTGAGATTATAACATTCTGTGTTTTTTCATCGGTAAAGGGGAGTGTTTGTTTGATTTTTGGAGAAACATTTGCAAGCTGTTTTTTAGCCTTTTTTTGTTTATCAAGGGGCATATCCTTGTAAACATCACTATACTTTCTTGAACCGCTTGAAAAGTCAATAGGTGGAATATCCTCCAATACATATTTGCTGTAGTTTTTGCAGATATCTGCCCAGAATGCTTTGAATCCGCCACCATCAAACAGCATATGATTCCAATAGAAGCAAATGTATGTTTTGCTTTGACAAATAAATACACCAATATGCATCTGAACATTGTTTTTAAGCGGAATAGAATTTTTAAGGAAATCTTCTCTTGCAGGGTCAATTTCATTAACATAATAAACCTTTACCATATCATCAATATGATAGTTCGCAACCTTCCAGTATGGTGCCAAAGGGGAGTATATAACCTGCGAGTGCATAAATGGTGCACATTCAAGGCAACAGATAACTGTATTTTTGAATTTTTCAATATCAATTATAAAGTTATAGTCAACCTCAAAACGAGCCATTCTGTCCATATAATTACGGCACATAAGGTTAACCTTATCATACATTTCGGTAGGCAACCTTTTTTTTTGCATATATGGTGTTTTTTCTTTCTTTTCAATAAGTGCTTTTATAACATTATTGTCAGTTAACCCTTTTCTTTTAAGGGATAATGCTTCTTTTTCAAAATCATTTTTTTCCATTTTAATCCTCAATATGAGCAAAGAAGAAATCTCTCTTCTCATCGGTATCAATAACCTTAAGCGGTTTAACCTGGTTAAGGTTTGCACCACGCCGGCGAAGAATTTCGCGGTATTCGTCATATGTGCCTTTTTTTAGGAATTTAACCTCAGGGTGACCTAAAGCACCACTTTTTATAAGAGGCTCAACACTAACATTACCCTTGCACAGATATTTTTCAAATTCCTGTGCATATGTTGATTTTTTCTCGTCACTTATATCATCTGCAAGCTCAAGGAAAAGCTTGTAGTGACCGGGTGAGGTTGTACGGTCTGCATATATGCTGTAGCCGATATAAAGATCACCTGTAGCTTCTGAAAGGTTTGCAACCATTTCATCAAATGCAAGGGAGCTGACCTTTTCACCGCTTATGTTAGCAATCTGATTAAGTCGGTATTGGAATGTAATCATAGGCGATTGATGGTAATAGCCCGTAACCTTTATAACATCCATAATTCTGTAGCGGTAGAAGCCACTCATATTTGTAAGAATGATTTCGTACTCTTTACCAACCTCAAGGTCTTTTATTGTAAGAAGATTATCGTAGCCTTCTTGCTCAATAGGACGGAATTCATAAAAACCATTCTGTGGAAGGATTACATAATCATAAGAGTTAAGTTCAATAGGAACTGCCATAAATGCCTCTGTAGCTGTGTAGCCTAAGTAGTGCATAGGTAAATCCTCGCCAACATACCTGCGCAGCTTTTTAGCATAGAAGCTCAAAGACCCTGTGCCCATACCATACATCCAACCAACCTTAGGCCATATACGGGGTACAATAGGTGAACTGTCAAAGCCTTTTTTGAATTCCTCGCGAAGCTCGTTTGCACGCTTGGGGTTCGGTTTAAGCTTTTTGTTGTATTTTGCTCTTAAATCTTCAGGCATTTGGATGCTATCGTTTATAATACCTTTTTCAATATCATCGCAAAGCATTTCCCAGTTTTCTTCCATATAGAAAAACATTGATTCAAGAGTTGTAATGAATATTGTACCAAGGTAGCTTGTTTTTCTGTTTTCAAGAGCAAAGCGAAGCTTAAGGTAGTTCATATTCATATTGCTGTTTGGGTCAGGGAAAAGCACTTCTTTAGGTGATGTTGTAAAAGCAGGAACAAGGGGGCGGATGTTAAGAAGAGGAATAGATGAAAGGCAACTGATAGTACCGCCCTTAACCTTTCTGCAACCTGTTTCTGCAGTTAAAAGACCTTTCTGTGGCGGCAGAGATCTACCTTGCTTTCTGAACCATTTAACAGCACACCCAACAGGTGCGCTGAAGCTGAAGCATTGGCAAACCCATTCTGCCCAGTATGAGAGGGGAACAAGCTTTTGCTTACCTGTACTGCCTGAGCTTTCTGTAAAGCGCCTTACGTACATATTTGTAATCAAGCCCTTTTCACCGTTTGCCATACGCCATACATATTCGTCATAATCAGCATATACAGACAAAGGCACTATTCTTTGGTAATCCTCAATAGATTTAACATCTTTAAAATTGTGTAATTTTCCATAAACTGTTGTTTTGTTTTTTCTCATAAGCCTTTTGATGCAAGTTTCCTGCATCTTAAATGCACGCTTTGAGTAAATGTAAAGCTTTATATGCTCACAGGTGCCAATAAAAGCACCGTAGCCCGATAAAATAGAGTCTATCATTTTTAACACCCCTGACATTTTACACATTTATATAAATATAACATATACACAGACTTATATCAAGGAGTATTTACATTATAAATAACTTCATAAGGATATCGACACAACTTGACAATGATTTTATTATGGTGTAATATTAAACTGATAAATTATTTAAAATGGTTAATTGTGTTTTGGAGGATTTTTTACAATGGCTAAAAGATTTTTTACATCTGAATCTGTAACAGAAGGTCATCCTGATAAGGTGTGTGACCAGGTTTCTGATGCGATTCTTGATGCTATGCTTGAGCAAGATGAAATGTCACGTGTTGCTTGTGAAACAACATGTACAACCGGTATGGTAATGGTAATGGGTGAAATCACAACAAAGGCTCAGGTAGATATTCCCGCTATTATCCGTAAGGTAGTTTGTGATATAGGCTTTGATAATAACGAATGCGGTTTCGATGGTAATACATGTGCTGTTTTCCAGACCATAGACAAGCAGTCACCTGATATTGCTATGGGTGTAGATAAGTCCCTTGAGCTTAAGGATGGTGAAGAAGACGAATATAACCTTCACGGTGCAGGCGACCAGGGTATGATGTTCGGCTTTGCTTGCAATGATACAGAAGAGCTTATGCCTCTTCCTGTTTCTCTTGCACATAAGCTTGCCCGTAAGTTAACAGAGGTAAGAAAAAACGGAACAATTTCCTACCTTCGTCCTGACGGAAAAAGCCAGGTTACAATTGAATATGATGAAAACGATAAGCCTGTAAGAGTAGAAGCAGTTGTTGTTTCTTCTCAGCATGACCCTGTAGATATCGAAGTTCTCAGAAAAGATATTTTTGAAAAGGTTATTAAGCCTGTTATCCCCGAAAAATACCTTGATGCTGATACTAAAATTTTTGTTAACCCAACAGGTAACTTTGTTGTTGGCGGTCCTGTAGGTGATAGCGGTCTTACAGGCAGAAAGATAATTGTTGATACATATGGCGGTTACTCACGACATGGTGGCGGTGCTTTCTCAGGCAAAGACCCCACAAAGGTAGACAGAAGTGCGGCTTATGCTTCAAGATATGTTGCTAAAAATATTGTTGCTGCAGGTCTTGCAGATAAATGTGAGGTTCAGCTTGCGTATGCTATCGGTGTAGCTCGTCCTGTTTCTGTGCGTGTTGATACATTCGGTACAGGCAAAATTTCAGATGCTAAGCTTGAAGAGCTTGTTAATAAGCACTTTGACCTTCGTCCTGCCGCAATTATTGAAAAGCTTCAGTTAAGAAAGCCACAGTACAGACAGCTTGCGGCATATGGTCATATGGGCAGAATAGATTTAGATGTTGCGTGGGAAAAGACCGATATGGCAGGTATTCTTAAAAAGGACGCAGCAATATAATCAGGTGTTTTGACTTGTTATGGAGAGAAAAGCAGAAGTAAAAAACATACATTCCGGTCACAGAAAGCGTGTCAAGGAAAATGTATGTAAAAATGGTTTTTCACAGTTCGAGGATCACAAGCTCCTCGAACTACTCCTGTTTTATGCCATTCCTCAGGCAGATACAAACGAATTAGCTCACACTCTTCTTAACGAATTCGGCTCATTTGAAGAGCTGGTTAAAGCAGATGTAGACAGGCTCAAAAGAGTTAACGGTGTTGGTGATAATACCGCAGTTTTGCTTTCCTGTGTAGGTGAGGTTTATTATAGAGCATTAAAGAGTAAGCAGACAAAGAAAATTACATATAAAACACCTGAGGATTACAAAGCCCTTGCGATTTCTCAGCTTTGTGCAGAAAAGGTTGAGAAGGTATATATTTTCTGTATGGATTCTGCAGGGAAGCTTAAAAAGACAGTTGAATTATCTTCAGGTGACGAAAGCTCTTCGTTTATAGATTTCCGTAAGGCATTACAAGCCGCTCTGGATTGCGATGCAAAAAAGGTTGTGTTGGCTCATAATCATCCTAATGGTGATTGCGAACCATCACCAAGTGATATGGATTCAACCCGTTCCCTTTGTGTTACATTCAGGAAATTAGGGATATTGGTGGTAGACCATATCATTGTAGGTCAGGGAGATTCTGCATATTCAATGTATCTGGACCCTAAATTGCAAATGATGTTTAATTGAAAAAAAGACCAACTATAATTGGTGAAATAATAAAGCTTGTTAAATCGGCACACAAAGCGCAAGGCAATGTGTGTCGAGATTTTTTTATACCTATACTTCCGTAATATATGGTCATTGTGTAAAAAGTCGTTTCAGTTGACCCCATCATAACAGAAGCACATCTGCCCAGAAAACTATCGGGACCAACATCCTTTAGAATGCTTTCAAACATACTTATGGACCCACTACCCGAAATAGGTGAAAGAAATGCTAAGGGTGTCAGCTTTTCGGGAATACCAAAAAAATTTGTAACAGGGGATAATATTGAGCAGAGAATGTCAAGTCCGCCTGATGCTTTAAGTAGATTGATAGCAAATATAAGAGCAATAAGTGATGGTGTAATATTAAGAATTATTTTAAAGCCGTTTTTTGCTCCGTTTAAAAATTCAGAGAATATATCAACGCCTTTTAGAATTCCGTGGGCTATAATAAGGAATATAGCACAGGGTATAAGGTAGTTGCTGAAATAGTTCATTTAAATACCTTCTTCAGTAGGATTGTCATAATCATTCCGACAGATAAAGCACAAACAGATGTCAAAAGGGCAGGAAAGAGTATTTCCATAGGAAAAGGGGAACCGTACTGTTGCCTTAATAAAGCAACTGTTGTTGGCACAATATGTATGCAAGCGGTATTTATAACAACAAATCTTACCATGTTATCAGTTGCAACCGTTTTATCGGTGTTTAGCTGTTGGAGTCTGTTCATAGCCTCTAAGCCTAAGGGTGTTGCCGCATTATCAAGTCCCAAAATATTTGCGGTCATATTCATTGCGATTGTTTCTTTTGTTTTATCATCTTTTAATTTGGGGAAAAGTATTTTCAAAACAGGGGATAACAGCTTGCATAATGCTTTTGTAAGACCGCTTTTTTCAGCGATATGAATAAGTCCGTTCCAAAGGCAAATCATACCCATAAGCTTAATTGCAAGATTTATTGCATCACTACCGCTTGATATAACCGCACTTGAAAGATCAGCCATATTGTTTTGTGCAATTGCGGCAAAGAAAGAAAATGCAATCATTATTGGCCATATGTAGTTCATCATATTTTTGTTATCACCTACAAATACTATAATCTACTTGACTAAGTCACAATATATAGTATAATATATGCTATATAATACCAAAATTTTGTATTTCCCCGAAAGGTTAGGTAAAAAAATGGCAAAAGCACAAACACCTAAAGAATACGGCAACGACAGTATAAAAAAATTAAAGGGTGCGGACCGAGTTCGTAAGCGCCCCGCTGTTATATTTGGCTCCGATGGTCTTGAAGGCTGTGAGCACTCTGTTTTTGAAATTATTTCCAACTCAATAGATGAAGCAAGAGAGGGGCATGGTAAAAAAATCATTGTTACCCGTTTTCTTGACCATTCTGTTGAGGTGCAGGATTTCGGTCGAGGTATTCCCGTTGACTACAACCAAAGAGAAAAATGCTACAACTGGGAGCTTGTTTTCTGCGATTTGTATGCAGGCGGTAAGTATGACACTAATGACGGCGGTAGCTACGAATATTCATTAGGTCTTAACGGTTTGGGTCTTTGCGCAACACAGTATGCTTCTGAATATATGGAGGCAGAGATTCACACAGGCGGTTATTGTTATGAGCTTCATTTCAAAGCAGGTAAAATTGATGGCGAAATGAAGAAAACCGAGTACGATAAAAAAGATACAGGCTCTCGTATTAAGTGGCGCCCGGATATGAAGGTTTTTACTGATATTAATATTCCTCTTGAATATTTTCAGGAAACAATAAAAAAGCAGGCTGTTGTTAATAACGGAATTAAATTTATTCTTCGTAATCAGCTTACAGAGACAAAGTTCGAAACCTTTGAGTATGTATATGAAAACGGAATTGTTGACTATATAAACGAGGTTGTTGGTGACGAAAGCTTAACCTCAGTTCAATTCTGGCAGGCAGAAAGAAAAGGTAAAGACAGAGAAGATAAGCCTGAATATAAATTAAAAATGAATATGGCTCTTTGTTTTTCAAAAACAAAGCAGCTAAAAGAATATTACCATAACTCAAGCTTCCTTGAGTACGGTGGTGCACCCGAAAAGGCTGCAAGAAGTGCCTTCGTTTCACAGATTGATTCATATATGAAGCAAAACGGCAAGTATCTTAAAACTGACCCTAAAATCAGCTTCCAGGATATTGAAGATTGCCTTGTTTTCGTTGTTTCTTCATTTTCAACACAGACTTCATACGAAAATCAGACTAAGAAAGCTATTACCAATAAGTTTATCCAGGAAGCAATGACTGAGTTTATAAAGCATCAGCTTGAAATTTACTTTATCGAAAATAAGCTGGATGCAGATAAGCTTTGCGAACAGATTCTTATAAATATGCGCTCCCGTGTCAAAGCGGAAAGCACTCGTCTTAATTTAAAGAAAACCCTTGCTTCATCTAATGATATGACAAGCCGCGTTGAAAAATTCGTGGATTGCCGTAGTAAAGATAAGAACGAGAGGGAAATTTTTATAGTTGAGGGCGATTCTGCTCTTGGTGCTTGTAAACAGGCTCGTGATTCAGCCTTTCAGGCGGTTATACCTGTAAGAGGTAAAATTCTTAACTGTCTTAAGTTTGATTACAATCGTATTTTTAAAAGTGAAATTATTGTAGACCTTATAAAGGTCCTCGGTTGCGGCGTTGAGGTTGCTTCAAAATCAAATAAGGAATTATCCTTGTTTAATCTTGAAAATCTTCGTTGGAGTAAGATTATTATCTGTACCGATGCCGATGTTGACGGCTTCCATATCAGAACACTTATTCTTACAATGATTTACCGCCTGATGCCAACACTCATTAAAGAGGGTAAGGTGTTTATTGCAGAATCACCTCTTTATGAAATCAATTCCAAAGGTCAGACATGGTTCGCATATACCGAAAAAGAAAAGGCTATGGCACTTGAAGAAATCGGTGATGCTAAATTCACCATTCAGCGTTCAAAGGGTCTTGGTGAAAACGATGCGGATATGATGTGGCTTACCACAATGAATCCCAAAACCCGTCGACTTATCAAGGTTGAACCTGATGATATTGAAGAGCTTATTGCGGATAAGTTTGAGCTCCTTCTTGGTGATAATCTTCAGGACAGAAAAGAGTACATTGCAGAAAACGGTCATCTTTACATTGACCTTGCAGATATTTCATAACAGGAGTTAATTATGGCAAGAAAGAAAAAAGATAATACACCTGTGGTTGAAGAAGCAGTTAAGGCAAATATTATCGGTGCGGGTGAGGTTGTTACCCAACAAATTACCGAAACACTTGAAACAAACTTTATGCCTTATGCTATGAGTGTTATTGTTTCCCGTGCAATTCCGGAAATTGATGGTTTTAAGCCATCGCACCGAAAGCTTCTTTATACTATGTATAAAATGGGTCTCATAAATGGTGGCAGAATAAAGTCTGCAAACATTGTTGGCAGAACAATGCAGTTAAACCCTCATGGTGATGCCGCAATTTACGAAACAATGGTGCGTCTTTCAAGAGGTAATGGGACACTTCTCCACCCATATGTGGATAGTAAGGGTAACTTCGGTAAACCATATTCCAAAAATATGGTTTATGCCGCATCCCGTTATACCGAAGCAAAGCTTGAAAGCATATGCACAGAGCTTTTTGCGGATATAGATAAAGATACTGTTGATTTTGTAGACAACTACGACAGCACAATGAAGGAGCCAACACTTCTTCCTGTTACATTCCCGAGTGTGCTTGTTAACACAAACAGCGGTATTGCCGTTGGTATGGCAAGTAATATTTGCTCATTCAATCTTAAAGAGCTTTGCGATACAACTATCGGTTTAATAAAAAATCCTGATTTTGATATTTTCGAAACCTTAAAAGCACCTGATTTCATTGGTGGCGGTAATGTTATTTATGACCGCACAGCCCTTGAAGAGGTGTACAATACAGGCAGAGGTTCAATCAAAATCCGTGCTAAATATGCTTACGATAAATCAAATAATTGTATCGATATTACAGAGATTCCGCCAACAACAACCTGCGAAGCAATTATTGAAAAAATAATTGAAAAGGTCAAAGCAGGCTCATTAAAAGAAATAAGCGATGTCCGTGATGAAACTGATAAATCAGGTCTTAAAATCACAATCGATTTAAAGCGTGGTACAGATGCAGAGCATCTTATGAAGCGTCTTTATAAGATGACACCTCTTGAGGATAATTTCAGTGCAAACTTCAATATTCTTGTTGCAGGTGTGCCAAGAGTTATGGGTGTTGCAGAAATCCTTAACGAATGGATTGCATTCCGCACAGAGTGCGTAAACCGCAGAGTGTATTTTGATTTAAGTAAAGCTAAAGATAAATTACACCTGTTGCTTGGCCTTAAAAAGATACTCCTTGATATTGACAAAGCTATAAAGATTGTCCGTGAAACCGAAGAAGAATCAGAGGTTGTTCCAAACCTTATGATTGGCTTTGGTATTGATGAAATTCAGGCAGAATATGTTGCGGAAATCAAGCTCCGTCATTTGAACAGAGAGTACATTCTTAAACGTCTTGACGATATTGATGACCTTAAAAAGAGCATTGAGGATATGGAAGATATTCTCAGCAGTAAATCAAGAGTTAAAAAGATTATTGTTGATGAGCTTAATAAGGTTTCTGATAAATACGGCAAGCCTCGTCGCAGTGAAATTGTTTACGATTGCGATTATGAGGAAGATGTTGTTGAAGAAATTCCTGATTATGAGGTTAACCTTTTCTTTACACGTGATGGCTATTTCAAGAAGATTACACCACTTTCATTAAGAATGGGTGGTGAGCACAAGTTCAAAGAGGGTGACGAAATGAGTATTGCTCTCAATTCGTCAAACACAGCAGAGCTTTTGTTCTTTACAGATAAATGCCAGGTGTATAAAGCCAAAGCATCCGATTTTGATGATACAAAGGCAAGTGTTCTTGGTGACTTTATTCCGTCAAAGCTTGAGTTTGAGAAGGATGAAAAACCAATTTATATGGCGGTAACAACCGATTATAAAGGCTATATGCTGTTCTTCTTTGAAAATGGTAAGGTAGCGAAGGTTGATATGGCAGGGTATGCAACAAAAACAAATCGTAAAAAGCTTATTAAGGCATACAGCAACAAAGCGCCGATAGTTTCAGTTATGTATATCCACGAAGATACAGAGCTTGTTATAACCTCTACAGCGGGCAGACACCTTCTTATTAATACTGCGGCTATTTCACCTAAAACAACAAAGGATACTGCAGGGGTTAATGTGCTTACAGTCAAAAAGTATCATAAGCTTCAGAGTGTTAGACCATATAAAGACGGGGAGTTCGTTAAGCCTCACCGTTACAGAACAAAAACTCTTCCTGCTGCAGGTGCAATGCTTAGCGCAGAGGATACAGGTGAACAGCTTCAGTTAACATTAGAATGAACGTATACAATTGTATATTGAGTAACTGCAAAAAAATACCTGCCTCCCAAAAAGAGGCAGGTAAGCAGATAAAGTTATAATCAGAAAAGCCAATAGGATGTTTAACACATAATCTGATTATGCAAACGCTTAACCTCTTTATCTGCCTTTAATATGGTTTCACAAAAACTTAAAATTATACAGTTTTACTTCAATAAAAATTTTTTCAAAAAAAGTAAAAAAAGACTTGCATTTTTAATAATGCTGTGTTATTATATTCGGGCGTTGTGAATTAGAACGATTTCCGAGCGAAAGGAAAATAATATATGGAACTTTTATGGTATCACTACCTTCTTGGTGCTGTTCTTATTATTTCTTCAATTTTTATCGTAGTTTTGGTTATGCTTCAGCAGAGCCAGCAACAGGGTCTCTCCGGTGCAATTGCAGGCGGTAGCGATTCTTTCTTCGATAAAAATAAGGGCAGAACAAAAGAAGCAAAGCTTGCAAAACTTACTAAGATTCTTGGCGTTGTATTCTTCGTTGCAACTCTTGCAGCAGTTCTTATTTTTGCATTTGTAAAGTAATAAAAACCCTGTTTACAGGGTTTTGAATATGAGTTATTAGCTCAGTAGGCAGAGCACCTGCCTTTTAAGCAGGGTGTCCGGGGTTCGAATCCCCGATAACTCACCAAATGAAGCCGGTCCCTGTTGACCGGCTTTGTTTTATTCAATTGTAAAGTTGATTGTGAAAGAGGTGATTTTTGTGGAATTAAGTAAAAAAGAAAAACAGACAGTTGCAATTGTTGTTATGGTTGCTTTTTTGCTTACTTTAATAACTGTCATTGTTTTTGTTGTTTCACAAAAATCAGGCTCAATCTTTAAGAAAGAAGAAACTACACTTTATCAATTAACCTCAACAGAGCCTACAACTGTTGAAGATACAGCTGACGAGTTAGAAGAGTTGGTGGATGATTATACAAATACCTATATGTATTCATCAGATGTAATAACAGTAGGAGATGTTTCCGGTGTAACACAATCTTATACTGTACCTGAAACAGTTACACAAAGCAATCCCTTTAATGTTCCCCAAGGCACAGATGCAATTGTTTCACAGTATGTTACTTCAATGAACGATCTTAAAAATACTCGTGATTTTAAGATGAGCTACAATACAAGAATGAATGTAATTGTTGACGAAATCACCGGTGGAAATATTGCTCAGAGAATTTTGCAATCCTTTATAAATGATTCAAATATAAATGATGTATATTCTTTTGCTAACGGAATAGATGGTAGTAAAGGTGTTACACCAAATGATATTTTACCACCTGCCAAAAGTAACGTTACACTCAGCGCAAATGATGTTGTAAGTGCCGAGGTTGTATCACAAACATCTGAGGGCTATACAATAAAAATGGTATTAAAAGAAGAACATCTTACAACAAATCAGATGCCTGATGCCCATGCCAATTGTTTACCACCACTTGATACAGATATGTCTGATTCGGGGCTTACAATTAATTCCTATGATGTTACATTTAGCGGTTCAACAATTGTTGCGAGGTTTGATAATCAGGGTAGACTTATTTATGTTGAGAATACAGCAGTTTCACCGGGAATGTCTTGCACCGGCACCGCTGTAATTACTATGAACGTGCGTATGCATGGTGATATTACAACTATATACAATATTACTTACTAAAACAAAAAACTCAGGTCGTTGACTTTAAGTCATAGGCCTGAGTTTTTTATTATTCTATAATTGTAATTAATTCTTCTGTTGATTTTCTTTTCTTTTGACGGAGCTTGTCACCATCTTTTGCGTAACCCAATGTAATAACCAGCCTTACAGGTTTGGTAAGACCACATACCTTGCGTATCTTTTTATCGTCAAGCCAACCTAAAATGCATGTGTCGAGGCCTTGTGCCTTTGCTTCTGCGGTAATGTATGCTGAAACTATGCCAATATCTATTGAGCGGTAATCATTTCCCTTTATTTTAGCACCCATACCGGCAGAGGAAACATAGCTTTCTTCAGATATAACAAGCATAATAGGTGCCTGTACAGCAAACTTGTTAAGTCCCAGACCGGCTGTAAGCTCTGCAACAGTTTTGGCTGTAGCGCCTTTGCAAACTGTTATATGGTAAGGCTGACCATTACAAGCAGAAGGAGCGAGGCGAGCAGTTTCAAGTATCGCCTCAAGCTTTTCATTTTCCACTTCTTTATTTTCGTTGTAGCTTCTGCAGGATTGTCTGTTGATAGCTATCTCTTTAAAATTCATAATTAACTCCAATAATATTGTTTTTTTGCATTATACCATTGTTTATATGTAAAAACAACTCAAATCTTCTGCGTTTTTAATAAAATTTTGTTTTTAATTGACAAAGGGTGGTAAGTAGGATATATTTATTGTGTATATGTATGTGTATATATAAGGAGTATTATTTATGACAGATTTGAAACGATTTGAATATGTGCTTGCTCTTAGTGAGTGTTTGAATTTCTCACAAGCAGCAACACAACTGAAAATTTCTCAATCAACTCTTAGCCAATATATCCAGAAGATTGAAAAGGAGATAGGCATAACGCTTTTTGATCGCTCTGCCACTCCTATGAAATTAACACAATTCGGTGAGATATATGTTAAGGGTGCAAGAAAAATAATTGATATTTACAATGAAACGCTCGATAGCATAAGTGATGCAGATTCGGGCGCTTGCGGTACATTGCGTGTCGGGTTATCTCCATCAAGAGCAACCTTCCTTTTACCACAGGTGATTTCAGAATTTAATAAAAGCTATCCCAATGTGAAGCTTAAGTTTTTTGAAAGCAAAACAAGTGACATTATAAAAAACCTTGCAGATGGTAATATTGATTTTGCTTATACAGTTACATCAGGCTTTGAAAAGTATGAGGATTATGCTGTTTTACCTGCCGAAAAAGAGCGGATAATGCTGGTTACTTCTGCCGATTATTCCGGAAAGCTTCCATCCAAGGGTGGTGTAGTGGATTTTAAGGATACGGCAGGTATGCGTTTTGTCCTTTTGGAGGATAGTCAGGTATTAACAGATGAATTTTACGCCCTTTGCAGAAAAAGCGGTGTTTCTCCTGAAATTTATATATCAGTTTCAGAGATATCTACAGCAATTTCATTTGTTAAAAGCGGAATGGGTGTTATGCTTCTGCCTTCAAGCTATCGAAATTATGGTAAGCTGAAGGATGAGTTGAATTTCTATAACATTAAGCAAGCAGACGAAGAAAGAGACATAGCCATTATTTATAAAAAGGATAAATATATAAATAAGCCGATGAAAGCTTTGGTAGATATATTGTGTAATAAATAATTTATAAAATAATGTAATTATTTTTCGATTTTTGTTGACTTTAATATTATTTTTTGCTATACTCGTTATCGAAAAAAACGATTATGCATATCGAAAAAACTAATAAAGGGGTATGAGTTATGAAACGAATTATTTGTGTCGCGCTTAGCATTGTTCTTTGTTTCACCGTAATGCTTTCGCTTACAGGCTGCGGTGAAGAAGAGAGTACAGATGTTATACGCATCGGTTCCATACATCCGCTTACAGGTAGTATGGCATACGAAGGACAAGCACTTGTTAATTCACAAAAAATTGCTATTGACCGCATTAATGCAGAAGGTGGCATCAATGGTAAGATGCTTGAATTAAAGGTTGTTGATAGCCTTGGTACAGCAGGTGGTGCGGCAACAGCAGCGCAGAAGCTTATTAATATGAATGTATGTGCACTTACAGGTACATATACAAGTGGTTCTGCACAGGTTGTATCACGTACTGCAGAAAAGTTTTCTGTTCCTTTTGTTGTTACTGTTGCGGCAAGTGAAACTCTTCTTACTAACGGCTATAAATATTCTTTCAGAATTCAGCCAAGCACAGTTGCTTTTTCAGAGAACTTTATAGAGTATATCACATCAGTTAAAGCTCCTGATATGAAAACAGTTGCTATTGTGTATGAAGATTCCAACTACGGCTCAGGTATTGCAACGTATATTGAAAAAAACATTCATAAGACGGGTCTTGAAATTGTAGGTATGATTCCCTACAGTGCATCGGCATCAACATTAAGCTCAGAGGTAACAAAGCTTGTATCACTTGATCCCGATATTCTTATTCCTGTTGGTTACTATTCAGACCAGAATCTTCTTGCAAAAGAAATTATCGACAGAGATGTTACATTCCCAATGATTATGGGTGTTGCTAATGGCGCTTTTTCAGACGCAAAGTTTACTAATACTTATGGTACTCAGGCAGACGGATTTTTCGATATAAATTATCGTTATAATCCTAATAGCGAAGAAACAGACTACCTTTTAACAAAATATCGTGAAACATACGGTGAAGAAATTCCTGTTTGTGCAATTTATGGTTATGAATCAATTATGGTAATTGCAGATGCACTCAGACGCGCAGAAAGTGCCGATTGTGATAAGCTTAGGGATGCTTTAGCTCAAACCAATATGACAGACCATATGCTTCCTCAGGAAGAAATTATATTTGATGAAGCAGGTGAAAACATCAATTCTGCAGGTGTTCTTATTCAGATTCAGAATGGTAAACAGGTTATTGTTTATCCTGAAGAATATGCAGAGGGAAAAATAATTCGCAATCAGGAGGATGTTAAATAATGAATATTCAGATATTCCAGGCGCTTCTTGACGGATTGCTCATGGGTGGTGTTTATGCACTTGCCGCTTTGGGTCTTTCCTTGATTTTCGGTGTTATGAAAATCACAAACTTTGCCCATGGTGCTATGATGACAGTTGGTATGTACACAGTTTATGTTGTATCAACAGGTCTTGGCATAAGCCCGTATATCGCTCTTGTGTTTGCAGCGGCTACACTCTTTATTTTAGGTTATATTATTCAGAATTTACTTATCGATAAAATTTCTGATGCTCCAACGCATAACCAGCTTTTACTTACCTTAGGTGTTGCGTATATATTAGAAAACGGCTTGCTTGCTGTTTTTACACCAAACTACAAAACACTTGAAATTGATGATTTCAAAGGCACAATCAAGCTTGGTCAGATTGCAATCAGCCCTGAAAAATTGGTTGCATTCGGCGTTGTACTTGTAGTTACAGTTGTTATATATCTTATGCTTTATCGTACCCGCACAGGTAAGGCTATCCGTGCTTGCTCACAGAGTAGAGAAGGCGCACAGCTTATGGGTATTGTTATAAAGAAAACAAATGCAATCGCATTCGGTATCGGTGCTCTTTGCACAGGTATTGCAGGTGCACTTCTTACTCCGATTTTAAGTATTTATCCGACACTCGGCGAAACATTCCAGCTTAAGTGCTTTGTTATTGCAATTTTAGGTGGTATGGGTAACCTTTGGGGTGCGCTTATTTCAGGTCTTATTGTAGGTGTGGTTGAATCAATTACAGGTTATGTTGCAGGTGGTAGCTGGAGTGACCTTACAGTTTATGCGGCATTTATTTTGATTCTTCTCGTTAAACCATCAGGCTTGTTTGGAAGGAGGAATCGTCGTGAGCACTAAAAATATCAATCGTATTACATTATCTGTGTTGCTTATTGTGGGGCTTCTTTTCCCATTGTTTGCTGATTTCTATGTTTTATGTATAGGTATCAGTGTTCTTATTGCGGCACTTCTCGGTCAAAGCTGGAACATTATGAGTGGCTACGCGGGTCAGTTCTCTTTCGGTCACGCTGTATTCTTCGGTATAGGCGCATACACCTCAACAGCACTTTATACAATGCTTGGTGTCAATCCTTGGATTGGTATGTTTATTGGCGCGGGTGTTGCGGCAGGTGTTGGTGCTATCATCGGCTTCCTTTCATTCAGATACAAGCTCAGAGATGACTATTTCGCACTTGCAACATTAGCCTTTGCTGAAATTTTCCGTATTATCGTTAACAATACAAAGAGTCTTGGCGGTGCAACAGGTATCCTTATTCCTTACTTACAGGACCCATTAAAATTCCAGTTTGTAAGTGATAAAACATATTACTATGTAATTTTAATTTTTGTAGCAGTTGCAACAGTATTTATTGCTCTTATGTCTCGTAGCAAATTAGGTCTTAACCTTGTTGCTATCAAGGGTAATCAGGAGGCTGCTGCCGCACTTGGTGTAAATGTTCTGAAGTACAAGCTTATTGCTATTTCTTCATCTGCAGCATTTGCCGCACTTGCAGGTACCTTTTATGCACAATACTACGGCTTTATAGACCCATCAATTGTTTTTGCGGCTACAATTTCAGTTGAAGCGATTGTTCCTTGTATAATTGGTGGCAGCGGTACACTTTATGGTCCGCTTTTAGGTGCGCTTCTTATAATTCCTCTTCAGGAGTTATGTAACTCCGTATTTACATCAATCAGCGGTGTTAATATGATTGTTTACGGTGCCGTTATTGTAGCATTTATTCTCTTCTGTCCGGATGGTATTTTCGGCAGAGTTATGAAATTAAAAGGTAAGAAGGGGGCAGGAAAGTGATTATTTTTGAAGCTAAAGATGTTTGTAAATATTTCCATGGCAACAAAGCCGTTGAAAAGGTTTCAATGACAATTAACGAGGGTGAAATAGTTGGACTTATCGGTGCAAATGGTGCAGGTAAAACAACACTTTTTAACTGCCTTACCGGTTATTATAAAGCAACAAGTGGTGAAATTACCTTCTTAGGTAAGCGCATTGAAAAAGCAAAACCACATATTATCTGCAAAATGGGTATCGGTAGAACCTTCCAGATTGCAAAACCATTCGCAGGCCTTTCTGTTCTTGAGAATACAGCTGTTGGTGCATATAACAAATGCTCAACCAAAGCAGAGGCATATAAGAAAGCAAAAGAATGTATAGAGTTTATCGGTCTTAAGGATAAAGAAGAGCTTGATGCAGCAAATCTTAACACAGGTGAGCAGAGACGTCTTGAGCTTGCAAGAGCCCTTGCAACTCAGCCAAAGCTCCTTTTACTTGATGAGGTTATGGCAGGTCTTACACCTACCGAATCTGCTGAAATGGTTGAACTTATCAAGAAAATCAGAGATTCAGGTGTAACAATATTAATGATTGAGCACATTATGCCTGCACTTATGGCACTTTCAGATACTGTTTATGTTCTTGACCAGGGTATGCTTATCAGTAAGGGTACACCCGAAGAGGTATCAGCCAATAAACAGGTTATTGAGTCTTATCTTGGAAAAACTGCGGAGGTGTAATGTATGCTTGAGGTAAAGAATTTATTTGTTAATTACGGCCAACTCAGTATTATTCAGGATGTTTCTATGAAAATAGAGGGATCTGAGATCGTTGCGCTTATTGGTGCCAACGGAACAGGTAAAACAACACTTGTTCGTGCACTTTCCAAGCTCAATTCAATAAGTAGCGGTTCAATTCTTTTTGATGGTGAAGATATAACCTCTTACACAGCAGATAAAGTTGTTGAAAAGGGCATTATTCAGGTTCCCGAGGGAAGAAAGATTTTTCCACAAATGAGTGTAAGAGAAAACCTTGAAATGGGTGCTTTCGCAAAAAGAGCAAGGCAGAACGAGAAAGCTAATCTTGAATATGTTTACTCTGTTTTCCCGGAGCTTGAGAAAATGGAAAAACAGGCTTGCGGTAACCTTAGTGGTGGTCAACAGCAGATGGTTGCTATCGGCAGAAGTATTATGGCTGAACCAAAGCTTCTTATACTTGACGAACCATCTATCGGTCTTTCTCCTATAACAACACAGAAGATGTTTGAGGCTATAAATGTTATTAACCGCAAGGGTATAGCTATACTCATAACAGAGCAGAATGTTCACGATGTTCTTAAAATGGCTAATAGAGCTTATGTTATGCAGCAGGGCAAAATTGCTCTTAGCGGTGATGCAAAAGAGATATCAAACAGTGATGATCTTAAAAAGATTTATTTAGGTATGTAATTTAAGAAAGAGGGTTAAATTTATGCATGCATGGGAAGATTGTTTAACAGATGTTGACAGAATAGTTATTGAAAAAGGTCATTATGGTCAGCCACGTGGATTTGGTAAAAAGCCACTTTTACTTATAATTGACCTTCAGCCAAACTATATTGGTGCAGATAAGCCTATTGAAGATCAGCTCGATGAATGGCCATCAGGTGGCGGTGCAGAAAGCTGGGCAGGCGTAAGAAAAATTCTTTCTCTTCGTGATGTTGCAAGAGAGTGCGGTGTGCCTATTTTCTACACAAGAAACGTTCAGAATTCAACAAATGCTTTCGATAGCTTTGCAACAAAAACAAAACGCGATCAGACAAAATACATTGATGGCGCTCCTGAGGCAGACCTTCTTGAGTGTGTAAAGCCACTTGATACAGAGCTTATTATTCCTAAGAGCTATGCAAGTGCATTCTATGGCACTCCACTTCAGAGCTATCTTGTAAAGCTTGGTATCGATACAGTTATTATCGTAGGCGGCTCAACAAGTGGTTGTTGCAGAGCAACAGCTGTAGATGCTGTTACAAGAAACTACAACCTCGGCTATGTAGAGGATTGTCTTTTTGACCGTATTACAATTTCTCACAAGGCTGCACTTCTTGACGTGTGGATGAAATATGGTGATGTTGTAAACAGTGATTATGTAAAGGAATACTTCTATAGTCTTAAAGAGGAGAAGTGATTGTTGTGAAAAAGCTTATTAAAAACGGTACAGTAGTTTTTGAGCACGAAGAAAAAAAGGTAGACCTTCTTATTGATGGTGAAAAAATATCTGCAATTCTTGCCCCCGGTACATACGAGGGCGAGGCAGAGGTTATTGATGCAGAAGGTATGTTTGTTATGCCCGGTACAATAGACCCACATATGCATATTGGTCTTTATAAGCCTTTGGGTGATGCTTTCAGATATGACACACCTCGTCAGGCTATAGGTGGTCTTACAACCCTTATTAACTACCACAGAGGCAAGGGTAACTATTTTGAAACAGTGCAAGAGGCAATAAGTGACGGTGAAAACAACAGCCTTGTTGACTTTGCTATTTCATTAGGTCTTTGTGCAAAGGTGCATTTAACACAGATAGAGGGCTATATCCGTGATTTGGGTATTACTTCCTTCAAATTCTTCTTCGATAAACAGGATATTGCACACCTTTTCTATGATATTCCTAAGGAAGAAGCGCTTACACTCGATAAGGCAGACCTTTACTTTATTTTAAAACAGCTTCGTGAAATTTCACCAAAGCTTCTTCTTTGTGTGCATTGCGAAGACCCTGATGTTTTCCGCGCTCTTGAAAGAGACCTTAAAACACAGGATATTGATCAGTATTCTCTCGAAAATTTCGGTAAAACAAGGCCTACATTTGTAGAAACAGCTTGTGTTGCTGATTCAATGTGGATTAACAGTGTTGTTGACGGTAATATGTATGTTGTTCACACAGCGGCAGGCAGTACAGTAGAAATGTACGAAACATTAAAAGAAAAATTCGGCGGTAATGTAACCCTTGAAACATGTCCGCAGTACCTTACACTTACCGATAAAGCAGAAGCAGGTCTTCTTGCAAAGGTTAACCCACCACTTCATGCACAGTCAGATATCGAAGCATTGTGGGAAGGTATTAAAAACGGCAGTGTTAAAACAATGGGTACAGATAATGTTCCTGTTGATAAAGCAAAAAAATACGAACGCGGAGACGATATCTGGGGTGTATATGTTGGTTTCGGTGGCCCTGGTATGATTTTACCTGTGCTTATCAGCGAGGGCTATCATAAGAGAAAAATTCCTCTTCATACACTTTCCCAGGTTAACAGTATAAATACCGCACGCGTATTCGGTCTTGAGGATAAGGGTGAAATTGCAATAGGTAAGGATGCAGACCTTGCAATTGTAGACCTTAACTGGGAACGTACTATTACTCCCGATCTTTTTGGATATAGCGATTTCTCTATTTATGAGGGAATGACATTTAAGGGTTGGCCAAGATACACACTCAGCAGAGGCGAGGTTATCCAGAAGGATGGCATTATTACAGCTGAATGTGGCAGAGGTAAGTACATCAGACGTTCAATATAATCATAAATTTTGTTGGTGAAACGAAATGATACATGCAACTAAAATCCTTAGTGATTTCTCATATAATCTCAGCTATGATGATTTATCAGCAGAGGTTGTTGAAACAACAAAGAAGTATATTGCCGATTACTTTGCGGCTGCTTTTGCAGGTATAAAGGTAAATACTGTGTTTAACGATGCTGTTAACTCAGTTGTTTTAGATATGGGCGGTAAAGAGGAATGCGATTTTATTTTTTCAAGTAAACGACTTCCTGCACCAAATGCGGCATTTTTAAGTGCTTGCTATGCCCATGGTGCCGATATGGATGATGGCAACAGAAAAGCAATGGGTCACGTTGGCGCTCACGTTATATCTGCGGTGTTAACCCTTGCACAAACCTTGTCTGTTAGCGGTAAAGATATTATTACTGCCGTTAATGTAGGCTATGAGGTGTATAACAGGGTTGCAGCGGCAGTGCAACCGGGCCTTGTGCATCGTGGCTTCCATTCAACAGGCACAGCAGGTGCAATTGCTTGTGGTGCCGCCTGTGCAAAGCTTATGGGCTTTGATGCAGATGGTATTTATAATACAATGGCACTTTCTGCAATACAGGCAAGTGGTCTTATTATAATTGCAGAAAGCGGACAGAGCTGTAAGCCTATAAACCCCGCCAATGCCGCCAAAACAGGTATTATATCTGCAAGAATTATTGAAAAAGGTGTTCGTAGCTCGGAATTCCCACTTGAAAGTAAAAAAGGCTTTTTCCATGCAATGAGTGATGATGTGGACGAGAGCATGATAACAGATGGTCTCGGTGAAATTTTTACAATTTGCGAAAGCTATATGAAGCCATATCCATCCTGCAGACACACACATTGCGGAATAGAGTGTGCTGTTGCAATCAGAAGTCAGCTTCCAAAGGACGCAAAAGTAAAAGCCATAAAAGTTTATATCTATAAGAATGCTATAGATATTGCCGGGCAGATTACTGTGCCAAAGGTAACAGATGATGCTAAGTTTTCTGTTCACTATTCCTTGGCAGTTGCTTTGCAAAGAGGTCATTTCAATTTAAGTGATTTGGATATTTCAAATATCGATGATGAGCTTTTAGGACTTATTGATGCTATCGAGTTAATAGAAGACCCATCAATGGAAATCAGAGATGAGGGTATACGTGGCTGTAAGGTTGTTGTTGTACTCGATAATGGTGAGGAGTACGAAAAAACCGTTCTTATTCCTTTAGGTGATGCAGTTAACCCACTCAGTTGGCAAGATATCCGCGAAAAGCTCCGCGGTTGCTCAGAGGGTCTTTTAACAGAAGAACAACAAAACAAGCTTATGGACAATATCATTTCACTTGATGAATTTGATAATATCGGAACAATAAATTTATATAAATAACAGAAAAGACCTCGTTTACAAAAACGGGGTCTTTAATAATGTTCAAATTCTGCTTAATCGTTGGAACAAATCATAACCACCAGTTCAACTGGTGGTTGTGATTGCGAAACTTTTGATTCTTGAGTGTTGAGGGTTTTGATGGATTTTTAGTTTTTGGGTAACTTTCGGTTAAGCTCATACCTGCCTTGCGAAGGCGGGGGGACCATCGCTTGCGATGGTGGGTGGTTCTAGCGACATCAGGAGCGTATAATCAAACATCCTTATAAATATCCCTGGAAGTTGTTTCCTTTACATTTAAAGTTATTGAATATTCTGTAAAAATATGGTAATATAAAATATAATATTATTTTGAAATAGTATTGGAGGATTTTATATGGAAAAAGTATTGAAAAGAAGCTTATCCATCCTTCTCGCTATAACAATCATCTTCAGCTCTGCATACGTAGGGCTTGGGGAGGTTGATTTAGGAGGACTTTTTGCTATTGAAGCAAATGCTGCAACAATAGTTGACTCTGGAACATGTGGCACTAATGTTACATGGACACTTGACGATGCAGGAAAGCTTACTATAAGTGGTACGGGGAATATGACAAATTATTTTGTATTTTCAGATGTGCCATGGTATTCTTTGCGAGCAAGCGTTAAAACTGTAGTTGTTGATAATGGTGTAACAAGTATAGGTTTTGGTGCTTTCGGTGATTGCACAAGCTTAACCTCCATCACTATCCCTAATAGTGTAACAAGTATAGGTTATTTGGCTTTTGCTTATTGCACAAGACTTACCTCTATCTCCATCCCCGATAGTGTAACAAGTATAGATACTGATGCTTTCATTGGTTGCACAAGCCTTACCTCCATCACCATCCCTAATAGTGTAACAAGTATAGGTGGTTTTGCTTTTTATGATTGCACAAGCCTTACCTCCATCATAATCCCTAACAGTGTAATAAGTATAGGTGCTGCGGTTTTCGATAATACCGGCTATTATAACAATAACAGTAATTGGGAGAATGGTGTTTTATATATTGGTGTTCATTTGCTAGAAGCAAAAGAATCAATAACAGGTACTTATAAAGTAAAAAATGGTACAAAAAACATCGCTGAATCTGCTTTTGGTGATTGCGATAGCCTTACCTCCATCATCATTCCCAATAGTGTAACAAGAATAGCGAGTTGTGCTTTCTCTGGTTGCGAAAGTCTTACAAACATCACTATACCCAATAGTGTAATAAGTATAGGCACCAATGCTTTCTCTGGTTGCGAAAGTCTTACCAACATCACTATACCCAATAGTGTAACAAGTATAGACACCAGTGTTTTCTCTGGTTGCGAAAGTCTTGCCAACATCACCATACCTAATAGTGTAACAAGCATAGGTTGTTGGGCTTTCGATGGTTGCACAAACCTTAAATATGTTTTCTATTCCGGTTCTAAAACTGCATGGAACGCTATAAATGTTGATAAACATAACGAACCACTCAAAAAGGCAATCATCCACTACAATGCAACTGACCACAATTATAAAGTAATCAAAAAAGCAACATTCACAGAAAACGGTAAGTCAGAAACAAAGTGTACCGTTTGTGGCTATGTTTCAAAAAGCACAGTTATTTATTCTCCTAAAACAATTAAGCTTTCTACATCAACATGTACTTATAACGGCAAGGTAAGAACACCATCTGTTAATGTTAAAGACAGTAAAGGTAAAACACTTGTGAATGGTATCGACTACAAGGTTAGTGTCCCATCAGGCAGAAAGCTTCCGGGTATCTATAAGTATACCATTACTTTTATGGGTAAATACTCAGGAACAAAAAACCTTACCTTTAAGATTCTTCCTGCAACAGTCGATGCTGCTAAAATAACAGCTACTCAAACATCCTCTTCAATTAAGTTAACTTGGAATAAGGTAACGGGTGTAACAGGCTATAAGATTTACCAGTACAGCCCAAGTAAGGGCAAATATGTGCAGATTGCTACCGTTACAGGTAATACATACCAGAAAACAACAAACCTTAAAGCATGTACAACATATAAATTTAAGGTGAAGGCTTACAAAAAGCTTAGTGACGGCGCAGTACTTGATGGTGTTGCTTCAAATGCCTATACAACAGCCACAAAATGCGCAGCACCCAAGCTTGTTAAGGTTGTTAATGGCCCTAATGGTATCGAATTCAGCTGGAAGCCTATAAGCAATGTGGAAGGATACATTGTTTGCAGAAAAGAAGGTAACGGAAGTTGGAAACGTATAGCTAAGCTTTCAGGCGCATCTAAATCATCTTATGTAGATAAAGACCTTAAGCCGGGTGTTAAATACACATACACTGTAAAGGCTTACAAGAGCGGTGTTTATTCATATTACAATGAATCAGGTCTTCCTATCGTTCGTCTTTCAAAGGCTGGTATTACAGGTCTTTACTCTGTAAGCAATGGTGTAAAAATCACATGGCATAAAACAACAGGAGCTGACGGTTATATGGTTTATCGCAGCACCGGTAATGGAGAATTTATAAAAATTGCTACAATCAAAGGTTATAGCAATGTAAGCTATGTTGATAAAACAGCTAAAAAAGGTGTTAAATACACGTACAGAACAAAAGCTTACAACGGCGCTTCTGTAAGTGCAACATCTGATCCTAAATCTATTACACGATAAAAGTTAATATTCAAACCAAACAAACGCCGTTCTCGTAAGAGGACGGCGTTGTTCATTTTAGCGAAGCTTTTCATCCCTGTACACCGAAGGTGAATAGGGAGGGGGACCAAAAGCTTTACTTTTGGTGGTGGGTAGTTCTCTATTAGTTATTCTTCAGTTGGAGAGAACAACCGAATACCGCAACCATGCCTACATCAATTACATAAACACTAAAGTGTGATTACATACCAATTCTTCGAATTGGATAACAAGCAAAGCTTGTTTGGTGGGTAGTTCTCTATCTGTTATTCTTCAGTTGGAGAGAACAACCAATTGTCTTCGGCTTCGCCGAGTGTGGTTTGAATCTATAACAACTTCTTTATATAAAACAAAAAAAGACAGCCTAATGGCTATCTGTAATGAAATATTGCTGTGCAATATGAAATAATCTTACGATTATGAAATATTTTGCCTGAAGTCAAAATGTGAAATAAAATAAATCTTTCATACGCCGTAGCGTATTTCATAGCGTTAGCTATTTCATATGCCCAGCATATTTCACAAATCCGCAAGGATTTATTTCATTGAAAAAGCCCTTGTCTGTTGACAAGGACTTTTTCTGGTGCCGCTGACCGGACTTGATGGGCTCCGCCCATCATTCGCAAGTAAACTTGCGAACACCCGATTGTGTTCGGCTTCGCCGAGGCGGTTCAAGTCCTGATTAATCGTTGAAACAAAAAATATAGAGCTACCACAAAAGTGATAACTCTATATTTGGTGCCGCTGACCGGACTTGAACCGGTACGGTGTTGCCACCGAGGGATTTTAAGTCCCTTGCGTCTGCCTATTCCGCCACAGCGGCACATCCTCTAAATTATAATCATTATAACTTTAAATGTCAAGAATTTTTGAGTAAAAAACTGTATATTTTTATAAAAAATAAACCGAATCAAGCTGTGTTAACAGATGACTCGGTTTATTGTTGGTTTAAGTGTTTATTTATTTAGCCAATAAATGAATTCTGTAGCTTTTGCCATCACTATTTGGCTTGTGGGTAAGATTAAGGCCTGCGTTCATAAGGTAAGCACCACTATATTCTTTCTTGCTTTCCTGGTCAACATAAATTGCATCAGGGTCAAGACCCTTAAGCTTAAGCATAAAGAACTGGTCGTAAGATTGTCTCATTACAACTACAGTAACGAGCGCTTCCTTTTTATCCTCACTTACGTGCTCCCAGGCAACTCTGAACTGATTTTCAAATGGTGTTATAAGTCTGTAAAGGTCACCATAGTGAATAACGTCGTAATATCTGTGATAAAGCTCAATCTGTGCCTTGATTTCTGCTTTTTCTTCTGCAGTAAGCTTATCCGGGTCAAGTTCGTAACCGAATGAGCCCCAAAGCGCAACGTTCATTTTTGTTTCGTAGCCTGTTCTTCTGTTTGCAGAAACATGAGCGCCCATTGTTGATGTCGGATAACACATAGACGTACCAAACTGAATTGTAAGTCTTTCGATAGGGTCTGTGTTGTCACTTGTCCAGATTTGTGGTGAGTAGTAAAGCATACCCGGGTCAAAACGTCCGCCACCACCGGAGCAGTTTTCAAGAAGAAGATGAGGGAAGTCTGTTATTAATCTGTCCATAATTTCGTATGTGCCTAAAACAAAACGATGGAAAACCTCTCCCTGACGCTCCTTGGGAAGCTGTGCACAGGAAACCTCTGTTAAGTTTCTGTTGAAATCCCATTTAACGTAATCAATATTGTTTTTTGAAAGAATATCGTACATCATACCATAAATATGGTCACGAACTTCTTTTCTTGAATAGTCAATAACATACTGTGTACGGGCAATAGATTTTTCTCTGCCCTCTGTGTGCAAGCACCAATCAGGGTGCGCTCTGTATATGTCTGAATCAGGTGAAATCATTTCAGGCTCAAACCATATACCGAATTTAAGACCGAGAGCATTAACTCTTTCGATAAGGTGAGATAAACCGCCCTTGAGCTTGTATTCTGCAACAATCCAGTCGCCAAGGGAGCTCTTATCATCATCTCGCTTGCCAAACCAACCATCGTCCATTACAAGCATTTCAAGACCAATATCCTTTGCGTGCTTTGCAAAAGAAACAAGCTTATCATCATCAAAGTCCATACCTGTGCCTTCCCAGTTGTTTATGAGAAGGGGACGCTTAGCTTTCTTCCATTGACCTCTGATAAGGTTGTTTGAATAAAATCTGTGGAAAATACGGCTCATTTCACCCAAGCCTTTGTTTGTGTATACCATAACGGCTTCAGGTGAATAGAATTCTTCTCCGGGCTCAAGGTACCATTTAAAGCCATCAGGGTTGATACCCATTACAAGTCTTGTGCAAGCAAAACCATCAACCTCAACGTCAATAGAGAAGTTACTGCTGTAAACGAGGTTAAAGCCGTAGCATTCACCATAATCTTCTGTTGTTCCTTTGGTTACCAATGCTGTGAATGGGTTATGGTTGTGGCTTGATGAACCGCGCTTGCTCTTTATAGATTGTATGCCGTGGTGGAGAGGGTAGCGGTCAACGGCACGCTCTTTAACCCATCTGCCGTACAAATCAAGCATTTCGTAATCTTTGCCCGGTAAATCAATACAAGCAGAGTGGATTGTATCAATGTAGAAAGGTTTGTCTGTTTTATTTTCAACCTTAACACTACGGGTGATTACGCCATAATCATTAAAAACAGTATAAACGAGTGTTACTAAAACACCGGTAACCTTATCTTCTGTTAAAACCTCTAATGTATCAGCTTCACTTTCTGCATTAACATATGTGGACGGAAGACCGGGGATAGGCTTTTTACCGCTGTAAATTTTGTGGCTTACATATCTTAAATCTGTAACCTTGTTGCCGTCGCTGTTTTCAACAGCAAAAGCAGAAAGTCTGAAGTCACCTGCACCGAATGTGGAATATTCAAGAGGCGTTACATCAGGTGAAAAATTGTAAACCCTTGCACTTGGACTATCGGGGCAGAAGGATGCGTAATCAGCTCTTTCTCTTAATTCCTCAACGTCAGTATCGGGAATTGTTGCACCATAGTAATAGTGAACAAGGTAGTTTCCCTCAAAAACACGGAAAATATATGTCGATGTTTTTGAGTCAAGCTTAAATGTTTTTGTTTCTTCAATATATTTGATTGCCATATTTATACTCCTTCTGTGATGTTATAGGCGCTTATGCCTTGAATGATAAAATGGTCGTTTCCGATTTGCGTGTTAACAACCTCAAATTTAAAAGCGCTTGCAGTAACTTCTTCAAACACAATATTGTCCTGAAGAATGTGTTTACCTGTGTGTATAAGAGTGTATTTGCCGTCAATTTCGGCATAAATATTAAACTGTCTTACAGTAGCTGTTTTTTCAGTAATAAAAACTGTATTAAAGGTTTGTGGCTCAGCAAAGCGGAATTCAATATAATCACCCTGTTTTCCCTCGAAGGCACCTAAAAAAGCCTCTACGGTGTTTTGTTCTGTTCCGTTTATATTAACTATTGCCGCTTTCTGAATAACATCAACAACTCTGTTTTCGCTATCTTTTCCACAACTGCTGAAAATCATCAAAACAGCTATTAAAAGAGAGAATAATTTAATTGTTTTCATCTGAAAGCCTCTTTACCTTCTTTAAATTATCAGGGATTTTTATCTGTTGTGGACAATGGGTGGAGCATACACCACACTCAATACAGTTGTGTGCTCTTTTTTCTTCGGGGATTTTAATATAATTTCTTTTAAAATCATCTATATCCCTTGATTTGTTGTATTCATTGTATGCACTGAAGCAGGCAGGAATATCTACCCCTGCAGGGCAATGCTCAACACAGTATTTGCAATCTGTACAAGCAATGGCAAAATTCTTTCTGAAAAGATAATTTGCTTTTTCAATTGCTTCTTTTTCCTTGTCAGAGAGGGGACTTAATTCATTAAATGTTTTAAGGTTGTCCTCAACCTGATCATAGGTTGACATACCGCTTAATATAACCATCACCTGTGGTAATTCGTTTACATATCTTAATGCATAAGAAGCGTAAGAAGCGTCACCTAGTTCATCAAAAACAGCTCTTGCTTCATCATTGAGCTTGTGCAAGGAGCCACCGCGTACAGGCTCCATTACAATACAAGGAATATTTCTTTCCTCAAGAGCCTTATAATATGCTTTAGCATTGTCTGCTTCCCAGTCATAATAGTTAATTTGTAGTTGAACAAAATCCCATTTGTATTTGTCTATAAGCTCAATAAAAAACTCTAAATCGCCGTGGTAAGAAAAGCCTAAATGCTTGATTCTGCCAAGTTTTTTCTGCTCTGTAAGATATTCGTAGGATTTATCTGCCTCAAAGGTTTTCATAATGTCGCGGTTTACAGCATGAAGGAGGTAAAAATCAAAGTAATCAACACCGCATTTTTCCAGCTGACCGTTAAAAATTTCTTCGGTGTGAATATTATGGTCACGCATATATGAGCCGGGGAGCTTTGTTGCAAGGTAGTAGCTTTCTCTCGGATATCTGCTAAGAGCCTCTTTTGCAAAGCTTTCAGAGTCACCGCCGTGGTAGAAATATGCGGTGTCGTAATAGTTAACACCATTTTTCATGGCAAGGTCAATAAGGCGGGAAGCCTCTTTTCGGTCGATTTTTTCTTCGTTTTCTTTAAGTTTCGGAAGTCGCATTAATCCAAATCCGAGTTTTGAAATGGATTTGCCGATAGAATCAAAATTACTGTATTGCATAATTTTACCTCCATGCATTATTTAGGTAAATTATACAATACAGTAATTAATATTACAAGAAAATATTTGCAGTAAATGTAAAGAATTAGCAATTACCAAAAGTAGTTTCAATTGTTTTTACAGAATTTTCGGGTGAATACTTGAAATAATCCATATGAGTATCTGTTGTGAAATAGTGTGGCTTTTCTTTTGTGTATTCAGCCTCAAAGGAATCTACAATAATTAATTTGAATTTCATTTTTTCAGGGATAATGCTTTTTATATATACACTTGCACAATCCCCTTCGCAAACATTGCTTGTGAATTCTGCCAAGCCCGAAAGATTAGGTGTTAATTCAATAAATATTCCGTAGCTTTCTATACTTCTTACAATTCCGCTTACAGTTTCCCCTACTTTGAAAAGTTTGGCATTTTCTTCCCATGTGCCTAAAAGCTCTTTGTGTGATAGGGTAACTCTGCCTAACTCATCGAAGCATTTAATGATTACTTTTATAACATCTCCTACACTAAAACGCACATCGGGGTGGGGAATGCGGGAAACAGAAATGTTATCTATAGGCAAAAGTGCTGTTATACCGCAACCTATATCACAAAAAGCTCCAAAGGCTTCAAGGTGAGTAATCTTTGCCTCTATAACGTCACCCGGAGAAATTTGCGACAGGTAATTGTATGTGAAATCTTCCTGCATTTTTTTGCGACTCAGAATGGCAGTTTTCTTGTTGCCGTCGTCTTCAATTTTATCAATAAAAAACTTGACGGGCTTATTTACCCGAGAAATTATGGCAATATCTTTTGTTGATCCTTCATCAATTCCTATTGCACATTCCCGGCGGGGAATAATCCCTTCAATAAAGCCTAAATCAATATGTAGGTTGTGTGCACAGTCGCAATAGGCAGCGCGTGCTTCAACGGGTTTGTGCTCAGTATATGCTTTATAAAAGTTTTCAAAGGATTCGATGCTTTTCTTGTTTTCGACAGTATTAATTAAAAAGCCCTCCGGAAGATATGACATCATTTTGTTATCACCTGTTTTCATTATTTTTTATCTTGCTCTTTAATTTTATGTAAAAGTGTGGTACAATATTTCTGCGTAATGTAAATTTAAGGAGGAATTCTTGTGGATGTGCGCGTAGGCGATGTTTTGGAAATGAAAAAGCAGCACCCTTGCGGCAATAAACAGTTCTTTGTTTTGCGCTCGGGAATGGATTTCAGACTTCGTTGTCAGGGCTGTGGCAGAGAATTTCTCATACCTCGCTCCAAGGCTGAAAAGAATATTAAAAAAATAATCAGGGAGAATACCGATGCTTGATAAATTAACCCATGTTGAAACACGATTTGAAAAAGTAAATGAGCTTTTGTGTCTCCCTGAAACTGTTTCTGATCAGAAACAGTATGCAGACCTTATGAAAGAGCTTAAAAACATTACACCTATAGTTGAGGTTTTCAGGAAATATAAAAAAGCAATTGAAGATGGCGAAGCAGCAAAGCTTATGCTTTCGGAACATCCTGACAAAGAGCTCAAGGAAATGCTTGAGCTTGAAATAGAAGAGTGCAAAGAAAAGGCGACTATACTTTCAGAAGAATTGAAAATTCTTCTTTTACCTAAAGACCCTAATGACGATAAAAATGTAATCATTGAAATCCGTGCAGGTGCAGGCGGTGAAGAGGCGGCTTTGTTTGCCCACTCTCTTTTCAGAATGTACTCAATGTATTCTGAGGGTCGAGGCTGGAAGCCTGAGGTGCTTTCCATTAACGAAACAGGCTTAGGCGGTGTTAAGGAAATCAGCTTTATGATAACAGGTGAGGGTGCTTATTCCCGCTTTAAATTCGAAAGCGGTGTTCACCGTGTTCAGCGTGTGCCGGAAACAGAATCAGGTGGCAGAATCCACACATCAACAGTTACTGTTGCTGTTTTACCTGAGGCAGAGGAAGTGGATATTGCAATCGATCCTACAGAGCTTCAGATTGATACTTATCGTTCAAGCGGTGCAGGCGGTCAGCATGTTAATAAAACAGAGTCAGCTATAAGAATTACTCACTTGCCAACAGGTACTGTTGTTGAGTGTCAGGATGAACGAAGTCAGCATAAGAACCGCGAAAGAGCAATGAAAATTTTACGCTCCCGTCTTTTGGAGGCAGAGCGCGAAAAACAAAATGCTGAAATTGCAGATGAGCGCCGTTCACAGGTTGGTACAGGTAACCGAAGTGAGCGTATAAGAACATACAACTTCCCTCAGGGAAGAGTGAGCGACCACAGAATTGGTCTTACATTATACAGAATAGAAGCCATAATGAATGGTGATATAGACGAAATTATAGATTCATTAATTACTGCAGATACAGCAGAAAAACTAAAACAAAATTAAAAGAGGAATAATTGTGGATACCAGACTTATAAAAATCTCGGTTAATGATGGTAACGAGAAATATGAAGACGCGGCTCGCCTTTTAAAAGACGGGCAGGTTGTCGGTATCCCTACAGAAACTGTGTACGGGCTTGCAGGTAATGCCTATTCAGAGGATGCCGTTAAGCGCATTTTTGAAGCAAAGGGCAGACCGCAGGATAATCCTCTTATTGTTCATATTTCATGCTTTGATGAAATATATGATCTTGTAAGCTGTGTGCCTGCAAAGGCCAAAGTGCTTGCAGATGCTTACTGGCCGGGTCCTCTTACGATTATTTTACCTAAATCAGATAAAGTTCCTCTCTGTGTTACAGGCGGACTTGATACTGTTGCAGTCAGGTGTCCAAAACATCCTATAGCAAATAAAATTATAAAGGTAGCAGGTGTGCCTCTTGCGGCACCCTCTGCCAACCTTTCGGGTAAACCGAGCCCTACTAAAGCACAACATGTTTTTAATGATTTGCAAGGTAGAATACCTATGATTATTGATGGTGGAGAATGTGAAGAGGGAGTTGAATCAACTGTTGTTACGCTTGCAACAGAAATACCCAAGCTTTTAAGACCGGGTAATATTACATTGAATCAGCTTAAAGCCGTATTAGGTGAGGTTGAGGTAGATAACGCGGTGCTAAAACCTCTTGCAGATGGTCAGCGGGTTTCCTCTCCGGGTATGAAATACAAGCATTATTCACCCGATGCAAATGTAGTTGTTGTTAAAGGGAGTTACGATAAGTTTTGCAGGTATGTTAATACCATGGATGACGGTAATACATATGCGATGGTCTTTAATGGGGAAGGAAATGGTATTAATACAAAAGTTATTGAATATGGCTTAAGTGATAACTACAAAGAACTTTCACACGCACTTTTTGATTCCTTGAGGTATCTCGATGAAATTAAGGCGGCAAGGTGCTTTGTGAGGTGCCCTGACGATACTAACGACGATAATCTTGCGGTTTTAAACAGACTTTTGCGCGCGGCGGCATTTGAGGTTGTTGATCTTGACACTAAGAAACTTATAGGACTTACAGGAAAAACAGGCTCAGGTAAATCTACAATAAGCAATATTTTAAAAGAAAAAGGCGTTTACGTTATAGATGGTGATATAGTAGCAAGAAAGGTTCTTGTGGAAGATAAAACCTTGCTTACCCGCCTTGAGAGTGCTTTTCCGGGTGTACTTAATGATGATGGTAGCTTGAACAGAAAGCTTTTAGCTGCAAAAGCCTTTGATACACCGGAAAACACAGAAAGACTTAATTCGATTACTCATCCCGTGATTAATGAGTTTATCCACAAGGAAGCGGAAAAAGCCTTTGAAACACATGATGTTGTACTTGTGGATGCTGCGGCAATTATAGAGTCAGGATTTGCAGATGAATGTGATGTGCTTGTTGTTGCGAATGCTCCTTTTGATGTGCGAAAAGAGCGTATTATAGCACGGGATAAATTATCCGAAACAGATGCTCTTATCAGAATGAATGGTCAGAAATGTGATGATTTTTATCTTTCAAAGGCAGATGTTGTTATAAACAATTATCCGCCATATGATATTAATGAAGAAGTTAAAAAATTAGAATTATATATTTAAGTCAACGGAGGATACATTATTATGAATGCAGAAGAATTAAAAAATGAACTTTGCTACAACCCACAGCATGCTTGTGCTGTAGTTGATCAAAAAGTAATTGAAGAAGCAGACCGCTTTGCGGAAGGCTATAAGGTTTTTCTTAACGAGTCCAAAACAGAAAGGGAAGCTACTGCAACAATTGTTGAAACTGCAAAAAGTCGTGGCTTTGTTGAATTTGACCCATATAAGCAATACAAGGCAGGGGATAAGGTTTACTATGTGAATCGCGAAAAGTCAATTATTCTTGCGGTAATCGGTAAAAAGCCTCTTACAGAGGGTGTTAAAATTGCCGCCGCTCATATTGACTCTCCAAGGCTTGATTTAAAACCAAATCCACTTTATGAAAGTGATGAATTAGCACTTTTCAAAACTCACTACTATGGTGGTATAAAGAAATATCAATGGGTAGCAATTCCTTTAGCGCTTCATGGTGTTGTCATCAAAGCAGACGGCACTAAGGTTGATGTAAAAATAGGTGAAGAAGAAGGAGAGCCTAAGTTTGTTATCTCCGATATTCTTCCTCATTTAGGTGCAGAGCAGGGCAAACGTACTCTTTCAGAAGGTATAGCAGGCGAAGAGCTTAATGTTATTGTTGGCTCCAGACCATTTAATAATGATAAGGGTAGTGAGCTTGTAAAGCTTAATGTTTTGAAGCTTCTTAACGAAAAATACGGAATCAAGGAAGCAGATTTCTTAAGTGCTGAGCTTGAGGTTGTACCTGCATTCAAGGCAGATGATATCGGCTTTGACAGAGGTCTTATAGGCTCATATGGTCATGATGACAGAGTTTGTGCATATCCTGCAGCAATGGCGGCATTTTCTGTTGATGTACCTGATTATACTGCAATCAGTGTGCTTACAGATAAGGAAGAAACAGGCTCCGATGGTAATACAGGTCTTCAGTCTGATTATATGAAGAATTTTATTGCATACCTTGCGAAAGCGAACGGGCTTGATGTGTTTGAGGTTCTTTCGAAGAGTGAATGTTTATCTGCGGATGTTAATTCTGCATATGACCCAACCTTCAGCTCTGTGTTTGAAAAGAATAACACATCATTCCTTAACAAGGGTGTTGTTATCACAAAGTACACAGGTGCAAGAGGTAAATCAAGCACAAGTGATGCAAGTGCCGAGTATATGGGCAAAATCAGAAGAATGCTTGATGAAGATAACATCGTATGGCAGATTGGTGAATTAGGTAAGGTTGATGCAGGCGGTGGCGGAACAGTTGCAAAATATATAGCCAAGCTTGATGTTGATGTTGTTGACCTTGGAGTTCCTGTTCTTTCAATGCACGCGCCTTACGAAGTTATATCAAAGCTTGATTTGTATATGGCGTTTAAGGCTTTTGTAAAATTCTTTGAACAATAAGGATGAAATTTATATGAAAAGAATTGTTTCTTTTTTGTTATGTACAGTAATGCTCTTTAGTTGTATGTGCTTGGGTGTTTCTGCTGAAGAACCGCTTTTAGGTGATATTGATGGGAATGGATCGGTTACAACAGAGGATGCTCAAGCAGCATTGAAAATGGCTGCAAATATTATCTCTGCAAATCCTGAGGTTGCCGATATGAATGGCGATGGTGTTGTTACCGTGGAGGATGCAATTAGTGTTTTGTACGAGGCAACTAATATCGGTGGTGTTGTTGTACCTGATAAAAATGGTGAAAACTTCCTGTCCGATAAGCCCAATAACGAGTTTATTAAGCTTATTGCAGATGAATATAATCTTGACCCGGCTTCTCTTGTAGCGATCTATTCTGTACCAGACAGCGGAACAAACTACGTTCTTGAATTTGGCAACACAGGTGGCTTGCTCAAAAAAGAATACGAAAAGAGTGCCGATAATCTGAAAAAAATATATAATATTGGTCTTGCACCTGAAAGAAAAATCAGTTATACAGATGGTAAGCTTGTAGGCGGTGACCACTACAATTGTGCAGCTGATGAGGGTTGGTTAGTTTTCAGCCTTGTTAAAAATAATGTATTAACTCAATATCCCGAATATTTCATTGTTTGATAGTGTAATTGTTGAATTTTGAATATGTTACTTGAATAATAAACAGAAATATGCTATTCTACGTAAGGTTCTGAAAAATAGTGTGTTCAAGGAGAGTATCAATGAGTAAAAAAAGCAAAGCAGACAGAAAATATGTTTCACCTACAATTTATTGGGCATTGAGGCCATTGTTGAAATTAATATTTTATGTTGTTTTCTGGCCAAGAGTTAAGGGTAAAGAAAATATTCCTAAAAAGGGTGGCGCTGTCCTTGCGGGTAATCACGTGTTTGTGCTTGATCCGTTTTGTGTTGGCTCAGGAACAAGAAGATGTGTTCACTTTTTAGGTAAGTACGAAATATTTAAGTATAGGTTTACAAACTATATCTTTACAAAAGCAGGTGTTATTCCTGTTCACCGTCAAAGGAAAGACCACGCGGCACTTGAAGCAGCTGAGGATTATCTTAAGGCAGGTGCTCTTGTTGCTCTCTACCCTGAAAGTACAATTATAAAGCCTGAAGGTATAAGAATTCTCCCCTTTAAAATGGGTGCGATTAAAATGGCTTATGATACAGGCTGTCCTATTGTTCCTTTTACAATTAATGGTAAATATATCCCTATCATAGGTAAGGTTTCCATTACCTTCCATGAGCCGTATTATGTGGAAAGTGATGACCTTGAAGCAGAACGCGAAAAGCTTGTTCAGAAGGTTTGTGCAGGTCTTAATCCACCCCTTAAGCCCGAGGAAAGAATGTATACAAAGGATAAATAAAATATAAAAACTAAACCAATCGGTTGCTGATAAAACAGCTGTCCGATTGGTTTTTTGTTATATGAAAATAATATTTAGTTAAATGCAATTCTTTCGCCTGTGTGGGCATTAACAACAGCCTTGTGCACACCGATATATGTGTTGGAAATATATTTATCTAAATGCAAGCTACCGAAAAACCAACGCTTGAATTCACTACATTTAGAAAGCTCGTCAAAATAAGCATTAAGCGTTGTAACTCTCACAGCCTCGCTTTCACCTAATTTGAGGAAGCCTTTTATTGTAGATGATGGCTCGTGGGTTATGATAACATCAATCTTACAATCGTGTGCTTCAAGGTTTGATGCGCCTTCCAAAAGCTCTTCTTTTGAAGGTATTTCGTATTTCAACCAAGGATTATCATCGATTCGTGCATCAAGGTCAGGACTTTCACCACCGCCCATAGTAAATATTTTAAGCCCGTCAATTTCAAAAACCTGGCCACGCATAAGGTGGTATATATTATCTGATATCTGATGTACCTTTCCGCCATTCCAAATTGTAAGAGGGTAGCCGTTGAGTAAATCAAAGTTTTCGTGTGTGCCATCAATAAAGCAGATGTTATATTTCCTTTTTGAAAGAGCCTTTAAAAACTTCTGCTCAGCCTTTGATTTGTCCCATATGAAGCCGAAATCTCCGCAGATTATCAAAGTATCACCTTCGTTAAGGCATTGAAGGAATTTCTTTGAAAGGCGATTGGGGTCTCCGTGTGTATCTCCGGTAACAAAAACCATATTTTTGTTCTCCTTTTTTACAAAATTCTATTTAACTTTGTCGAATAAAATGATATAATGCTGATGGATTTAACTAAACACAAAATATATTGTTACTATTTTATAACATTTATCGGTGAATGTCTATGAAAAAATTACTAATTTTTATAATTTCTATATCAATTCTTTTACCCAACATCTCGATAATCAGCTATGCAGAGGAAGAGGAGGACGAGGGTGTAAAAACAAAAGGCGCATATTACGATATTGATGCACCCGAGTATGAGTCAGAAATAGCTCTTCTTGTTAATGCAGATACAGATACTGTAATTTATAGTAAAAATGCAGATATGGTTACTGCGCCTGCTTCCCTGGCTAAAATTGTTACAGCCCTTGTGGTTTTATCTAAAGACGATGATTTTAATACACCTATAACCTGCTCAAAAGAAGCTGTTGATAGTCTGCTTGGTACAGGTAGCTCTATTGTTGGGTTACTTGCAGATGAAATTGTTCCTTTGGAAATGCTTTTGTATGCTCTTTTTCTGCCGAGTGCAAACGATGCGGCAATTGTTTTAGCGGAGCATTACGGTAACGGTGATGTTCAGGCTTTTGTTGACGAAATGAACGAGTATTGCAAAAAGTTAGGTTGTAAAAACACCTTCTTTGCAAACCCTCATGGTCTTGATAATGAAGAGGTTGAAGGGTTCGATGGTAAAACACAGAATCAGACAACTGCATCAGATATGTATCTTATTTCAAAGGAAGCTTTGAAAAACGATAATATAAAAAAGATTTCTTCCAAGTATGGCAAAACAATGCCCCCAACAAACAAACACGAGGGAGAAAGGTATTTATATAACACAAATGCCCTTATAAATGAGTATTCATACTACTATTACGAGGGCGCCGTAGGTCTTAAAACAGGTACAACTGATAAAGCAGGGGCTTGCCTTATTTCAAGTGCAACTAAGGATGGTTACACATATATTGCCATTTCTATGAAAGGTAATTTCGATTACTACGATAAAGGAGAGGCAAGGAATACATCCTTTATAACTTGCAGATATTTGTTAAGATGGGCTTTTAATAATATTAAAATGAAGGTCCTTGCGGATGAAACTTACAATGTAGGTGAGGTTGCTGTTAAATTTGGTAGAGGTGCGGACTATGTTGCAGTAGTACCGGAAAATGATATAACAGCAGTTGTTCATAAGGATATAGATATCGACGATATGACCGTAAAGTTTCCAAAGGATTTCCCAAAGGCAGTTGATTCACCTGTCAAGGAAGGGGATGTAATAGGAAAGGCCGGCTTATACTACAAAGGTATAAAGGTAACAGAGCTTACTCTTGTTGCACAGCAGACTGTAAAAAAGAATTATCTGTGGGCGATGTTCAGCTGGGTTGAAAAGCTTATTACATCTAAGGTGTTCATAGCAGTGGTTGTTATTGCAATTATTGTTTTTGTTGTTATTGTGTTGGGTACAAAAAACAATCGTAAACGCAGAAAAAGGAGAAAGAGGAGCGTTCAGGTAATTAAGGATTATAGCAAACTTGCCAAATAAAAAGTGCGATTATTGTGTATTATTTCAAAAATAGCACGTGAGAAAAACGTATGAAAAAACGAGAAAAAACGAGAAAAAGAGAGATGGCGTTTAGTATATAAAATTTTCTTTAAAAAAGTGTTGACAACCCTGCATTGCTGTGATAATATATCAAGGCAATGCGGGGTATTTATGTCCCGAAACTATTACGGAGGTAACTGTTATGTCTACTTATATGCCAAAAGGCAAAACTGAGCGTCAGTGGTATGTTCTTGATGCAGAAGGCAGAACTCTCGGTGAAGTTGCTGTTGAAGCAGCTGTTCTTCTTCGCGGTAAGCACAAACCTACATTCGCTCCTCATGCAGATTGCGGTGATAGCGTTATCATCATCAATGCTGCAAAGGTTGTTCTCACAGGTAACAAGCTTGAGGACAAATATTATCATCATCACACAGGCTACGTAGGTAATATGAAATCTGTTAAGTATGGTATCCTTATGAAGGAAAAACCGGAATTTGCAGTTCAGAAAGCCGTTAAGGGTATGCTCCCCGATAACACTCTCGGTAGAGCAGCTATGGCTCGTCTTCGTGTATATGCTGGTGCAGAGCACGAACAGGCAGCTCAGAAGCCTATCGTTAGAGAATTTTAAGGGAGGAGGCAACAATTATGTACGAAAGTAAAGCATATTTCTACGGTACAGGTAGAAGAAAAAAATCAGTTGCTCGTGTACGTGTTTATCCGGGTACAGGTAAGGTAACAATCAACGACAGAGATATCGACGATTATTTCGGTCTTGAAACACTCAAGCTCATCGTTCGTCAGCCTCTTGCTCTTACAGAGAGCCTTGAAAAATACGATGTTGTTTGTCGTGTAAACGGTGGCGGTGTTACAGGTCAGGCTGGCGCTATCCGTCATGGTATTGCTCGTGCTCTTCTTCAGTCAGAAGACGATGTACGTCCAATTCTCAAAAAAGCAGGTCTCCTTACTCGTGACCCAAGAATGAAAGAAAGAAAGAAATACGGTCTCAAAGGCGCACGTCGTGCACCACAGTTCTCAAAGAGATAATTTGTATTATTTCAGGATATTCAAAACCCCCGAAACCACAATGGTTTTCGGGGGTTTCTTTTTGATCGAGAATCTACTTTGGTGCAAATTATTAAAACCCTCTTTGACCATCAAAAGTCAAAGGGGGTTATGTTCTTTATGCCCGATGCAATTCGTAGTAATACCATTTGTCCGTTATCTTCTTGATAAAGTACCAATCAGTACCATTGTTAGGTTTTCCAAAATATGTGCCGCCGTCTGCTTTATATCTTTCACCTGAATTACCACCCGCATAAAAGTCGGGAACTTCAATGTCATTGTTAACTGTGTAGTAGTATCCATAATAAACACCACCGATACTAAGCCCTGTTGCTTCATAATCAAAAAATTGTATTTCTTTTTCGGGTGTAATGGTATCAATGTTCTCTAGAACATAGTTTGATATTTCTTCGTATCTTTTGGTAGATACAGACTTTCCTTCGCAAGAGGTAAAAGAAAACAACAATGCACCAAAACAAAAATCGATGTAAATCTTTTCATCTTTGTACCTCATAATAGTAGTCACTATATGTAAAATAATCTTCGGCTTGTTCTTTGTAGTGGTCACAACAATCAAATAGTGTACGACTTCTGGTTTTTCGCTCCTCCTCATTCTCTGTAACATGCCATAAATCACGAGGCTCTTTCGGTGTGAATTCTGTTATACAAAACAGTTCATTATCAGAATTGCCCACGGGACAGAAATGGCCATAGCGACAGGAAATACAAGATCTTATATGCCACTTTTCAGGCAGATTCTTTGCGAGTAAAATTAGAGCTTCTTCGGTTGTTTCGGTTTGATATGAATGGTTTTCCTCTTGAACAATTGTTGAAATGGTGACACTCATATTTTCATCATCTTTATTAGCCACAGTGTGATGAATTTCTAATTTAACAATTCTGTTAGGTGTTTTAATCGGTAGATAATATATTTTGTTTTCCATACAACCAACTCCAAATATTTTTATTATTATATTATAAAAATGTTGAATTTTCAATGTGTATGTAATTTTCTTGAGTAATAATGATTGATAATAGAAGAAATATGACTCTTATTAATTATACAAAGACTCTTTAGATCAATCATAATTATAAAAAGCGTAAAGAATCTTTTGGGTTTTCATAGAGTTATGTGAAAATTTCGTAAAATATGCCATAAAAAAACACTCTCCTCGCGGAGAGTGTTAATCTTTTTAAATTTAAATTATGCTTCAACTTCGTCTGTGAATACGCCGTCAGGTTCAACCTCAAGGCCATTGTATTCATTGTAAGCAGCAACCATCTTGTTAAAGTTTTTAGCAATAACAAACTGTGCAATGAATGGACCTGTGAAAATTGCAAGAACAACAACAAGTGCACCGCTTTCGCTGAACTTAAGGTCGTAACGAGCAGCATTTGCTCTGAGTCTTTCCTGGAGCTTGAATTTCCAAACAAAACCAAAGATGCCAAGTGTAACAAGGTTAAGAAGGAAACAGTATACATATTTCATTGTTTTTTTGCCGTCGCCCTCGCAAAGTGCGTTAACATCCTTTGAAAGCTTTGTCCAGAACACAATTGAATAAATACCAAAAGTGATGATACTGAGAACTACGTAAGAGAAGAAACTTCTTTGTTTAAGTGCTGGTGACATTTTAAAAACTCCTTTTCGAGTATATTTCCTGCATAATTATATTATAAATTTTAACAAAAATCAAGTGTTTTAGCAATTTAGAAAAAATATAATTTGTAGTTCTAATGTAAAATCAGGTTGGTATGACGGCTCACCACCTGAAATAGTAAGACCACTGCCCGGAGTATCGTAGAACATCTTGTCCTTTAAAACCTCGTCGAGAATTTTGGGGGTAGTAATTTCTTTGCCGATTATTTCATTTGCATCATTAAGGCAAGCGTCCACACATTTGCCATATATAATACATTTTTTCGGTGAACCTTCAAAGTGCTGTTTTCAAAATGCTCACCAACTTTCTTAACAGATTATATCACTCAAACTACCAATAAAGCAAAATGTCCAACTGACCATTATGGTTAGTTGGACATTTCAATTTATTTAACTGTAATCTTAAATAGTCCTGCACCGTGAGAGTTTACCTTTGCAGAGAATTTTCTGTCTGTTACTGTGTGTTCCTTGTGTGCCCACATATCCCAAACGCTGTATTTAACACCACCAATTGAAATATCGGTAATGTCAAAGCTTATTTCTCTTCCTTCATCATCTGTATTGAAAAGTGCAACATATTTACAGTTCTCACCATTTGAGATCCAGATAATTTCACCTTTACCATCTGTTTCTTCGCGCTTGAACTGTCTTGCACCGCTTGAATTTTTGAGCATATCAATAAGCTCTCTGTTCTGAAGGAGCGAAAGAGTAAAGTCGTCATTTTCACGCATTTCACCGCCCATCATAAGTGGTGAGCGGAATATACCCCAAAGTGTCATCATTGTAATCTGCTCGTCACGGGTAAATCGTGTGTAACGATTTCTGTATTCCGGTAATTCTTCTGTTTTCTGTATCCTGCCAAGGGGAAGCATATCGCAATCGGGCCATGCACCGGGCTGAACATATTCCTGCCACGCGTAGCAACGTTCAAACATAGCGTGGAGCTTGCTCCATTCATCCCAAAAGTCACCTGTCATACGCCACATATTTGCGTGCGCCGCAAGGTGCTCGTGCTCCCAAACAGGAGCAGGACCGGGTGAGAGACTTAGAACCATATCTCTACCACATTTATCGATAGCTTTTCTGAGCATTTCAATTTCTTTTCTTGCGGAATAAGGGTTGTCAGGGTACATCTCTGTGTTGGCAATATCGTCGCACTTGATGTAGTCAATATCCCATGAAGCATAAAGCTCGAATATTGAATCGTAATATTCCTGAGCACCCTTTTTGTCGGGGTAAAGACCATACATATCCGGGTTCCACTTGCAAATGTTAGTTGGGTTTGCTATATCATTAGCAGTAACACCCTCACACTTGATTTTGGTGTGTTGGTGTGCCGCCTGGCGAGGAATACCTCTCATAATATGAATACCGAATTTAAGACCAAGGGAATGAATATAGTCGGCAATTGGCTTGAAGCCTTTACCATCTGCAGAAGAGGGGAAGCGTTCAACAGAAGGGATAAGGCGAGAGTACTCATCCATACAAAGTGGTGCAAAATAGTTGTAATAAAAGCTGTTTGCAGTTGGCTCAGACCATTGAATATCGCATACAATATATTCCCAACCATAATCCTTGAGATGTTTTGCCATATAATCCGCATTGGCAAGAAGCTGTTCTTCATTTACTGCCGCACCATAACAGTCCCAGCTATTCCAACCCATAGGTGGGGTGAGGGCTAATTTTTTATGCATATCGATTTACCTCTTATTCTTCAATTTCTTTCATTATTTCGTCATATGTGATCATATTTCCGTATTTTGTGAAATCAACCTTTTTGCCAAGAATACGGATATTGTCAACCATAGGTTTATTGTTTGTGTAAATTGGCTTGCCGGGGGTGATTGGGTAAATACCAAGGCAACTGAAAATGTACCAGGCAGCAGTTGAGCCATTATCCTCATCACCGGGGAAGCCATCATCTTTCCAAGAGAATCCTTCTGCACATATCTTCTTAAGCCAATATTCAGTTTTTTCAGGCTGGCCAAGATATGTGTAAATAAACGGAATATGGAAACTTGGTTGGTTAGAAATTGCACATTGACCCCAATCACAAGATGCCATTTCTGTCATTTCGTGTATTTCGTAGTTGTAACCGCCAACTCTGTATTCTGCAGGTTCTGCGAAGAATTCATCAAGCCTCTTAAGAAGACCATCCTTACCGCCGTAAAGCTCAGCAAGGCCATCGATATCGTGCTGTACAGCAAAGCTTGTCTGCCATGCGGATGCTTCTGTGTAGTGCTTGCCCCATGAAATAGGGTCGAAGTCAGGGTCGAATTTGCCTTGTGTGTCACGTGGCCTCATAAAGCCTGTTTCTTTATCAAAAATGTTAGCATAATTCTTTGAACGCTTAAGATACTTTTCTTTTTTATCTTCATAGCCAAGAATACCGGCAACAGTTGCAATACAATCATCAAAATAAGATGCATCAAGTGTAAGGTTAACGCTTTCTGAATATTTATCATATGGTACATAACCAAGTTCAAGGTATTCCTCACAGCCTTCTCTGCCGTATGCAGGTACAGTTGAGGATTTGTTAGCATGGTGCTCCATACCCTCAAATGCTGTTTCGAGTAAATCTCTTGAAATAAGATTTCTTGTTGCAACATCTGCAATAACTGCATCAATAGCGGTGCTTGGCATACAGTTTTGTGCATCGCCTGCAGTCCAACGTGGGAGCCACCCGCCATCCTTGTAGTCCTGAATATAACCTTCAATAATTTCGGGGAGAATATCCTTTGCAACAATAGCGTAGAAGGGGTAATTTGTGCGGTATGTATCCCAAAAGCCGTTGTCTGTGTATCTTACACCGGGAAGCACCTTGTCTGCACTTGGTGAGTAGTGAATAGGCTTGCCGTTTTCATCAGGCTCATAAGCCTTGTGAGGGTAGAGAAAGGTGCGGTACATACAGCTGTAGAAGGTTTTCATTGTATCCTCGTCAGCATCAATCTCAATTTTTGAAAGATACTCATTCCAAATGCGCTCATTTTCTTCCTTAAGCTGTTCGAAGCTATCATAAACAGAGTCGTGTTGAAGATTTCTCAAAGCCTGCTCATAGCTTATGAAAGAGGTTGTAACTGTGAATGTAACATCCTTTTTCTTGAGGGCAATGTGAATACCTGTGCCTTCACCCTCGGTATGTAAGCTGTGCTCTGTATTACTTGTATCTCTGCTACCTACAAGAATTTTGTCTGCATCAACAGTATCTGCATCAAACTGGAAAACGTAGTAGCCCTTAAGGGTGCCTTTGTCATGACTCTTTCTACTACGGTTACAGTCAGTCCAACAATAAAGGCGGTTGTTCTCTTTATCGTACTCGTATTCGCAATTATATTTAACAGGTAAAACCGAAAGATAGCGATCAAAATCCTTTTTAAAGCTAAGCCTTACACAAGCGCCATATTCTGTTGGTGTAAGCTCAAAATCGCAGAAAGGACGTTTAAGATAGCATTTAAGGTAATGAGGCTGTAAAATTGCTTTTTCGGGGTCGTAACCGGACCAACAATCCTCAAAATCGACAAAAGGCTTTTCAATCTGTGGCATCATTGCAAAAGCGCTATGGTCACTTATCCACGGGCTTGGCTGACGGGTAAGACGAATACCCTCAACAGAGCGGTCTCCGGGGTGATAATACCAACTACCTCGTGATGTTTCCGTCTGCAGACTGAAAGCCGCAAAGCCAAAAGGCTTCTGAATAAGAGGTAATGTGTTACCCTGAGAAAACCTGTGCAGAGATTGTGACCCCTGCTTGATGTTTACGTATTTGAGATAACTCATAAAGCTTTCCTACTTTCATTGGTAAAGGTAAAAAAGAATTGTCCGACAGTTTCGGCTGACTCTTTTTACATATTGCTGATATGATAACATATATCTTCAAATCTTTCAAGGAAGTTTGGCAACGGAAATATGATGAAAACAACATTATTCATTATCTGAAACTATAAAAGATTTTTTGCACAAATGAAGAAACATATTTTTGTTGATTAGTTCCATTGGTTATTTTTGTAATTTGATGTAAAATATATCTTACGTGTTATGTGATTTAGAACTATCAACTTTTTATGTAAAGGAGTATTAGAATGAAGAAGGTATTAAAAAAAAGCTTATCATTTTTACTTGCAATTACACTCGTTTTTGGCTCTTTATATGCAGGGCTTAGTGAGATCGAATTTGATGGTCTTTTTGCGGTTAAAACTCATGCTGCAAGTATTAATGATTTAACTTTTACAAAAGGTAATGATTATTTTGGTGATTATTATTCAGTAAAGACATGCAAAAAGTCTGCTTCAGGTACTATTAGTATTCCTTCAAAGTATAATGGTTTACCCGTTAAATATATTGAAGATAAGGCTTTTGCCGGTTGTTCAAAGATTACAGGTGTTTCATTACCTAACAGCATTTTGGGTATAGGTAAATCTGCTTTTAAGTCTTGTAAAAATCTATCAAAGGTTTCAATGAAATATGGTATAAATACTATAGGTGAGTATGCATTCTCTGATTGCACAAGTCTCAAATCCTTCAATTTAGATGTTGGAATCGGTGCCTTGTATGACGGTGTTTTCAAGGGTTGTACAAGCCTTGAAACTATAACTATACCTGGTGGCATAGAATATATAGGTAATTATGTTTTTTCGGGTTGTACAGCTCTGAAATCTGTCACTATTTCAGATAGCCCTGTAAGTATAGGTGAATATGCATTTGAAAATTGTACAAATCTTAAATATGTTAAAATACCTGAAAGCGTAACATTTATTTTAGATTATTGTTTTTATGGTTGTAAGAATCTTAAATATATTTTCTACTCAGGTTCTAAAGACCAATGGAAGGAAGTCAGAGTTTTAGAAGGCAATGAGCCTTTAAATAAGGCTGTAATTCATTATAATGCAACAGATCATAAATATGGTGCTTCTAAAATAGACGCATCAACCGGAGTAAAGTATAAAGTATGTAGTGTGTGCAAGGAAAAGGTGAATGCTAATTTAGGTACACCCAAGCTTTCTAAAATTCAAATTGTAGGTAACTCTGTAAAGATTAGCTGGAATAAGGTGACATATGCAGATGGTTACTATGTATATCGTAAAATTTCCGATGCAGGTGATTGGAAAAAGATCGCTACAGTTAAAGGTAATACAAAAATAAGTTATACGGATAAAACGGTAACGAGCAATAAAACATATGTATACAAAGTGAAAGCGTACGATAATATAGATACAACACCATATTCAACAACACTAAAAATACATTATGTAAGTGTTCCTAACTTAACAAAAGTTGCAAATACAGCATCAGGTGTAAAAGTGTTTTGGAACAAAGTTGCAGGTTCAACAAGTTATAATATTTACCGTAAGGTAAAGGGTGCATCAAGTTGGACTTACATTGCAAATACAAAGAGTTTATATTACACAGATAAAACAGCTAAATCAGGTACAACATATTACTATACTGTAAGAGCAAAGACATCAACTTCAGTTGGTGCATACAGCTCAAAAGGTATAGGGATAAAGTACCTTGCAATGCCTAAACTCAACAAGATAGAGAATGTAGGTGGAGGTGTTAAAATTACCTGGACTAAGGTAACAGGTGCCGACGGCTACTATGTATACCGCAAAGCACCCGGAGAAACTGTATGGAAAAAGATTGCCACAGTAAAGGGGAATGCAAAAGTTACTTATAAAGATACAAATGTATTGAGTGGTAAGACATATACATATCAGATAAAAGCATATTCAGGTACAAGAACATCATACTATGCACCAAAATCACTTAAAATATGTTACCTTACGGTACCATCACTTACAAAGGTAACATCAACAACAAGTGGTGTTAAATTCACTTGGGGTAAGGTTGCAGGTGCCGAAGGCTACTATGTATACCGTAAAACAGGAACAGGTGCTTTAACTAAAATCGCAACTGTGAAGAGTGGTACAAGCTACCTTGATAAGACAGCTAAGAAAGGTACAACTTACTGTTACACTGTAAAAGCCTTCAAAGGCAGCACTATTAGTGCTTACAATACAATAGGCTTAAAGGTTACGGATAAGTATTAATCCAAAATAACACATAGTCAAATTTTCTGAAAGAGGCTGTAAAAAAACTTGCGTTTTTTTACAGCCTCTTTTTAGGGGATAGGAAAAAAAGATGCAGAACGGACAAACTGAGCAAAATCAAGGCTTTAGACTTGGTTTTGCTTGCCCGAAGGCGTACAAAGGTACGTCGA
>JAZSCV010000007.1:0-19617 GCA_045530855.1 Acutalibacteraceae bacterium
GTTATAGTCAGTGTATTTGCTGATATCGTGAGCCTTAACTACTTTATCTTTTGAGTCTGTGCCGGTTGTACTGATTGTTACATCCACAGTACCGGGCTGCGAAAGGTCGAGGTCAGCAACGGTGAGCTTACTGCTATCACCAAAACCGAAGTTTATAGAGTTACCTGCACCGGAACCGTAGGAACGGCTGAGGTAAAGCTTACCGTTATCAACAGTTGCGTACTGAACATCCTTAAGTGTGTTGTCAAGAGCAAGAGCATAAGAAGGTGAACCTACATAGCCTTCATCATAAACGCTCTCAGCGTTTGTGTAGGTGTTGGTCTGGGCAACCTTAATATCAGTAATAGCAAATTCTCTTGTTTCACCTGCCTGAATTGCATCCTGGTCGAAACGAACTGTATATGTACCGGTATATGTATTATTTGTACTTTGAGTTGTAGGCCAGGTACTGTCAGCACCTTCAGGCTTGAGACCTGCAGTAAAATTCATGCTGTAATGATATCTGCCATCCTCAAGCTGTGTAATAGTAGTCTGAGTTGACTGTTTAACATTACAATGTCCACCACTATTTGGCGCAAACATATACATGTCAGTTTTATTATTTGTTGAAGTAAACTCGATTGTATAATTAACACCTTCGGTTAAATTAAATGAACCAAAATTCCCGATAAATTCACCAACATAAGCTGTGGGAGCAGTAATGTTACCAACAATACTGACCGCGTCACCATTCTGATAAGCGTTCCAAGTAAGGTTAGCGTCGCTATTTGAAGCTGTACCACTAGCTGCAGTTACATTTGCAAGGTTTTGGAATTTACCCTTAAGGTGATCCCATTCTTCTGCTGATGAGTTACCTGCAAGCTTGTAACCGAAAACCATCGAGTTGTATTGATCATTAGCGGGAGCGTTATAATCAGCCGCAGCAATTGTAACACCAAGGAGCTTTGCACCCATATCGTAGAAGTTACCAAGCCAAAGAACGCCTTCATCGTAACATACGTAAGCTGTATATGCAGTTTTTCCGTCATAAGAAATTGAACCAACCTCAACAAAGTCGATTGAGTCAACGAGCTGAATCTGTGTATGCTGACCTTCAGGTGCATTTTCAAGAATAGAAAGAGGTGCGTAAGCAATTCTTCTGTCCTTATCACCGCAGGAGTAGTAGATATTGTACTCTGAAACCGCAATACCGCCACCGTGGTCCATATTCACAGAGCCATCTGTATTAAGGAATGAGAACATTGCCTTAAATTCACCTGTTCCTGCATCAAGGGCGAAAATCTTACTTGATTCGGTTGCATCGTTATGGTATGCAGTAACAAGCAGCCAGTCTCTCTTAGGGTAGTATGTAACACCCTGAATAACGTAGTCCTGAGCTGCGTTAAGACCGGGAATAACAATGTTAGTAGGGCTACTTGCACCATTAAGATACTGTGCCGCATAGTTATCGTAGGTTGTTTGGTAGGAGCCATCAGTTTGCACAACACGTTCCTGAGTAACACCGTCAATAGTTGTGGCTGCACTCGCATCTAATTTCAGCATAGGCACAGCTACACTGAAGGTAGTTGCAAGCATAACCGCTGCAAGTACAAATGACAATACCTTTTTCCCTTTCAATTTACTTATGATTTTTTTCATTTTTCATCAACCTCCATTGATAAAGTGCACGGTGCAAAATGCAAAACGCAAAGTGATTTTAATTTCAAAATGCGAAATGAAAATTGCAAAGTGCAAAATGAATTATTTAAAAATTTATCTATATAAAAAAGCTTTCGCCTTTAATTTTCTATTTAGTTGCCAGCTCCCAGATGCCAGATGCCAGTGTTAGGTGCTGTGCACAGCAACCACATATCAGTTCTTCCAAAACTTGCACTTTGCATTTTGCACTCACAAAGCTTGTTCCACAAGTTTTGCATAAACTTTTGCTTTTTGGCAGGCATACGTAGGTAAGCCATTGAATTTGCCGGTTTCCGCATAGGAAACTGCCGCACAGATATCACAATGCTGTTTATATTCACAGTTTGTGCATTCAGGCGGAAGAATTATTTCTTCGCGCTCTTTACGGATTTTTTGCCAAGCCGTTAGGAAATCTTCTCTGATTTCTGCCACAGGCTCAACCATCATTCCGCAAGGGGTCATTTTACCGTCCCAGGTAACCCAGAAGGTTGTTGAACCTGCTCTGCATTTGATTCTTTCCCCTTCTTTGTCACAATCATCAAAATAATCTGTTACTTTTTTGTTTTTCCTTTTATTTTCAAGGAATTTATCAAAGCCATCGCCTAAACGATGTTTTTGGAAATTCAATACAACCTTTGCCGCATCCTCGGGAGAAAGCCTTACCGCCTCCCTGCAACCATTACATGAGCGCAAAGGAGGGAAAAGGTAGGTGACACTTTGAAAAGCAATTTGCATTTCGTCAGCAAAATCCGAAGCACTTAACAAATCATCCTTGTTCTCCGGCGTTACGGTATAGTTGATTTTTACATTTATTCCGGCTTCCTTAAGAGCTTTGATTGCCCAAATAACTCTATCAAAGGCCTCAGGCACACCGCAAAGGTTTCCATAGGTTTCTCTTGACATTCCGTAAAGAGTTATATTCATCCTTTGAGGAGGATTCTCTTTAAAAAATCTGATTTTTTCTTCATCTATAAGAGTTGCATTGGTATTAACAGAAACCAAAAAGCCCATTTTCTTACAAGCAAGGTAAATCTCTTCAAAATCCTTTCGGAGCATACATTCGCCACCGGTCAGAAGTAAAAGAAGCATACCCTCTTTCTGTGCTTTCTTTGCAAGGTTAAGCCACCATTCAGTTGGTTTTTCCTGACCTATCACCGCACGGTCATTAGCTTTATTGTGTATATAGCACATTTTGCAATCCAATGTGCAACGCGGGGTCAGCTCAAAGGTACCGGAAAGTGGAGTTCCCGTCTGAGTTGCTTTATCAAAAAGTCGGGAAATGAATGTGTCATATGTAATTTCCATTTTCATTCCCTTTCTTTTATTCTTTATGGTACGATCAAAACTGTGCCTTACAATAATTCTTTTTCAAGCACTTTTACCGCTCTTTCATCGGGAGTACATTTCAAAGAGAATACCTTGATTTTTTCTAACAACTCAATAACAAAATCTATACACATTTGTTTTTCTGAAGGAATCAACAAATCCAAATAAATGTTATTGATAACAGCCTGCAAGGCTTCAATCCCCGAAAGGCGTTTCACCCGATTTTCTTTACCCTGACTTAAGAGAACAATTGCTTTAAGAGGTAAATCCTTATTATGGCAGATTTTACTTGTTCCGCAAAACGGCAACCCACCTGCGAAAGCACAACCGCCCTTAAAGAATATTCCTGCTTTGTCACCATTAAGAACCTCTGCGTTTCTATGAATGCGCCAAAGCTCTGCTTGCGTGCTTTTTCCTGTTCCGCAGGGTGCTGTGAAAAGCACTGCCGAGCCACCAACATCAATATACGATGCATGCATCATAATTGCTTTTTTCGGTAGAAGAAGCTGAGCTAACGGGATTGAACTCCAGAAATAACGTTCATCTGTTAAAACAGAAAAACTCTTGTGTGTGAAATAAACCTTACAGTTTGAGCCGTCCTTGCAATTATACTCAGCAAGCGCACCATCGCTGTTTCCCATACTACGTTTTCGAAAAGCTTTTTCCCCATCAGAAAAAACCGAAAAATCACCCTGCTCGCCACATAATTTTGCGGAAATTTCAGGAAAAATTTCTACCTCTTGACAGGATACGGTAATATCGGGTTGAGTTTGGTTCGTCTCAAACAAGCGCCAATCCGCATTATCATTAGGAAAATTCACCATATTAATACAAATTTTTTGCCCGCAAATTGTGTAGTTTTTTTGCATAATTAGACACTCTACCATCTTAAATGTTACACTCTCTAATAATACCCCCAAAAAATCCATTTGTCAAGTGTTAATTTTATTTGTCAACACATGGAATTTCCACTCTCAAGCCTTTTAATTTGTCAACTTAAAACACCAAAATTATTAGTCTCTTTCAACAAAAAAAGAAAGAGAGCTTTTCACTCTCTTTCTCTCAATTTTATTGTTCCGTTTTCTTGTAATTCATATATTCTCTGACAGAATTTCAATATGCTCGGTCTATGAGTTGTTATGATGCAGGTACGTTTACCATCACCCTCCATAAGTGCACGAAGAACTCTTTCTTCGGTATCGCTGTCAAGAGCAGATGTTGCTTCATCCATAATAAGCAGCGGCGCACGGCACAAAACCGCTCTTGCAATGGAAAGCCTTTGCACCTGACCCTCGGAGAAATTGACTCCCCTTTCGCCCACCATAGTTTCCAGACCCAGAGGTAAAGCCTCAACAAACTGGAGTGCATCTGCTATTTTTAAGGCGTGCTTCAACTCTTCATCCGTTGCATTTGAATTAACAATTCTGAGATTTTCCGCAATCGTTCCCGTAAAGATTGCATTTTCCTGTGGCACGTAAGAACAAAAGCATCTTGTACTTGGCGAAACATCAATAATTCCACCATCTGCAACCCTCAGCTCCAGTCTGCCTGCTGACTTTTCAACAAGGCCGAGAAGAAGTCTGAGAATTGTTGTTTTGCCTTCACCTGACGGGCCTACAAATGCAATTGTTTCCCCGGGATGAGCAAAAAAGCTGATGTCGTTAAGAACATTTCTATCCCCATCTGCGTAACAGTATGTAACATTTTCTGCAACAACACTCACGCCATTTTCATTTGCAGCAGGGAGTATTTCCGTTGCCTTTTTTAAATCATCAGTATTTTCTTTAGGAAGCTCTGTTATTTCCTTGATTCTTCCCGCCGCCGTTGCTATCGAAATGATACTCGGAATTGTTGAAACAATGGCAGAAAAGGAAGATGTAAGGCTTCCTGAAAGCTGTAAAAACAAGGTCATTGTACCAAATGTTATTGCACCTGACCAAAGCCTGTAAACACCCCAACCATAGCAGGAGTATGCCACTACAAGGCCAATAAGAGAAAGAACGAGAGTTGTGATAATTGTAAATTTATCGTGAGCTAATCGCATATTGCGGTAGCTTTTCAAAAGCAACTTGAATTTATCGGAATATTCAGTTGTAAGACCAAAGGCTTTAACAGTCTGCAAATTCTGAACAGATTCTTCACTGAATGACAAAACTTTACCATTCATCTGACGGCTTTCAAGGTTATATTTCCTCATCATTTTTGTCATAAATCTTGAAGACAAAAACAAAACGGGTGCACTCATAAGCGCAAGAAATGCCAAAGTAACATCATAATATAAAACTATTGCAAGACAACCAAAAAACTGTAACAGCTTCGTCAGAAGTCCCGGTAAAAATGATACCACACTACCCGAAACAGAACCCACATCACCTTCAAGGCGGTTTATAAGGTCACCGGAGTGGTATTTATTTATGTTCTCCCAATTTGCAGTTGTCATTGCATCGTAAATTTCACTGCGGATTTCGTTGCTTACTCGTGTCCCCACCCGTGATGAAATGAGAGAGCTCACAGCATTAACCACTATCTGAAACACAGCAAGACCTATAACCAAGGTTGCCGCAGTTACAATCGTTTCGTTACTATGATTTACTACCGCATCAATAAGATATTTTGAAGCGATACTTGCACCAAAGCCCATAGCAATGCCGACCACACCCATACCGGTGTAGCCAACAATTTCGAGCTTATAACGGCTCATTATATTCAAAAGCCATTTCCACTCTGAGCCCATGCTCTTAAAAAGTGTACTGTATTCGCTTACCTTTTTCATTCAACTGAATTTTCTCCATTTTATAAAAGTTTCCGTGTATTAAAGCATTATCCGAAGGGTATGGCTTTAACCACACCAAAGCAATGCCAACATATTATTCAAGCATGTTGCTTTCCTTTAGCATTCCTAAAAATTCTTTAATATCACTTTCTGCAGTTGCTTCATCAACCGTGAAATTTTCTGTAACCACCTTAACAAGCTGCGCAAGTGTACATTCATTTTGAAGCTTTTCCCAAAGAAGTCCGCTAACAGGATTGAGAATTACAATATTTGATGAATCAAGCTCCGGATCAACAGGAATTGCCAAAAATTCCCCTGCAATCTCTCTTGATACATAACCTGATTTAATTTTAAAGGTTTCCATAGTTATAAAATCACCTTCCATTGGATGTAACGCATAGATATTATCACAATTTTAAGAAAATAGCAACTTTATTGTAGGGACAAGTTAAATTTTCTATTTTAGATTTACAGCTCGCCTCAAATGAATCATTAATTATTGGTAGAATATGCCAAAAAAATTACATATTAATTGTACAATTATACTTGCATTCAGAATAGTGTTGTGATACAATGTGGAACATATAATTGTATTAATATGTCTTATTACGTCATTTAGGAGAGATTTTATGCGAATAATGAGAATTGCCGTAACGGTTCTTTTTATTCTCACTTCAATAGTGTTTTGTGCTACTTTCCTTTTCCAAAAAGGAAAAGAAGATAACACCGTTCCTGTAATCACGATAGAAACAGACTTTATTGAGGTGAAATGTGCTGCCACAAACAAAGACCTGCTCAAAGGTGTAACAGCTACCGATGAAAAGGACGGAGATTTAACAGATGAGGTTATTGTTGAATCCGTTTCAAGATTTATCGAACCGGGTGTGTGCGTAGTTAAATATGCGGTTTGCGATAGCAATAATCATGTTGCTCGTGCTACAAGAAAGGTTAAATACACAGATTACGAAGCTCCAAAATTCAAGTTAAAAAACAGCCTTTGTTTTTCTCTTTACGAAAATGCTAATATTTCCTCATACATCAGCGCTATTGACAGTATCGACGGCGATATTTCCGAAAATATTGTTATAACAAGTCCTGATTATTCTTCTTCCGTAACAGGTATTTTCACCTTAGAGCTTACTGTTTCTAACCAAAAAGGCGATACATCAACTCTTTCCTTGCCTTTAATTATGGAAGACAGAAATCTTTCTGCCCCCACAATCAAGCTTAAAGATTACCTGATATATGTTGATAAAAATCAAAAGATTGATTTTGAAAAATATCTTATTGAAGCAACCAACAGAAATGGCGGGGATTTAACCGACAAGGTTGAAATAGATGATAACGTAAACCTCAAAAAAAGTGGAACTTATATGGTTCATTATTTCGTTACAGACAGTACCGGAGCAAAGGGTCACTCCGTTCTCAACGTTGTAGTAAATTAATCAGACTAATCCCGGGAGAATAAAATTCTATGAATAGAGGCAAAATTTCAATTGATTATTATAGCATCCTTAAAGATTTGTTGAAAAACTTTTGGGTGATTTTACTGAGCCTTGTCATAGGCGCTATGGGTATATACATTGCAGAATGCAGTGTTTACAAGCCGGAATACACATCAACTGCAACCGCTGTTGTCAGTGTAAAAGGCTCAACCTCAAACATTGCATCTATGTACAATGTTTCCTCTGAAATGGCACAGGTTTTTTCAAAGGTTTTTTCCGAGCCTGCTATGAAAAAAGCCGCTGCGGAATATCTTGAGCTCAAAAAATTTGATGGCCGTGTTACAGCATCTGTGTTAACAGATACAAACTTTATAAATATTAGTGTCGTTTCCGATAGCCCAAGGAAATCCTATGAGCTTCTCAATGCCATTTTACAGGTTTACCCGACTATTTCTGAAGAGGTTTTCAACAATTCTGTGATTACCATTTTAAAGCATCCATCAATGCCCTCTTCACCATCAAGTGTAGGACTAACACACAGTAAATTGCAAATACTGTTGCTGATTGCTTGCGCAAGCATTGGGGCGATTGTTGTTTTTTCTATATTCAGGGACACAGTAAAAAACGAAAGAGAGTTTAAAAACAAGATAAACGGCAAGCTCTTAGGCTGTATCACCCACGAAATAAAAGCAAGCTCAATAAAAGACCTGTTTTCAAAAAAGAAAAAGGGTCTGCTTATTGATGGCAATACCCCTGTAAGCACACGGTTTGCTGAATCGTTCAACAGAATCGTGGCAAAAATCGAACGCCACAAAATGCGTGATGGCTCAAAGGTTTTTGCTGTTACAAGTGTTGCTGAAAACGAAGGTAAATCAACAGTTTCTTCTAATCTGGCTCTTTCTCTTGCTCACAAGGGCAACAGAGTTGTTTTGATGGATATGGATGGAAAAAAACCTGCTGTCTATAAACTTTTCGGTTGTTCATATATAGAAAACTCTGAATTAGGCTTACTTTTCAACGGTGAAATTTCAAGCAGCGATTATAAATTAAGACGACACAAAAAAACCAACCTGTATTTAGCTCTTAACACACGCGCTTATGCCAACAGCTATAAATGGATTGAAAGCGGTATGGCTAAAAAAACCATCAAGTCTCTGAAGGGTATGGTGGATTATATTATAATCGACACTGCCCCAATATCTGTTGACTCCTCCGTAAGTGACATTATTAAGATAGCAGATGAGACTATCCTTGTGGTCAAAACAGATACTGTTGAAACTGCTACAATAAATGATGCTATTTTAACCGTTACAGATGTTGGCGACAATTTAGCCGGCTGTATTTTAAACCAAACTCATCCGGATATGTTTATGGCATCATTCACCGGCGCCGGTGATGATACCAGGTATTCTCGCAAATTTAAACACTAAAAAACTAACAATTATTTCTGTTCGAAATAAAGGAAGATAACAAGAATGAGTATGAACGATAAGGGATTACAATTTAACAAAGAAGACAATATTTCCTTCTATTTTAGCGACTTCTGTCGCGGTTTAAAAAAGTTTTGGTGGATTATTGTGATTTTATGTGTATTTTTCTGCGCTTTCAACGTTTTCAGATACCATAAAAGCTATACACCAATGTACAAGGCAGAAGCTACTTTTACAGTAAGCACACAGGACAGGGTTTCCGCCATAAATGGTATTTCTGCATATAACTTCTACTATGATGCGTCAACGGCAACACATCTTTCTTCTACATTTCCGTATATCTTAAGCAGTAACCTGCTTCAAGAGGCTGTAGCAAATGATTTGAACTTATCTACACTCCCGGTTAATCTGACTGCATCATCCGTTCCGGGTTCAACTATGTTCACTTTAATTTCTACGGGGCAGGATCCGCAGTTAACTTATGATGCACTTATCAGTACAATGGAGAATTATCCTGATATTGCAAAATATGTTGTCGGAAACCTTAAATTTAATATTATCACAAGCCCTGTTTTACCAACAGAGCCATATAACAAGCCCACCTATTTTGACGGTGCTTTTAAAGGTGTTGTCTATGGTTTGATTTTCGGACTGGTTCTTCTGCTTTGCTACACAGCTTTGAGAACTACAATTCGTACCAAGAAGGATATTAGGGCTAATCTTAATATTAAGTGCTTTGGTGTTATTCCATACATCATCAAGAAAAAATCGAAAAAAGAAACAGAACCTTTACTCATTAACAGTAAATTAACCGATGGCAGATTTCCTGACAGCATAAGGTCAATCAGAAGTATTGTAAAAAAAGTCCTGAATGACGACAAAAAGGTTATTGCCGTTACAAGTACTATTGCAGAGGAAGGCAAAACCACTGTTTGCGCAAACTTAGCAATATCCTTCGCAGCAATAGGTAAAAAAGTACTTCTTGTGGACTGCGATTTGAAAAAACCAAGTGTATTAAAAACACTCAGGGTTAATGTAAATGAATTACAGTACTCAACTGTTACAGATAAATACAAAATCGCATATCTTGAAAAGCATAAAATTCATGTTATGACATTTACCGACAATGACAATGCAAATGAAATTGTTAATAGCGGTAACTTGACCGATATTTTCTCCTCTCTCAGGGCAGATTATGACTTGATTTTTGTTGACACCCCACCCTGTGGCATTGTTTCAGATGCTATGTTTGTAGCCCAGGCTACAGATGGTGTTTTGTATGTGATTTTACAAGATACTGCAAGAATTTCTAAAATCAAGGGTGGCTTAGACTCATTAAAATCAACCGATACTGAAATTATAGGTTGTATTTTAAACGGTGCTCAAACGAGTGTTATGGGCTATGGCTATTATAAGGCTTACAATAAATATGGCTATTACAGGGGCTATGGCAAGTACGGAAAGTACAGTAAGTATAATTATTCCGGCGAATCAGGATATGGATATAATTTCCATTTTGATGATGACGATGAGGATACAGTAAATTGATTTACAGCCGCTTACACATTAAAAAACACAGAATTATTGAGGTGCATTATGGAAACAAAGGTTAAAAATAATTCTAAATCAGGCTACCAAAGTGCTTATAACAGAATATTTAAAAGATGCCTTGATTTCGCAATTGCCCTCGTTGCAATTATTTTGTTGTTACCTGTAATTTTGGTTTTTTCCTTGGCTGTTGTTATTGATAGTGGTTTCCCTGTTTTCTACACTCCTCTAAGATGTGGATATAAGGGAAAGCCATTTAAAATCATAAAATATCGCACCATGGTTAAAGATGCAGATAAAATTGGCGGAGGAACAACAGCTCTTAACGACCCGCGAATTACAAAAGTCGGTACAATTTTACGAAAAGTAAAAGCAGATGAGATAGTACAGATATTTAATGTACTAACAGGAACCATGAGTTTTGTTGGTCCACGTCCTGAATTACTTCAATATACGGAGCAATATACTGATGAGGAGCGAGCAATTCTCGAAGTAAGACCAGGCATCACCGATTATAGCTCCTTAGAGTTTATAAATCTTGATGAAATAGTGGGCAGCGAAAATGCCGACGAAATGTATGAAAAATATGTTTTAAAAAGGAAAAATCAGCTTAGGATTAAATATGCCGAGGACGTTTCACTAAAGACGGATTTTATTATTTTGTTTAAAACTGTCTGGTGCGTGTTCGATAAGTTTATAAAATTTTTCAAAAACAAGAGGAATTCGTAAATGGAATACATAAAGCTTAAAAATACCGATATTTCCGTTTCAAGACTTTGTATGGGTGGATGCCCCATGGGTGGCTATGGTTGGGGGTATGTCAGCGAAAATGCGGTTATTGCAACGGTTCATTCCGCTATTGATGGTGGTGTTAACTTCTTTGACACTGCTGACACCTACGGTTTAGGCCAATCCGAAAGAACCCTCGCGAAAGCTCTTGACGGAAGAAGAGAAAATGTAATTATCGCAACAAAATTCGGTGTCCGCGTTGAAAAGGGTAAAACCTTTTATGATAACTCTCCGGAATATATCGAAAAAGCTTTAAATGACAGTCTTAGAAGATTATCCACAGATTACATAGATTTATACCAAATTCATTATCGTGATAAAACAACACCTCTGGATGCTGTTATAGAGGTCTTAGAGCGATTTAAAGAGCAAGGTAAAATCCGTTGTTACGGTTTATCCAATATTCACGGAGATGAGTTCAAGGAAGTTGAACCATTTATAGGCAAATTTGCTTCTTGTCAGAACGAATATTCTCTCGTTACCCGCGATAATGAAAACGACCTCTTGGTTAACTGTAACCAACTTCAGCTTACACCTATGACATGGGGAAGCCTGGGACAAGGTGTTTTAACCGGCAAATATAACATCAATTCCGGTTTCGGTGTTAATGATAGACGCAGCAGAGATATTTACACAAATTTCCATGGAGAAAAACTCAAAAGGAATATGGAAATTGTTGAAAATATGAAGCCTTTAGCTGAGAAATCCGGAATTAGTCTTGCCGCCTTAGCCATAAGATTTATTCTTGATAACATACCTGATTCCGTCGCATTGGTAGGTGCTAAAAATCCAAGCCAGATACAAGGAACTATGGGTGCCATGGATTTCAGGCTTTCAAGCGATGAGTTGGAGTTTTTGGAGAGATTATGATATGACACGCGAGAGCAATGGTACGAAAAGCAATGAAATCAGCTTTTTATACACAATTGGTGTGCTGCTGACAATTTTGGGTCATTCACATCCCAATGATTGGACACTTTTCCCCGCACAGCCGGTAGAATTTATTTATTCGTTTCATATGCCTCTTTTCTTTTGTGTTTCGGGATACTTATTTATGAGGTCGCACAGTCTTGAAAGAGACGGGTACTCAAAATGGATAGGTAATAAAGCCAAACGATTATTAATCCCTTATTTTGTTATTTCTTCTATTTCTATCATCCCAAAAACCTTGTTGGAAAATGGTAGTTTAAACAATATAAATTTAAATTGGGTTTTAAAAAGTTTTTTTGCTCCCAGGTTTAATATTTGGGGTCATTTCTGGTTTCTCCCTGTAATTTTTGTTTTATATTTTCTCTTCGGCTTATGGAAATGCTTTTTTAACAATTATCCAAAACACAAAAAACTTATACTTATCATAACTTTTATAACTGCAATAATGTTGCATTTTACAAAAACAGATATTTTATGGTTGGGAATTAGTGACCTATGCAAATTCACTATTTATTTTGTTATAGGTGTTCTATCTCAAAATATTCTAAAAACAAAAAAATTCGGAAACGGCAATCTCATTATAGGTGTACTTTTACTTACGTTCACAAGTATAGTTTTATTTTTGGAGTTTCCCAAAAATACTTTCGTTATGTTTCTCGAAAGCATATTAATGCTTACGGCTTGTTTGTTAACAACACAGTTTTTATCAAAAAAGCATTTTAAATGTGTTGATTTCATTAACAATAATGTGTTTACATTTTATATTTGCGCATGGCCATTCCAGGCTATCAGTGAAAAATTATTAAACTTTTTCACTCCGGAATGGTATATATACACAATGGTTATGTTTTTAATTGGTGCCATTGCCCCTTGTATTATAATTGTTTTTTTTGATAAGTTTAAATTTTTAAATTGCAAATTTTTAAGATACCTTTTGGGTTTCAGAGTGGTGGAATGATATGAAGTATAGTAGTGAACAATTAGCCTGGTTAATCCGCAGACATGCTGTAGAGCTTACGCATCTGTCCGGCGGTTCTCATATTGGCTCTGTTTTATCTGTTGCAGACGTTATAGCTGTCCTGTACACAGATGTATTGAATTATGATGTAAATAACACTAAATGGGACGGGCGTGACCGTTTTATATTGAGCAAAGGTCATGCGGGGCTATCTCTGTATACCGCATTGGCTGAAACAGGCTTCTTTGACAAGAATGAGCTTAACACTTACTATCAAAATGCAAGCAGACTTTCCGGACATGTTTCCCACTATGTTCCGGGAGTTGAATTTTCCACCGGTTCACTTGGTCATGGTTTATCAGTTGGTGTCGGCATGGCGTATGCTTTAAAAAAGAAAAAAAATAATGCAAATGTCTATGTTGTACTTGGTGATGGTGAGTGTGACGAGGGATCTGTTTGGGAAGCAATGCTTTTTGCCAACCACAATAATTTAGATAATGTTATAGCAATTGTTGACCATAACAAAATGCAAAGCATGGATTTTTGCGAAAAAACAATTTCCAAGGAATCCTTGGCAGATAAATGGAAAGCATTCGGTTGGAATGTTTTTGATATTAATGGTAATGACCACGAGCAATTAAAAACAGCTTTTTCAAATATAGTAAAAAACAAAAAACCAACCGTAATTATTGCAAATACAGTAAAGGGATATGGTATCCCCTTTATGGAGAACGATATTTTATGGCACTACAGATTCCCCCACGATGGTTGGGAATATGATACCGCTGTAACAGAGCTTCATAAAAACAAGCCCCAAGGTGTTGAGGATATATATACTCCAAATGGCATAGAAAATCCTGTTATGCCAACAGAAAATGATGATATATACAATGACCACACTACCTCGGCTACATGGAAGCCAACATGGATGAACGAAAGGGAGGGAAATTAAATGCGCGATACATTTGTTAAAACCCTTTGTTCTGTATGCGAAACGAATAAAGATATTGAGCTTATTACCGGTGATTTAGGTTTTGGCGTATTAAAGCCGTTTTTCGAGCAATTTCCCGATCAATTCACAAATGCAGGTATAGCAGAGCAGAATATGACATCCTTAGCTGCGGGAATGGCACTTGAGGGTAAAACAGTTTTTACATATTCAATAGGTAATTTCCCGACCTTGCGTTGCCTTGAGCAAATCAGAAATGACTGTGCATATCATAACGCTAATGTGAAAATTGTGTGTGTTGGCGGTGGTTTTGTATACGGATCTCTCGGTATGAGCCACCATGCAACAGAAGATATTTCTGTTATGCGTTCAATTCCTAATGTTGCAGTTTTTTGTCCCGGAGATGCAATAGAAGCTGCGGCCGTTACAAAAGCTATTGCTAAATATCCGGGTACCTGTTATCTGAGATTAGGAAGAGGCGGAGAAAAGCCCATCCACAAATCTCTCGAAAACTACGAAATCGGTAAGGCTATACCCGTGAAAGAAGGCAGATATATTGCCATATTGACTACCGGAGCAATATACGAAGAAATCGATAAGGCATTGGCAATTTTGGCAGAAAACGGTATAACACCATCCGTTTATTCTTTCCCCACAGTTAAGCCTATAGATAAAGAAACTATAAAAAAATGCGCAGAGTCACACACAATAATTGTAACCTGCGAAGAAAATAATATTATGGGTGGATTCGGTAGTGCTGTCAGCGAGGTTATGGCTGATAACGGACTCAACAGCAGACTGATAAGAATTGGTATAGACGATACATTTTGCGGCACGGTAGGCGACCAAGCATATCTTCGCGACATTTACGGAATGAGTGGAGAGAAAATTGCCGAAAAAATAATTGAGGCGATAAAATAAATGAGTAAAAAAATATTAATAACATCTACAGATCTTATGATGATACAATTTCTTGTACCACACATAATTCATCTGTCAGAAAACGGATATAAAACAGAAATAGCTTGTTCAGAGGTAGGCGGACGAATGAATGAGGTTCGTGAAAAGCTAAAGGGTTATGTCGAAAAAATTCATACAGTAAGATTGGAAAGAAGCCCTGTATCACCTAAAAATCTTCTTGGGTATCAGGATATGAAGAAAATAATTGATCAGGGAAAATACGATATCATTTGGACAAATGAACCCGTTATGGGTGTAGTAACACGACTTGCAGCAAGGAAAGCAAGAAAAACAGGAACAAAAGTACTCTATATGGTGCATGGCTTCCACTTTTACAAGGGCGCACCAAAGAAATACTGGCTTATGTTTTATCCAATTGAGAAAATCTCCTCACATTTGTGCGATGAAATCATCACAATCAATAAGGAAGACTACGAACGTGCAAAGACATTTCACTCAAAAGATGTGCGCTATATACATGGAATCGGAGTTGACACAAGTCGTTTAAAGCCGAATGAGTTCCAGAGTGATATACGAAAAGAAATAGGTGTTCCGGAAGATACGTTTCTTATGTTATCTGTAGGAGAATTACTACCACGTAAAAATCAGCAGGTAATTATCCGTGCTTTAGGATTATTGAAAGATAAAAATATCCATTATATTTTGTGCGGAAAAGGGAAACAATTAGCCGAGCTACAGAAATTAGCAAAAGAAAATCATGTGGAAGATCAGGTGCATTTCTTAGGTTATAGAAAAGATGTATTAAACATTTATGGCCAAACAGATTTATTAGCCTTTCCATCTATGCGAGAAGGATTAGGCCTTGCAGGATTAGAAGCAATGCACTGTGGCTTGCCATTAGTTACTTCAAATACAAGTGGTCCGAGAGATTATATGGAAAACGGAAAAACGGGCTATATGTTTGATCCGTATGATGCAAAAGGTTTTGCAGAAGGAATTCAAAAATTAAATAAAGATGCAAAATTACGCAAATCTTGTGGAGAGTATAATCAGAAGGCTGTCGTTCCATATTATATCGAAAATGTAAAAAAAGAAGTGCTTGAGTTGATTGAGGAGTTTTAAGATGCCTGATTCTTTGAAATACAGTGTAATTATTCCGGCATATAATGCAGAAGACACTATTGAAAGGTGTTTGCAAAGTTTATTGGTACAAAAAAGAGACGATGTGGAAATCATTGTTGTCAATGATGGTTCGACTGACTCTTCAGCTGAAATCTGCAAAAAATATGCTTCTCTTAATCCTGAAATTAAATATATTGAAAAAGAAAATGGCGGTGTTTCATCTGCAAGGAATAGTGCTCTCAACATTGCACAAGGTGATTACATCACCTTTGTTGATAGTGATGACTGGGTTTCACCCGAATATTTCGAAACGATAAACGGTGTTTTAAAAGATTTCAACTATGATTTCATCCGAGTTTCTCAACTTACAGTCAATGGCGATGAATATGGTAAAAAACTCGTGCCCGCTTTTGATAGTCTGGATCACAAAGAAATAATTCAAAGACTTGTATCAGATATGTGCAAAAAGCGCATAAACTCCCCCACCGGAATGTTTTATAAAAGACAAATAATCGAAGAAAAATCTATTCGTTTTAAAGAGGATATCGAAGTTGGTGAGGACAGAACCTTTAACATTCAATATGCTCTTAACATAAAAAGTTATAGAGTTTTAGAACATCCTCTTTATATTATTTGCCTCGAAAACGAAGCATCACTATCCAGAAAAAAAAGAGATGACCTGGATAAACAAATCGAAAAGGCAGAAGAACATCTTAAAGAGGTTCTGATGAAAAGCAACTTGTCGGAAGAAGAAAAAATTAAAATTATTGAAGCAATAAACTTTGATAATCTAAGAGCCGTATACACAAAAGCAAAATATCTTCACAGAAATAAGCTGCCGTACTTAAAAAGACTGAAGGAATTAAACAAATATTGCAAACAGGTTAATGATAAAAACTTCAGTTATCCGTCAGATAAATTCTGTACTTTAATCAAACTTCCGGTTACTTTAAAAATAACTCCTCTCATTGACGCAATGGGATGGGTGTTGACAAGGTAGTTTTACTATAAATAGATGTTTGGGATTTATGCCATCTTACCAGAGGTGGTATCAAAACGGTTCTCTCAGGCACCGTTCTTTATTCAAATTCCAAAAAAACAGATCTTCCGTAAGTATATTCACCTTTGATTTGGTACAACCTTTTATCTTGTCAATTGGTTGATGAAGGCACTAAAAATCAAAAAACGCAAAGGAAACTGATTATGGATAAAATCAAAATACTGGTTGTTACCGCCACCATGAATGCAGGCGGATTAGAAAATCAGTTGATGCATTTACTGAGAAATGCAGATAAAGAAACATTTCAAATAGATTTTAGTTCTAAGCTTGCAGATTCATACTACAGAAAAGAAATAGAATCCCTTGGTGCAAAATATTATGTTCTTCCTGAAATGAACAGAAAGAATATATTTTCGTATTTTCTTTCAATGATGAAAATTATGAAAGACGGCAAATACGATGTAGTTCACTCAAATGAATTATTCCATAGCGGAATTGTATTATTGGCTGCATATTTTGCCGGTGTAAAATGCAGAATTGCGCATTCCCACAGTATTTATGATCTGGACGATATTAATGCCGAAAGAAGCACACTCCGAAAAATATATTCATCGTTTATGAGATTGCTGATTTTACTATTTTCAAATGTTCAGATCGGTTGCTCTACTGCAGCGGGTGAGTTCCTTTTTGGAGAAAAAGCAGTAAAAAAAGATACATATCACTTGTTGTTCAATTCTGTAGACACAAGAGAATATCTTGATAATTATGAAAAGGAAGAAACAGGAGAATTCTGTGAAGCAGAATGGATTAACGTCCTCCATGTGGGACGAGTATACGAAGTAAAAAATCAATTGTTTATTACTGAAATTGCAGAAGAATTAAAAAAAAGAGGCAAGAAGATACGTATTCTTTGTGCAGGAAACGGTAATCAGGAATATATAGATAAGGTCCAAGAGACTATAAAAAGTAAAGACCTGCACAAGCATATGAAAATGTTAGGAGTCAGAAAGGATATTTCAGAGCTTCTTCGGAAATCAAAAGCATTCATTCTGCCCTCTTTATATGAAGGTATGCCCCTTGTACTGATTGAAGCACAGGCTTCCGGTATTCATTGTGTGTCGGCAGACACCTTTTCTAAAGAGGTTGACTTTGGAATAAATGCAGTTGAATGGCTTTCTTTGCAGGCAGGAGCCGAAAAATGGGCAGATGCAATAGTGTCTGCTGTTGAAAAAGAGCGAAAAGAAAAACCAATCGTTGTAAATGCTATTGAGGAAAAAGGATTTGATTCAAGAAGTTTTACAAAAAAACTGTGTGAATTATATGCACAAAACGCGAGGAAGTAAGTAGGTTTTATGATAAAGATACTTTTTTTTATAGAAACCTTAACCGGTGGCGGAGCAGAAAAGGTGCTTCAGAACCTTGTCAATAATATGGATAGTAAAAAATTTGATATTACTGTTCAGACTGTCTGGAAGGAAAACCCTGAAAAATATCTGAACAAAAATATCAAGTATAAATACATATATCCTTGCTATTCGAAATTAAATAATTATAAATACAGACTCAGCGTATTGTTGAAAACAATTTATCCTCTACACATCAGGGACAATTATGATATAGAGGTTGCTTACCTTGAGTGTGGTGCTACAAAGGTTATTTCAACATCAACAAACCAAAAAGCAAAAAAAATTGCCTGGGTTCATTGCGATTTATCAAAAAAAATCAGCAACATAAATGAATTCAAGAAAAAAAGCGTAAAATGGTATAAGAATTTTGATAAGGTTGCTTGTGTCTCCCGTGATGTAGAAAAAAGCTTTAAAAGTATATACGGAAATGAGTTTGATACTGAAGTTATCTATAATGTTATAGATGATTGCAGCATCAAGGAAAAAGCTGATGAAAATGTCGGAGATTATTCTTTTGATAAAAAAATACCCACGATAGTTTCTGTAGGCAGACTTTCCACAGAAAAAAGATTTGACCGATTGATTGAAGCCCATAAAGCCCTTTTAGATGAAGGCTTTTTAAATAAGCTCTTAATAATCGGTGAAGGCGACGAAAGAAAAAAACTGGAGCAGCTCATTGAAGCTTTAGGTGTTCAAGAAACCGCTACACTTTTAGGCTTTAAAGGAAATCCGTACCCCTATATAAAAAATGCAGCTTTATTGGCTTGCTCATCAGATTATGAAGGCTTTTCTTCATTTGTCGCAGAGGGTATTATATTAGGAAAAGCTATTGTTACTACCAAGTGTAATGGTATGGAGGAGCTTTTAGGAAGCTCGCAGTACGGAATAATAACAGACACAAACGTAAAAGCTTTGTCAGATGGACTCAAAAACCTTTTATCCGACAAAACTCTAAAAGCAGAATATGAAACGAAAGCTATAGAACGGGGCAAAAGCTTTTCTATTGAAGCTTCAGTTACAAAAACAGAAGATTTTTTGAAAGGGTGAAATGAGTTATCCGAACCTGCCTAAAAGCGAATATTTTCAAGGCTTTTCGGAGTTTCGGTCTTGAAAGGCGCCAGCCTATCTTCGCCCTCAACACCAAAAATCCAATAAAAATATTTCGTTTTTAGGTCGAAGATTTTATACAGTGCGGATTTTTGGGTCAGCCAAGGCAAAAACGGAGCTAATCCTTTCGGATTGGCGAGTATTTTAACGCAGGATGAACGGAAATCCGCCTGTAGAAAACACGGTTCGGATAATTCCTTTCACCCTATATAAAATAAAACCCGAAAGGAGACAGC
>JAZSCV010000046.1:0-8250 GCA_045530855.1 Acutalibacteraceae bacterium
ATATTGATGACGAAACAGCGACCTTATGCGCAATGTTTGAACAGCTTGAAGATTTTGATATTGAAAAGATCGATAAATACCGCGATGTTATTTTCAACCATCTGAACGAGCGAGAAAAGCTTCTTTACCAAAAGCGCTTTGTTGAGGGTAAAACCCTTTCACAAATTGCAGAGGAAATGAATACCGATGCGAAATATGTAAGTGTTATGATTTCAAGAATGAAAAAGAAGCTGGAAATCCTGGAGCTTATGGCTGTTTGCTCACTTGGTCAGTTGATAATAAAGCTGTTTTTCTAAAATTTTTCAAAAAAATAAAAATTTTTTTAAAAAATATGATGTCTTTTCACTTTTTTTGACATATATAAGTGAGAGGAGGTCAACATAAGTTGAAAGGAGTGAATATTGCAATGGATAAAAATGACAGCACACACAAGTATATTGAACACCTTAACGGTATAATAAACTACGAAGTTGAAAAGCCATATAAAGAAATGGACGCAGACCTTGTAGAAGCCTGTGTTGAGCTTTCGTTGGAATTACAGGGCAAAAACTTCACTCTGAGTAACGAGGAACTTGAAGAAAAGGTCAGAAAAATACCTTTTGTTGATGTTGGTGAAATCACAGCGATTCAACAAAACAAACGCAAAAAAATCAAAAAGAAGAAGATTTTGCTTATAGCCGCCATAATTGCAATTCTGTGTGCTATTTTATCTGTTTTTGCAATAGGATATCATCTTGATTATTTCCACAGCATTTTAAAGGACAAGTTTGGCACAATAATTGATGCACCTGTTGGTGAGACTATAGTTAAAGGCAATGATGAATTTACCCACTTTGGTAAATCTAATTTATACAAAAACATTACTGCTTTCTGTAAAAATGAAAACATTGCTGTTCTCTTGCCGAATAAGTTACCCGACGGAATTGAAATCATTGATATTGCAATTATAGAATTTGACAACACTATAATTATTTCTTTTAATTCAGATATATCTTCGTATGAAATATATCTTGATGCATCAATTACTCAAATCATAAAAGACACTGCAAATGAAGCCATTGTCATAAATGGTCTCACATGTTACATATGTAGGTTCGATGATGTAAATTCTGTTCAGGTTTATTTTGAGCATAACGGCAATTATTACAGCATAGGCGGTACAAACGAGCAAATTCTTCTGGATATAATTGAAAATTTGGAGGAATACAAATGAAAAAAAATCGTTTTTTAGCAATGCTTATGGCACTTGCAATTTCAGTAAGCCTTTTTGTAATACCATCAACTGCCGTTGAGGTTGAAGAACCACAAGCAGACATCGAAATTCATTTTGAAGATGAAAACATTTCAGAGGAATTAAAAGCAAAAGCTACGGCATATTTCCTTAATGGTGCAACAGATGATAACGCAGCTACATACGGCTTAACCTGTACACTTTTCGGACATAAGTTGGAAACAACTACTTCATCTGTAGTTACACACAAGGCACGCACAACAGCACCCAGATGCTTGAAGAAAACATACAAATACGAAGCATGCACAAGATGTGATTATGAAACATCTACACTTCTTTCAAGCACATATATTGTTTGCTGTGCATAAATCTGCATAAAACAAAAGAACACCGAACAGGCTTAAAAACCTGTTCGGTGTGTTGTTTTTAGTGTTTAATTATGCTCTCCAACAGTTACAGCCATAAGTGAAATAAGGTTGTAGCCTGTGTCTGTTTTTTTAATGGTAATATCGGCATATTTATCCGGCTGTGCCGCCTGAAGGTTACCATTTGCATCAACCTCAACCTTGCTTATGCCCACATAACCTACACGAAGCTGAATAAAGTCACCTGTTAATTTTGCAGACTCAATTCTCGCAGAAAACGGAGGTGTAACACCTGTAAGGGGTACATAGTAAACTGCCTTTGCCTCGTCGTATGCAAACTCGTAGCCGTAACCAACAACGCTTGCATGCACTATCTGATTATCCGCGCCAAAAATTGAATGATAATACTTTTCCACATCTGCAGCAGGAACAACAAGACCTCTTTCAGTTACATCGTAGGTGCTTGTTGTAACCTCATCATTCATAAGTGAGCATATTGCAATATTTCTAAGGTCATCCTTATTAGCAGAGGTTATATCCGCAAAGGAAGCGGGGTCAACACCAACCACCCATGTAAGGAAATCTGCATATTCCTGAAATTGTGCAGTTTCGTCTGTTGGTGGTGCTACAATATCGCGCACAAAGCCCACAACATTAACTAACCCTATAACCGCAAGAATCAAAATCAAAAGACCTGCCGCAAAGGGCAATTTTTTCTTTTTGACTTTTTCTTCAATAGTAATAATTTCTTCCATTTTAATTACCTGCTGTATTTCTGTCTTTTTCTTTCTGTACGTCTTTCAATAGCCTCTTTGCGTGCTTTTTCCTTCTGACGTTTTTTCTTTTCGGCTTCCTTCTGGCGGAGAATAAGGTTAATTCTGAAAACAACAATTGTTCCGCCTATTACCTGAATAATATCGCACCCTGTAGCTTCTGCAATTTTCTCTGCAAGCTCCTTAGGGCTTTCAGGTGATGTTTCAAGGTGAACCTTTATTTTGAAAAGCTCACGTGTATTAAAAGTATCCTCAAGCTGTGCAATTACAGCATCTGTAATACCCTCTTTACCAATCTGGAAAATAGGGTCAAGGCCGTTTGCCTCAGCTCTTAATTTTGCTCTTTCTTTACTTGTCATAATATCTCCTAATTATTCTTTAGACCAGGTTGTGCCCTCGCGTGTATCAAGGAGCTTGATACCCTTTTCGAGAAGCTCGTTTCTGATTCTGTCTGCCTCAGCAAAGTTCTTTTCCTTCTTTGCGGCGGCTCTTAAAGCAATCTGCTCCTCAACATAAGCTGTAAGCTCATCCTTTTCGCCCTGAGGCTCTTCCTTCTGCTCAGAAAGCTTTTTCGCACCTTCTATAAGGTCAAGTGAAAGAACCCTATCGAAATCATTGAGAAGGTAAATCTTAGTTTTATCGTTCGTGTTTGCTTTAAGTACATCGTAAACAGCAGTTACAGCCAAAGATGTGTTTATATCGTTATCTAATGCGGCCTTGAAGCTGCCCTGAAGCTTTTCAATTGCGGCTTCGTCTAATTCGTCTGCATCGTTAACCTTAAGTGTTGCAATCTTCTTAAGAAGCTTTTCGTATGCAGTTGCGGCACCATCAAGGTTTTCATATGAGAAAACAAGCTGTTTTCTGTAATGTGACTGTAAGCAGAAGAAACGGTAAGCAAGCGGGTCATAGCCCTTTTCTTCAAGAAGAGAAACTGTAAGGAATTCACCCTTAGACTTACTCATTTTACCTGAATTTGTGTTAAGGTGAAGCACATGGAACCAGAAGTTACACCATTTGTGGCCTACAAATGCTTCGCTCTGCGCAATTTCGTTTGTGTGGTGCGGGAATGCATTATCAATACCGCCACAATGAATATCAAGATATTCACCAAGGTGCTTAAGGCTGATAGCTGAGCACTCTATATGCCAACCCGGATAGCCTACACCCCATGGGGAATCCCACTTAAGAGCCTGTTCTTCAAACTTAGATTTTGTAAACCACAAAACAAAGTCATTTTTATTGCGCTTGTTTGTATCCTCTTCAACACCCTCACGAACGCCTACCATAAGCTCATCTATATCGTGCTTATTGAAAACATAGTATTCGTCAAGCTTTGATGTATCAAAGTAAACATTACCGCCTGCAAGGTATGCATAGTCTTTTTCAATAAGACCCTGCACCATTTCGATAAATTCTTTAATACAGTTTGTTGCAGGCTCAACAACATCGGGAACCTTAATATTAAGCTTTTCGCAATCCTTAAAGAAAGCCTCTGTATAAAACCTTGCAATATCCATAACGGTTTTATTTTCGCGCTTTGCACCCTTAACCATTTTATCCTCGCCTGTATCGGCATCGCTGGAAAGGTGGCCAACGTCTGTAATATTCATTACGCGCTTAACATCATAGCCGCTGTAACGAAGATGCTTTTCGAGAACATCTTCCATAATATAGCTTCTTAAGTTACCGATATGTGCAAAGTGGTAAACTGTAGGTCCGCAAGTGTACATGCTAACCTTACCGGGCACATTCTCCTTAAAATCTTCTTTCTTTCTTGTAAGTGAATTATAAAGCTTCATTTTCCCTCACCCTACTTTGAGAAATCTATAATTTTTATTGATTGTTTAACATAAATAACACCTGAAATTACACAAAGCACCGCTGTAACGGAAAGAAGTGCATTTGCAACGGCTGAAAGCGGGAAGCTGCTACCGAGCACACCCACATCATTAAGCTCCGCAAGAAGCATAATCACAAGTGAGAAAACCATCTGTGAAACAGTTTTCATTTTGCCGTATATATTAGCAGGAATCACAATACCCTGACTTGTTGCAACAAGCCTGAAGGAGGTTATTGTAAACTCTCTTAATAATACTACCATAATTATCCAAACATTGCAAAGGTCAAATTGCATAAATGCAAGAAGCGCCGCTGTTGTAAGAATTTTATCTGCAACAGGGTCTGCAAGCTGACCGAAAACAGTTACAATATTTTTACTTCTGGCAATCTTACCATCAAGAAAATCTGTAACTGCCGCAACAGAAAATGCAAGTAATCCCCACAAAAAATGGTGTGGTATATTACTTAAAAACAGGCCGAGAAAAACAGGAGTTAGAATTATTCTGACTATTGTCATAATATTCGGGACATTCATTTTACTCATACAGCCTCTCCGATAAGGGAATATTCGTCTCTGTCAAAAATTTCAACAGGCACAATTTCACCATCTTCAATGCTATAGCCTGATGTAAACACAACATTGTTATCAATATCAGGTGCATCCATATATGTTCTGCCGTAGTAGCTATCAGTATATTGATCGTAGCCTTCAACAAGAACATCTACTGTTTTACCCATAAGAGCCTCAAGCTTTTCATCAACAATACGATACTGCTGATTCATAATTACCTCTGCTCTTTGAGCTGCAACCTCAGGGTCTACCTGGTCAGGCAGATCATATGCAACGGTGCCCTCTTCACGGGAATAAGCAAAGCAACCTACTCTGTCAAGCTTTGCTTCATTCACAAACTCAGAAAGTGTTGTGAATTCCTCATCTGTTTCACCGGGGAAGCCTGTAATGAAGGTTGTTCTTATGATTATATCCGGAATTTTTGCCCTGAGCTTTTCAACGAGAGCAAGCAATTCTTCCTTGCTTCCTCTTCTGTTCATAGCCTTAAGGATTTTTGCATCCGCATGCTGCATTGGGATATCTATATAATTACAAACCTTGTCATTTTCTGCAATTGCATCAATAAGCTCATCGGTAATTCTGTCCGGATAGCAATACAAAAGACGAACCCAATGAAGCTTTTCGATTTTGTTAAGCTCATTAAGAAGCTGAGGAAGTCTCAACTCACCATAAAGGTCTTCACCATATTTGGTAGTATCCTGTGCAACAAGAATAATTTCCTTAACACCTTTTTCGCAAAGCATATTTGCTTCTTCAAGGATATCTTCCATTTTACGGCTTCTGAAAGCTCCTCTTATTGACGGAATTGCGCAATAGGTGCAACAGTTTGAACAGCCCTCGGCAATTTTAAGGTATGCTGTATATTCGGGTGTTGTGAGAATTCTGCCACCCTCAAGAGGAAGCTTTTCTTTTTCCGGGAAAGAGCTGTACTGCTCATCGTTTTCAAAAAGTGCGTTGCAAGCCTCTACGATATCATCGTTTGCACCGATACCTATTACACCATCAACCTCGGGGATTTCCGCAAAAATCTCGTCAGCATAGCGCTGTGCAAGGCAACCTGTTACAAGTATCTTTTTAAGAAGACCGTCTTCCTTAAAATCTACCATTTCAAGAATAGCATCGATTGATTCCCTTTTGGCATCCTCAATAAAACCACAGGTATTAACAATTACAACGTCTGCTTTATCTGCTTCCTGAACAAGAATATATCCCTCGTCAACAAGCTTTTTCAACATAATTTCTGCATCAACCTGGTTTTTGGGACAACCAAGGCTAACCATTCCCACTTTTCGTGACATAGTACTCACCTCTTAATTAATCTGACTCAAAATTTCTGAACGCCGCCATAATATCGTGATAGGAATAGCCCATCCGCACGAAACGATTGACTAACCTTTTGCGTTCCTTCTCGTCACTCAGTTTATTAATATATTTGTTTTCTATTATATCTATAATACGCGTAATTGGCTCGTTGTCAAGACTTTTCAATGTATTGTCAATAATTTCAGAGCTTACACCTTTCATATGCAATTCGTACGAAATGCGCTTAATATCGTATTTTTTCACCTCAAAAAGGTGCCTTGCATAAAAGCTTGCAAAGGCTTCATCATCAAGATAACCTCTGTATTCCATTTTTTCAACGGCTCTGTTTACACACTCTGCAGGAAACTTCATCTTTAGTTTATTATACATTTCCTTACGGGAATATGCACGCATTGACAGATATTGTATACCTTTCTCGTAAGCAGAGCGAAAGCCTGCCTCCTCTTTCAAGGAAGCAAGCTCATCTTCTGTAATTTCCTGATTTTCCGAATAACCTGACATATACCAGAAATCATCGTACAATGTCAGTGTATATTCACCATCTATGTATACGTGTACTTTGTTGCCGTTACCGGCTTTAGATGTAATTTTCATTATTCGTCGTCATCAACAGCAATATCAAGCTTTGCTCGTGCTTTTTCTTTTGTTACAGGCTCTGCAACAGGTGCAGGTGCTTCTGCTTCTCTGCGGGAAATAGGGTTTCTTGCAGAAATAAGACTTTTAATTTTTTCCCTTACCTTACCCTCAATTTCAGCACAGAATTCAGGGGTATTCTTAATGTATTCTTTTACATTATCTCTACCCTGACCGAGGCGCTCCTCACCATAGTAGAACCAGGCACCGCTTTTGCGGACAATATCCATCTTAACTGCAAGGTCAAGAATTTCACCATATTTGGAGATACCCTCACCATACATAATATCGAACTCTGCCTCTTTGAATGGCGGAGCAACCTTATTCTTAACAATTTTTGCTCTTGTACGGGAGCCGATAAACTCATTACCCGCACCCTTAAGCTGTTCAACCTTTCTTACATCAATACGGATTGTTGAATAAAATTTAAGTGCACGGCCACCTGTTGTTACCTCAGGGTTACCATAAATAACGCCAACCTTTTCGCGAAGCTGGTTGATGAAGATAACCATTGTGTTTGATTTGGAAATTGCACCTGTAAGCTTTCTCAACGCCTGTGACATAAGACGGGCATGCAAGCCAACGTGTGAATCACCCATTTCGCCCTCAATTTCTGCCTTTGGAACAAGTGCCGCAACAGAGTCAACAACAATAACATCAAGAGCACCTGAACGAGCAAGGTATTCAGCAATTTCGAGAGCCTGCTCACCATTATCCGGCTGTGAAACAAGAAGTGAATCAATATCAACACCTAAAGCCGCCGCATAAACAGGGTCAAGAGCATGCTCAGCATCGATAAATGCTGCCTCGCCACCCATTTTTTGCGCTTCGGCAACCACGTGGAGAGCAAGTGTGGTTTTACCTGAAGATTCAGGACCATAAACCTCAATAATTCTGCCCTTCGGAAGACCACCGATACCGGTTGCCGCATCAAGTGCAATAGAGCCTGTAGGGATAGCCTCTACGCTCATGCCTGCATTTTCGCCAAGACGCATAATAGCACCTTTACCAAAGTTTTTTTCTATCTGAGAAAGCGCAGTTTCAAGTGCTTTGCTTTTTTCTGATCTGTCTGCCATTGTTTTACTCCCTTCAAAGTGTACAAATGTTCGGTTTCAAGTGGTATTATATATGATACTTTTGCAAAAATCAAGCAATTTTGAAAAAAATGTTTGAAATATACCGCTCTAAATATGTAAAAGTTCATAAAAACACGTGTTTTACAAAAAAAATACTTGCATTTGCATAAAAAAGGTGATATGATACATTTCGTTGTCTTATGTTTAGACGTAAATTCGAATTTATTAAAAACAAACAAGGAGGTGCAGCTCAATGGCAAAATGTGAATTTTGTAACAAGGAAGTTGCTTTCGGCATCAAGGTTTCTCACTCACACAGACGTTCAAACAGAACATGGAAACCAAACGTAAAGAGAGTTAAGGCTATCGTTAACGGCTCTCCAAAGAGAGTATATGCTTGCACACGCTGCTTGCGCTCCGGTAAGGTTACCCGCGCTATC
>JAZSCV010000005.1:0-67509 GCA_045530855.1 Acutalibacteraceae bacterium
TGCAGCATTTTGGGAATTTAATAACATTAATTTGTTACCAATGCAGAAGTACTCAAGTTGGTGACGAGGCGCCCCTGCTAAGGGCGTAGGTCGGGAAACCGGCGCGAGAGTTCGAGTCTCTCCTTCTGCGCCAAACAAAAAGAGCATCCATTCGGATGCTCTTTTTGTTTGGCTCTTAAAGTTGACTCAAACTTGAGCGCCGGTTACGGCGCGGGCAATGAACACGACCGCCGCCGGTGGCGGATACAGGGAGTGTGAATTGGCGCAGTGGTCAAAATTGACAGCGACGAGTAGGAGCGACCGTCAATTTTGGGTACCACAAGAGGGAGATAACGATAAACTTTCACCGAAGCAACAAGCGACTCGAACTCCTCTCGGCGAAGCCGAACATAATAGGATAACGAGCGTAGCGAGTGCGAAGGGCGCAGCCCTTCGAGTCTCTCCTTCTGCGCCAAATAAATCCTATACAACCACTCGGTTGTGTAGGGTTTATTTTTTATTTCAAAAGAAAGAGACTTGAGCGCCGGTTACGGCGCGGGCAGTGAACACGACCGCCGCCGGTGGCGGATACAGGGAAATACGCGGTAAAGGATTTTATTATACGTGCCTGACGGCACTATAACTCTCCACCCCGACTCCACATACGTTCCGTCGGTGTCCCCCTCTCTACACTAGAGCGGTATAAGCAGTCGCAACACTTTTTGCCATTTTCAATTTACAATGTTCTATATTTTCTCTCTTGTATTGTTTTCTTTCGCCGCGTATGCTACAATCATTGCAAGGTGGTGTTAATTTATGGAAATAATTAAAGAAATATGGGCGGCTAATCCCCCGGCGGCATTTGCTACAATTTGTTTAGCACTCTACTTTTTCGGAATGGCGGTTGTTTTTATTACCTCTCCGTTAAAGAATGCAGAAAGCTTTTCAATCAAGCCTGTTGATAATGCAGGTAAAACTGAAATACGAGTATACTATGGCGGTATCTCATTTGCTTTAGGTGCATTCCTTTTATACCTGGCTTTCGCAACCTCTACAGCATTCCATTCACTTGTTGGCGGTATGTTCTTTGCAACGACCGTTTTCGTTACAAGGTCTGTTTTCCTTTGTGTTGATAAGGGTTGGAAATGTCCTTACACAAAGCTTGCAATACCTGCAGAGGGTGCATTTGTAATCGCCCTTTGGGTATGTTTTTTCCTTGCAAGAAATTATCTTTAATACAACAATAACAAAGCCTCAAGGGAAGCGATTTCCTTTGGGGCTTTGTTTTTAAAATAAAAAAGTTTTCGATACAAGAAGATAAATCACACCCGGTACAGAAAAAACACAAGAAAATGCCAGGCTGTACCAATTAAGACCTACCGTGATTGGAATAAAATACGAAACAGCACTTACAGCACATAATGCGCCAACACCACCTAATGCACTTGTAAAAACAGACTTAAAAAAAGATCCGCTGTTTTTAAAAATCATCAGACCAACAATCAACAAAAACGCACCAATAACGTAAATCATAAAAAACACATCCTTAAGCTTTGATTTAAAATTTCTTATTATTTTATTAAAAACTATGTTGTAAAATTAGATTATATTACAGATTATATACTTACAATATGTAGCATAATATAAATATGAATTATGATATACGAGGTGCACTATGAAAAAACACTCCTTTACATTTGAGCAATATTGCAATATTATAGGCAGAAACATTATTCTTGAAGAAACCACCTTCCACAACGGCTGCAAAAAAATGCGTTGCCTGAATGAGCATAAATGCGAAGCTCTGAACGGTGGATGTCTCAACTCATTTATAAAAAAACGAATTGAAAACTGTGTTGAAAACAGTAGCCGAGAATAGTATAATTAATATATTCTCAAAAAGGCGGTGAGAAATTGAACGGAATTTACATTCACATACCATTCTGCAAATCAAAATGTCCGTATTGCGACTTTCATTCACACAGGTGCAATAATCAACAGCAAGATGAATACGTTAATGCATTGCTTCGGGAAATTAAAACATTAAATGGTGTGAAAGAATTTTTGAATGATGGCTTTTCCAATGCAGACACCTTGTATTTAGGTGGCGGTACACCATCTGTATTGAACGGCAAGCAAATAGAAGATATAGTTTTTGCATCAAAAGAAAAATTCAATATAGCCAAAAATGCGGAAATCACTATAGAATGTAATCCCGGCTCACCTATAGAAGAGCTTATTCCACACTTCAAAAGCTGTGGTATAAACAGAGTTTCCTTAGGCTTGCAATCCGCTGTTGATAAAGAAAGGCGTTTGCTTGGCCGTACCTCTGACAGAAAAAGAGTTAAAGAAGTTATTGATCTTCTAAAAGCTAACGGCATAAATAATATTTCTTTAGATGTTATGCTTGGTATACCTGAGCAGACTAAGGAAAGCCTTAGGAATACCCTTGATTTTATTAAAGAATGTGACATCACCCATGTAAGCGCTTATATTCTCAAAATTGAAGAAGACACATTTTTTGATACTCACAGAGAGCGCTTTAATTTCCCTACTGACGATGAGGCCTGCGATTTATACGAATTCTGTTGCGATTATCTGGTGAATGCCGGCTTCAACCACTACGAAATATCAAACTTTGCAAAGCCCGGTTTCGAAAGCAGACACAACACAAAGTACTGGAATTTGGAAAACTATCTCGGCATAGGTGCCGCGGCACACTCATTTGTTGACGGCAAAAGGTTTTATTTTGAAAGTGATACCGAAAAATTCATTAATGGTGAAAAAGCAATTTTCGATTGTTGCGGAAATGATGCAGAAGAATACATAATGTTAAAGCTACGATTAAGCACGGGACTTAATTTAAAAGAATTATCATCAATTTATGGCGTAGGCTTTACGGAAAAGATAACAAAAAAAGCCCCTCTTTTCAAAGAGAAAGGCTTAGTAAATTTTGATGGTGAAAACCTTTCCCTCACAAGAAAAGGTTTTCTTATTTCAAATGCAATAATTTCAGAATTAATATAAAAACACAAGAAAAACAGCTCATCGAACTTGTCCGATGGGCTGTTTTGTTTATTTGTTATTCTCCAACTTTAGCGGCAATTCTGCCATTTTCTTCGTGCTCTGCCAATGTATTTGCGTAGTAAATACCACCCTCAACATCGTGCCTGAAGTACAGATAATCTGTTTCTTCAGGGAAAAGAGCCGCTCTGATAGCATCATCGCCCGGGTTTGCAATTGCACCCACAGGAAGGCCTACACAAGCATCACTATATGTGTCATAGTTATCGCGATACTGAAGGTATCTCTGAGTATCTTCTACAGACGAAGTAAGCTTTGGCTTGATTGTCTTCAAAAGATAATCCTCTGTGGAGTCGCACTGCAGAAGAGGGAATGCGCTTGTATCATCAAGACGATTATAAAGTATACCTGAAATAGGTGCCATCTGCTTCTTGTTTGCTGCTTCCTTCTGAATAATTGATGCCATTATAATAACTTCATCTACAGTAAGGTTTCTTGCCTCTACCTGCTCCTGGTATTCAGCAGTCCATTTAGTATTAAAGTTATTAAGGAATCGGCGAACAACACTTGAAGCATTTTCACCAACATAAAATTCATAAGTATCAGGATAAATATATCCTTCCATTACACGGAAGCGTTTTTCCTTGTTGGGGATTGCCTTTATAAACTTATATTCATCTGAAAAATCAACTGTCTGAAGTGTAGAAATAAAGCTTGATGCTGTACACACCTCATTTGTTTCCAGCTTCTCTGCAATCTGCTCAATAGTCCAGCCCTCAGGGAATGTAAGTGTAATTGTTTCTGCGCTCTTATAGTCAGTTTTCATTGTTGATATCATTTTCTCAACACCAAGCTTTGGAGTCAATGTGTAGATACCTGAAATATACTCACCATCTTTATTAAAGAACTTAATAAACAGCTTACAGAAGGTCTTGTTATTTATAAGGTCATTTTCGTGAAGAATATCGATAACCTCTTCGTCTGTCATACCCTTTTCAACTCTTACCTCGATTGATTTATCTTCAACCTTAAGAGCTAAAACATCGTTTATACAACCAATACCATAAAGGCAAAGAATACCGCTTACAACCACAATTATTGCAAGCATTATTGCTGCCGCTCTGGCTTTGCTTGATCTTTTCTTTTCCTTTGCAAGCGCATTTTCCTTTAAAGCTTCAGAGCGTTTGTTAACCTTACGCTTTGTTTCAGGGTTAATTGCAATACCCTGCTCGCGCGCCGCCTGATTTTTTATTGTTCTTGGCGGGTTAGAAAAATACACTCCGCTTTTTTTACCATTGTTTTCAGGCTTTTCAGAAGAAGAGCTGATATCCACCATATCACCATTGAATCTTTTGGACATTGAGGTTCTTGTGTCCTTCATTGGTGGTGGAGCAGGTCTTCTGACACCTGTTGGATTGTTGATATCTTTCGGATCTGAGGAAGAATAAACATCCACAGGTTCTTTTTTTACAGGTTGAGCCTTCGCTTCTTCTTTCATATCGTCTTCAAACATACTAAGAAGACTATCGTATCCATTGTTATTTTTATTCATCACAATTCTCCTTCCGGATTGTCAGAATGTCTTTATCAGTAACAACAAGGTCAACAGACCTGTCGTATTTGCCGTGATAGAGTTCTTTTTGGATATTTGCGCTGTAGCAAACACCGATTGTTGAGCCCTTATAGCGGGAAAGATACCTGTCATAGTAGCCCTTGCCGTAGCCTAAACGGTATCCGTTTTCATCAAACATAAATGCCGGCACTATGCACACAGTACCCTCTGTTGTACTCAACATAACATTTTTTTGAGGATCAGGCTCGTCTACACCAAAGCTCCCCGGTGACAGCTCATCAAGTGAATTTATATAGTAAAAATTCATTTCTGATTTACCGCCCTCGCACCTTGGCACAGCAACCCTTTTGCCCATTTGCAGAAGAGCATTTATAAAATCGCGTGTATCAACCTCTATTTCAGTTGAAACATAGCAAAGAACTGTTTGTGCCTCGCGCACTACCCACAAGTTAAGTAACTTATTTTTTATTTTCCTGTCGAGCATTGCTTTGCTTTCAGGACTCATTGAACGCCGCATTTCTCTTGCATCTGCCCTCAATTTTCTCTTTATCGGTCTGATATCTATTACTTTTTCCATTGAATTGCCTTAAGTATTGAATAGCTTTTTTCCTTGCCGACAAGCTGTGCGGCAATTTCCGCGCCGAACTCCCATGCAATACCTGCACCGCGTGCGGTAATTATATTACCATCGGTTACAACGCCCTCATCTTTTACATCTGCACCAACAAGACACTTTTCATAACCCGGATAGCAGGTTGCCGCTTTGCACCTAAGAATGCCTTTTTCACCTAAAACATAAGGTGCGGCACAAATTGCTGAAACAATTTTTCCGTTTTCTACGCAATAATCGATTGCCTTGTGAACATCTGCTGAATTATTAAGATTATCTGCACCCGGCATTCCACCCGGAAGAATAATACCCTGAAGCTTATCATCAAGCACCATTTCTTCTATATTAATATCTGCGCTTACTTTTATGCCATGGGTACTGCTTACAACATCCCCATCAACACCAACAAGCACTGTTTCAACACCTGCACGCCTGAGAACATCTACAGGTGCCAATGCCTCAACCTCTTCAAAGCCATTTGCTAAAAATACGTAAATCATTATTAACCTCCGTAGGGAACACCGAAAAATCCATTATTAAAGCAAGGTGAACCATCTATACTTTTCACCATGCCGAAGGGCTTACCACCCCGGGTGCAAGGCCGTCTCAACAATAGATTTTCCGCATTTGTTATTTTAAAAATCTGTGATAAAAGTATGTTTTTATCACCAAAAAGCTCGTGAACAACTATACAGTCGTCATCATTTTCGAAAACCGCATAGCCAATATCGTCAACCGAAAAGCAACATACACTTTCCACAGGCTTATAAAAGCTTTCAAAACCTTCTTCATTAAGAATTGCTGACGGTAAACTAATGTCAGAATTTCTGTAGGCTTTATATTCATTAAACGAAAGAGCTTTAACCTCTTCTGTTATGTCAAAGGAAAATGAGTTCAACCGCTGTTCTTTGTAAGTAAAGCCTACTTTAAAGCCGATTTTTTCATACATACCGAAAAGGCTTTCTTCTGCAGGCACAAGGAACAAATATGAAACTTCTCTGTTTTGTGCAACCCTTTCAAGCTCTTGAAAAAGACTTTTCATAAGCCCCAGACCGCGATACTCTTTCTTAGTACACACCGCATAAACATAATATGCTTTGTATTCCTTGCCATCAAGTGCAATCACAGAATCTATCGCATACAAAACACTTACGGGCTTTCCTTCGTGAAATACGCAGAATATATTTTGTGTTTTTGCGGTTTTTTCGAAAAAATTATTTATTACATTATCTGAATCGCCAAAAGCTTCCGCCCATAATTCTTTTAAAAGAGGAAAGCTTTCAGGCTTCGGATTTGCTACACTAAACGATTTTTGCATAATATTTTTTCACAAGAAATTCAGGTTGGTATGATGTTTTTGCTTTTCTCAGGCTTTCAACACCTGCATCATCTTCCCTGTTGATATATTTATATTTTTCAAAAAGTTTTTCTGCGAAAAGCTTATTTACAACAGCATATGCAGAAGAAAAATCCTTAGATGCTTTTTCGAAATGGGTGCAGAAGGTTTCACCATCTGCCATAGCCTCACCCATACAATAGGCAACCACCTTGCCATCCACCTTTAGCACACCACCATAGAAGTTTAAATAAAAGAAATTTTTGAAGGCACAGGCAATAACCTGTCTTTCTGCTTCAAGGCGCTGTGTACTCTGGTTTTCCATAAACCAATTATTTGAGAAATCAAGACATTCCTTTATGTTTTTTCCGGTTATCTCTTCGAATGTGTATTTATACTTTCTGTTGAAAGAGTTCACATGATTTTTCTTAGAATGAAGCTTTCTCCCCGAGAGTGTTGAAAGTTTTTCTGAAAGATAAACATAATCAAAATAATCTCTTTGTTCCTTGAGAAACAATTTGTTGCCAAAGTATTTCTCCAAAAAAGGAATCTGCTCTTCTGCAACACAGAAAAAGCTCAAATCTGCAGAGCGCTCTTCAGCATCGTTAACAACTTCCTCGAGAGCCTTATAAATATCACCCTCGCCCCAAGGGAAAGCATATGATGTTACCCCGTTAAAGGTGCATCGCAAAAAGAGAAAACCATCTTTTTCTGCAATTTCGGTATGCTCTGCTGTACTCCACGCAAAAAGATTACCAAATGTAAAATCGCACATCTTTTTACAGCAATTGGGAATATATTTCTCCAGCAAGGCTTTATCTTCAATCTTTAAATGTCTTAATTCAAGCATAAATTATTTTTTTAATGTCTTTAAAACAAGGCTATATACTTTATCGTTTATTTCTTCAATAGAAAGAGGCTCACCATTTTCTGCACAGTTTATAACATCCCAACCGTACTTTTCCGCGGCATAAAGAGCAGCCTCACGGCAGGCATTTAGAAACTCTACGTTTGCTTCGTGAACATCCTTCTTTGTTTCGTCACCATTATATCTTTCTGTCATAAGGCGCTGAGAAACCTCAACGGGCATATCAAGAAAAATAACTTTATCAGGAGCAGGTATGCCGATTTTGTTATATTCAAAATCAAAAAGCCACTCAAGATACTCATCCCACTCATTTTTATTGAGCTTTGTCATCTGATAAAGGGCATTTGCAGGTGTATAACGGTCGGCAAAAATCAATTTACCTGCCTTATAGTCATTACCCCATTTTTCTGTAAAAGACGCGAATCTGTCTGCAGCATAAAGTACAGATGTGGCATAGGCATTCACATCGCCCGCATTTTTGCCAAAGTCACCTGCAAGATATTTACGAACAAGAATACTTGATTCACTTTCGTAATCAGGAAGCTTGATTTGTTTAAAATCTATACCATCCTGCAAAAGCCTTTTGCAAATAAGCTCGGTTTGTGTTGTTTTACCACTACCATCCAAGCCCTCTAAATCAACAAAAATACCCATTAAAGCTATTATCCTTTCAAAAAGACATAATTATACTTATACTATTAAATAATACAATAAAATTCACTTACTGTCAAATAATGTTTGCTGATTTTAGAAAATTTTAATTTTTTCTTCATTTTTTCTTATAAAAAAGCACTTTCGGGTTAATCCCGAAAGTGCTCTGCAATTGATTTTAACCTTTTACAAGCTGTAAAATCTTTTCTTCCTTCATAACACCTATGCCTTTGTTTACAAGCTTTCCGTCTTTGAATACGAGAAGTGTGGGAATGCTTTCAATACCATATGCAACAGCAAGTGACATTTCTTCGTCTACATTCACCTTACCAACCACAATACCTGAATTTTCCTTTGCAATTTTTTCAACTGTTGGTGCAATCATCTGACAAGGACCACACCATGTTGCCCAGAAATCCAAAAGCACGGGCTTTTCACTTTTTAAAACTAACTCTTCAAAATTAGCACCTGTAATTTTTAATTCTGCCATATTTTTCAATCCTTTCAATCTTTAGATTTATAGTAGAGCATACAATGGCAATACCCCTCAAAATCAGGGTCTGCAATCTGCTCACGGAATTCTTTGCAAATACATTTATTTTCGGGTGTTTTTTGAAGTCTGCAGGGACAGTAGCCATCCTTTTCTTTTAACCCCTTTTTTATTTTTTCCACAACTGCTTTATCTTCATTTAACCTTACTGCCATAATATCACCTCATTAAATGGTTGTCACTTATAGAATATATGATTTGCCTCATCTTTTCAATATATTACAAAATATTTCTTTACTTTTTGTGAAAAGAGTGTAAAATATTTTTAAATACTATTTAACATAAATTAACGGAGTTGTAAAAATGAAAAATATATTCAACGAAGCATATGCTTGTGCTTGCGAAATAATAGAAGCTGCAAAGCTTGTTGAGGGTGATATTCTTGTTGTTGGTTGCTCAACAAGTGAAGTATTAGGCAGCAAAATTGGTACAGATTCGAGCCCCGAAACAGCAAGAGAGCTTTTCGAGGGAATAAAAAAAGCTACTGACGAAGCAGGTGTTTTCATTGCGGCGCAATGCTGTGAACACCTTAACAGGGCAATAATAATTGAAAAGGACGCTGTAAAAGGCTGTGAAATATGCAATGTTGTGCCTCAACCAAAAGCAGGTGGTTCTTTTGCAACAATGGCATACAGTACATTTAAAAATCCTGTTGCAGTTGAGGAAATCAAGGCAGATGCAGGTATTGATATAGGCTTCACAATGATTGGTATGCATTTGAAAAAAGTTGCAGTTCCCGTAAGATTAAAAAATAACAAAATCGGTGAAGCAACTGTATTGGGCGCAAGAGTAAGGCCGAAATTCATTGGCGGCGAAAGAGCCGTTTACGATAGTGAAATAATGTAAAAGCTGACAATAAACAACAGAGGTAATACGGACACCCGTATTACCTCTGTGATTTTATAACATCAAAATTATTTAAGTAAATCGTTAAAAAGCTTAATGTTTGACGCCTGAGGTTTTAATTCTCCTGCCTGACATTTTTTAACGATTTCAACAATGCGGTCATTGATTGGTGTTGGAACATTACATTTTCTGCCCCATTCACAAACAACGCCGTTAATTGCATCAATTTCACAAGATTTACCGTGCTTTAAATCCTGAAGCATAGATGGCTCAATATCGCGATGCTTTTTCATAGCAATAGGGATAAGCATTGTACCGATTGCGCGCTTAAAGGAATTTGTGTAGTAGAAAAGCTTTGTAATGTTTTTACCTTGTACAGGCGCAAATTCAACACCTGCCGCATGACCTACATCTATACATTCCTTCATACAACGGATTGCAACCTTGCTTGCCTCTTTATTTTCGGAAACATCACCGAAAACACCGCCTACAACTGTACCGAGGCCTGAGAATGTAGCATTAATAAGAAGCTTTGACCAACGTGCACCCATAAGGTTTGGTTCTTCATGTACAGGGCACATAAGCTCCAAAAGGTCTTTAACCATTTTGAATTGCTCATCTGTGATGCCATCCAGCTTACCCATATGGAAGGAAAGGCTGTCCTTATCACTTGTGAGCTCACAAACGCCCGGCTCAACTAATGCTGCGCCCCATTCTACCGCACAGCCCATAGTGTGGTCTGCACCTACGATTTCTGCAATACCCGGTTCAGGGATACCATTCTGTAAAGTTACGATAACACCTTTTTCAGACAAGAAATTTTTGAGATTTGTAACAACCTCTTTGTTGAAAAGCTGTTTTGTAAGAAGAACGATTACATCGTACTCGCCTGTCATTTCATCGGGAGTAATGGCGGTAACAGGAACAGTCATTTCTACTGTGCCCTTGATTTGCGCACCTTTTTCGTTAAGGGCTGCTACGTGAGCCTTGTTTCTGTTTATAAGGTCTACCTGACCACCATTCTTTGTAATGAAAGCACCGAGCACAGTACCTAAAGAGCCAGCACCGTAAATTGCATATCTACCCATACGTACACCTCATTCGAAGATTGATAAATTTATAACATAAATTATAGCACAGTTAAGTAGTTTGTGCAATAGTATAAATAAAAACGTTATACTGTAGGGATCAGACAGACATTATCAATGGGGCAACCCCCTCTTTTTATCAAAAAATTAAAGAGCACTACCCGTTGGCAGTACTCTTTTGATTTTGGCGGAGAGCAAGGGATTCGAACCCTCGAAACGGTTTTGGCCGTTTACACGATTTCCAATCGTGCTCCTTCGACCAGCTCGGACAACTCTCCATCTGTTCAAACAAACAAAAACTATTATATCTTGACTTTCAAGACCTTGATATTATAACTAAACAATAAAAAAAAATCAAGAGATATTTTGAAAAATGTTTAATCCCGTACGTTTTGTCAACTTAACCAAATTATACCCCTTTGTTTCTACAGTCTGTTTTTCTTTTTATTATTGAAAGAGCAATACTTAATATGTTATCATATGATAGGTGATTTTTAATGTTTAAAGCTGAAAAAGGGTGCCATATTTTCTGCTGTCCCACAAAGAAGAAAAATCCTCTTTTAGGCGAGAGTGTAATCGGCTTCCCGGCAGACTATACTGTACTTGACCTTGAAACTACAGGACTTAACCCGGCGACAGATTTAATTATTGAATATGCTGCTGTCAAAGTTCGCAACAATCAGGTTGTTGACACATTCCAGAGCCTTTGCGACCCGGGATTTCCCATTCCTCCTCAAATCGAAATGATTACGGGAATTACAACGGAAATGGTGCGGTTTTCACCTAATCCGCGCAAGGTTTTACCTGATTTTTTAGATTTTGTTGGTGAGGACATTATTGTTGGCCACAACGTTTTATTTGATGTGCGATTTATTGCCGCATCTAATGGTGAATTTAAAAACACTTATATTGACACAATGAAGCTTTTCAGAAAGCTACACCCTAACCTTTCACACCATCGGCTTTCTGATATGGTTGACTTTTACAACCAACAAAATGAAAATGCCCACAGAGCCTTGTCGGACTGCTTTGCTACATATGGTTGCCTTGAAGCAATGGGTAACGAAGTAAAAAGAAGCTTTGGAAGTACAGATGATTTTTTAAAAACCTTAAAATAATTTGCAAAAGAGGAATAGATTATGAATTTTAAAGAATTTCACAAAGACCTTAACACTCTCCATGTAGGCACAGAAAAGCCTCGTGCATATTTTATCCCCTACGATAATTTGCAGGATGCTCTTTCAGGGGACCGTAACACCTCGTACTATATGACAAACCTTTGCGGTAACTGGAAGTTTAAATATTTCGAGAGCTTTGAGGATTTAAACGAGGAGCTTTATGCAGAGGATTATAATACAGATGCTTTGGCAGAGGTAAAAGTGCCCGGTATTGTTCAGCTTTACAATCTTCCTGAAATCGCAGATTCCCCTCTTTACTCAAACCTTAAATATCCTTTCTCTGTTGATCCTCCTTTTGTGCCTGAAGATAACCCTTGCGCATACCACATACGCGATTTTGAGGTTTCTGCTGAAATGCTCGAAAGAGATAACATTCTTACCTTTGAAGGTGTTTCCTCTTGCTTCTATTTATGGATTAATGGTGAATTTGTTGGCTACAGCCAGGTAACACACTGTACAAGTGAGTTTAATATTTCCAAATATCTTAAGGAAGGTACAAACAGAATCTGTGTTCTTGTTGTTAAGTGGTGCGACGGCTCTTACCTTGAGGACCAGGACTATTTCAGGTTTACAGGTATATTCAGGGAAGTTTACATACTTTCAAGAAACCGCGTTCATCTTGTTGATGCTTACATTAAGCAGGATGTAAGCGAGGATTTGGCTAAATGTACACTTAATATTGAATGTGAATTAACAGAAAAAACTCCTGTTCTTTATGGCTTAACCGCCCCTGACGGAACAGTTATCAAAAACGGTGAAAGCTCTGAAAGCAGTTTCGCAATTGAAATTGATAATCCTCTTTTATGGAATGACGAGAAGCCATATGTTTACACCCTCTTCCTTACAGTTGAGGATGAAATCATCCCATTCCAGCTTGCATTAAGAAGAATTGAAATTAAAGATAAAAAGCTTCTCATAAACAACAAAGCACTTAAGCTTAAGGGCATCAATCGTCACGATTCATCACCTGACACAGGCTATGCTGTTGACCTTGACCATATGAAGCGCGACCTTCTTATGATGAAGCGGGCAAATGTTAACGCAATCAGAACATCACACTACCCTAACGATCCTCGTTTTTATGATTTGGCAGAAGCACTCGGCTTTTACTTTGTTGACGAGGCAGATATCGAAACACACGGTATGGGCTTTAATACCGATGCAGACTGGGATTGGACTCGTTGGAGTATGCTTTCTACAATTCCCGAATGGCGCGAGGCATATGTTGACAGAGCTGCCCGTCTTTTCGAGAGAGATAAAAACCACGGCTCTGTTATTATGTGGTCTCTCGGTAACGAAGGCGGTTGCGGTTACAACCACAGAGCAATGAGAGAATACATCAAAAATCGTGATGCAAATGCTATTGTGCATTATGAAAACGCACATCTTCAGTTTACCGCTGTGCCTGAAGGTGAAAGCTGGGTAGATATTTCTGATGTTGAAAGCAGAATGTACCCCGGTTACCAATACACAATCGATTATCTCAACAATCCCGAATACACAAAGCCATTCTATATGTGCGAATATGTTGACTCAATCTCCACAGGTGATGTGTATCCATTCTGGGAATTAGTTGATAAATACGATAACTTCTGTGGCGGATGTATCTGGGAATGGTGCGACCACAACGTAAATATTCCGGACGAAAACGGAAATCCTCGTTACTACTATGGTGGCGATTTTGGTGAATTCCCTAACGACAACATCTGTTGCCTTGATGGTCTTGTTTTCTCAAACAGAGAAGAGCGCCCGGGCTACTATGATATGAAAAAGGTTTACGAGCCTTTCAGAAGCACTTTTAAAGACGGCACACTTACAATAAAGAGTGTACAGTATTTTGAAAGCTTATCTGACTATATGCTTAAATGGGAATTATCTCAAAACGGAAAAGTAGTTGCAAGTGGCGAAATTGAAAGCCTTGATATTCTTCCACAGGAAGAAAAATCATATAACCTTGTAAACCTTTCCGACTACGAGCTTTGTGGTGATTGCTTTATTACTGCAACAGTACATCAGAAAAAGGCTACTCCTTGGGCAGATGCAGGCTATGAAATCGGATTTATGCAGTTCGAGGTTGAGGCAGAGAAAAAACACGAAACTATTGAAGCTTCTGAATTAACACTTGCTCAAACAGACCGTTACGCAACAATTACTTGTGGCAAGGCAGAATATTGCTTCGACAAAGCCTACGGCAGACTTTGTGGCATCAAACACAATGGCACACAGTTACTTAAGGAGCCTGCTAAATTCAAAATGTGGCACGCACCTACATACAATGTAGGCTCATCACCTGAATGGATTGCAAATCACCTTAACCACATTTACCAGAAAACATATTCAACAGAGGTTATTAACAATAAAGAAAGTATTGTTATTAAAACCAAAATCGCTTTAGGTGGCCCTGCTAACCCACCTATTATGAAGGCGGATGTTGACTACACCTTCAAAAATGACGGCACAGTTGAAATTAAGCTTTGCGGTGATATCCGCGAAAACGCACCAACTCTTCCAAGGCTTGGTATTGAGCTTATAATGTTTGAAGAATGCGAAAACATCAAGTATTTCGGCTTAGGCACAATTGAAACATACCCTGATAAATTCAAGGCTGCACGCTTTGGTGAATATGAGCTTACTGTTACAGAAAACTTTGTTCACTATGTAAGACCACAGGAAAATTCCTCTCACTACAAAACACGCAGAGCTTGTGTTGGTAAAAAAGGCGGCTCAGGCATTTTTGTTGAAGGCTCAAATGAAACAAAGGATTTCTCATTTAATGCTTCACACATTTCCGATGAGCAGTTAACAGAGAAAAAACACGATTTTGAGCTTCAAAACGAGCACAAAACATTCTTCAATATTGATGCAAGATTTACCGCTCTCAGCGAGTGGAGTGAGCTTGATATTGACCCTGAAAACCCAAGACTTTTCAACGATAAGCATATTGAATTTGCATTCAACCTTAAAACTATTGAAATGTAAGGAGTTGAAAACATGAAAAACCTAAAAAGCAAGTTAGGCTACGGTGTAGGTGCCATAGGCCTTGATTTAAGTTACGGTCTTTTCTATTCGTATCTTGCAAAATATTTTACAGATACACTTGACCTTAACTACTGGTTTCTTTTGTTGCTGACTCCTGTTGCGCGTATATGGGACGGTATAAATGACCCTATGATGGGTACAATTGTTGACAACACAAGAACAAAAATGGGCAAATACCGCCCCTGGATACTTATAGGAGCTTGTTGCAATGCCATTGTTCTTTCACTTTTGTTCACAAACCCCGGTCTTGCAACAGACGGATTAGGCATCCACATTTACGTTGCAGTGTTCTATGTTTTATGGGGTATGACAAATACTATGGCGGACATCCCCTACTGGTCAATGGTGCCGTCATTCACAAGCGACCCTACCGAAAGAAATATCATTGCAACAATTGCAAGAACATTTTCGGGTCTTGGCCAGGGTATAATTTCCATACTTACACCTGTAATGCTCCCGATTTTCAGTGTTACAATACTTAATGGTGAAAAGGTTGCTGATGCAAAGGGTTACAGCACCTGGGCAATTATTTGTGCTATTGCTCTTATTGGCTTCTCTGCCCTCTCTGTTTCACAAACAAAGGAAAGAGTTATTACAACGCCAAAGGAAAAATTCTCATTCAAGAAAATTTTCAGAGTTATAGGTGCTAACGACCAATTGCGTACATTTATGCTTTTTGCAATGCTTTCAAATGCAGGCTATTATATGATTTCCGGCGTAAGTGTTTACTTCTTCGATGTTGTTGTAGGCGACCCATCGAAGCAATCTACATTTAACCTTATTGGTGCGGTGGGCTCTGTGCTCGGTCTTGCAGTTGTGCCTGTTCTTACAAAATTCATTTCCCGCAAAAGAACATACCAGGTATCCCTTTGCCTTATTCTTGCAGGCTTTATAGGTATGCTTATCTGTGCAAATACAAAGGCTTATATGGCAATGAATTTCTGTTACTTACTTGCATCCATAGGTGTTGCATCTATGTTCGTTTCACAAACAGTTTTCCTTGCAGATATTGTTGACTATGGTGAAATTAAAATGGGTAGCCGTGCAGAATCCGTTACCTTCTCAATGAAGGGCTTCTTGCAAAAAATGGCTTACACTATTCAGACAATCATACTTTTCTCCGGCCTTATTATTTCAAACTACACTCCAAGAAGTGCAGAAAAGCTCATTTACACACAGGCAGAGCAAAGTGCAGTAAGCTTTATGATGCTTATCTGCCCCATTATTCTTGTTACACTTTCACTTATTGTTTTTTCAACAAAATACAAGCTCCATGGCGAGTTTATGGAAAACATCACAAAACAGATTAATGAAAAACATATTGAATTTGCAAAAGAGGTTTAACAATTGGATAAAATAAAACAATATTTACAAAAATTCGATATTGGCTTTGTATTCGGTATAGGTATGGCATTATTGGGACTTGTACTTGTTATTCTTCCCGGGTCATCCCTTACCACAGTTTGCACAATTTTAGGAATTGGTGTAGCAATAAAGGGCGGATTAAAGCTCTTTACCTACCTTAAGGCAAAGCAAGTGGAAACAGAAAACAACGCAGATCTGATTTCTGCAATAGTTACTCTGCTTGGTGCTTTTGTGCTTATTTCACACCCGAGAAGGCTTATTTCAATTATACCTATGCTTATCGGCATCGGTGTTTTGATTTATGGTATAACATCATTTTTCAAAGCAAATAGCTTATTTTCAAAAGCTACCTCTGTTATTACCGCAATTATCGGTTTTGGTATTATAGGCTCACCCTTCGCTTTTGCAGAAGCGGTTACATCAATTCTGGGTATAGCGCTTATTATTGTTGGTGTAATTGTTATCATAAAAACAAAAAACACCATCATCCCTAAAATTGAAAATAAGGATGATGGTTATACTGAGGTAGAATTTAAAGACGTAGAATAAAGTGCAGAGTGCAGAGTGCAAAGCAAAGGGAAGATTCCAAGTGAATCTTCCCTTCGTTTTTACATTTTCGATAAATCTAATTTATCATAGCTTGAAATAAACGGTTTAAAGAAGCTGAGCATTTTTTCAACTCCGCCTATTTCTTCACTTTCGCAATTAAGCACAAGAAGTGGCTCGTGAACGCTCATTCTTAAAAGTAGCCAGCCGTTGCCCGTATCTTTATTGAAATTGATTCTTATACCCTCATAGTTGGTGGGGGCGGTTGTTATAAAATCTTCTTTTTCTGCAAGTGCTTTCAAATCTGAAATCACAGTGTTACCGTAATCTCTGAAATCCTGAAGATTAATTTTAAAACGGATTTCCTTTTCCTCTAAAGGAGTTTTTAAATTTCTTATAACATCATCAATAGATTTGCCGTCTTTGCTGAGCTTTGCAAGCTCTATTATGATTTTTGTTATAAGATATGCACCATCATCAAGGTAATAGTTTTCTGAAAATGCTGCATGGCCTGAGGTTTCAATGGCAAGTGGCGCATTTTTATTTTCCTCATTCACAAGGCGGATTGCCTCATCTATAACATTTTTATAGCCACGTTTAAAACGATGGTGCTCACCACCAAGGTCTTTTTCAATAAATTCATTAAGACCATCTGAGGTTACGGAGTCGGTAACAATAACCCCGCCGTTTCCGTCCTTAAGTGCTATGTATGAAGCCAGAGCAACAAGCTTGTTTCTGTTAATTTCCCGGGCATTTTCATCAACGCAAGCGGCTCTGTCGCAATCTGTATCAAAAACAACACCTAAATCTGCCTTTGCGTCTGCAACAGCTTTGCAAATAGCTTCCATAGCTGCTTTATTTTCAGGGTTTGGAATATGGTTAGGAAATGTGCCGTCAGGCTCAAGGAATTGGCTACCCTCAGTATCGGCACCTAAAACCTTAAGCACCTTTTCTGCATAGAAAGCACCTACACCATTACCTGCATCCACAACAATTTTAAGGTTTTTGAGTGGCTTTTCGTAATCATCTGCATTAACGCCTTCTTTAATCAAAGTGCAAAGGTTTTCGCAATATTTATCCATACTTGGGAGCTTTTTGGGTAATTCTGAAATATCCCCTGCAACATATGTATTATCCTGAGCATATTCAAGAATTTCTTTTATATCTCCACCTGAAAAGCCACCCTGACGGGTAAAGAATTTAAGCCCGTTCATTTCCATTGGAAGATGGCTTGCGGTAATTTCTATAGAGGCATCTAAAGAGAAATTTATTATAGACATAAACATTGATGGTGTTGATGCAAGACCGCAATCGTATACCTTTACCCCTAAAGACAAAAGAGTTTTTGTTACTGCTTCAAAAATTCTTTCTGAGGATACACGGGAATCGTAACCAACAGAAAGCGTAAGTTCATTTTTATTGAGTTTTTTCTTGAGGAAAACAACGAGTGAATTTACAATACTTTCAAGGCGCTCGTTTGTTAAGTCCACAGGGTTACCGTCTTTTTCTATAGCCGTACCGCGGATATCAGTACCGCTTTTAAGATACATAAGGTTATCCATCAATATTCTCTCCTTACAACATAATAAATGCGCTGAGTGTTCTCACAAGGGGCACCACAGCTTAAATCTTTATAACGTTTAACAACCTTAAAGCCTGCATTTTCTACAGCATTTACAATTTCTTCATCGCTGAATGCAATTTCGCAGAAATTCTCGTTAAAGCGTTTATATGCATCGCCCGTCTTAACGAAGAAATCAAGGTTGATATTTACTGTTTTGTTATCCTTTAAAAGTCTGTTCTGCCATACGCAATACACATTTTTTTCATCATATATAAATGTGTTATTACCTAAAATTTCACGATGCTTATAAAGTGTGTTAACATCAAACACCATTATACCCTTATCATCAATGAAATTTTTCAGAACACTAAATGTTTTATTAAGGTCCTCAACGCTTTCCAAATGATTTATACTGTCCAGAGCGCAAACAATTGCTCTGACTGTGCCGTAAAGGTCAGTTTCCTGCATTTTCTGACATAAAAACATTATACTTTGTTCTTGCTCGTAGGCTTTATTCTGCGCTTCCATAAGCATATCTGCCGAAGCATCTGTTGCAATAACCTCGTAGCCCATTTTGGAAAATTCAACAGAAAGTGAACCTGTACCGCAGGCAAGGTCAAGCAAAAGCCCGTCTTTAATATCAAAATCCGCAAGAATACTTGCTATGTATTCCGCTCTTTTCTTGTAATCCACATTAAAAGTCAACTCGTCATAAACACTTGCAAATGAAGAATAAGACATAACTTACCTCCTGATAAATATGTCTTATTTTAACATATTTTTTATATTTTCACAATACAAGGTTATTTTTAAAATGTCAAAAAGATTTGCTTAAATTTGTAAATTTTGTACATTCCAAATGAATTACCATTTATGTTAATATACTATTAACATTTTAATAAAGCTTTGGAGGAATTTATGTGAAAAAGATTTTAACATTGTTATTGGCAATCGTTATTATGTGCGCAGGTGTTCTGCCTTGCTTTGCGGCGGCAAAAAAATGCAATTGCGGTGAAGCACCTATTATATATGTTGCGGCTCTTGGTAGCGGCTCCATTTATCTTGACGAGGGCACAGAAAACGAAAGACAGCTTTTCAGACCAAAAACAGAAGATATCCTTGCAGATTTTGCTCCCCTTGTTCCTGCGGCGGGCTTACTCCTTGCAGATGGTAACTACGATAAATTTGGTGATGTTCTCATTGATTGTGTAAACAAATCCTTTGGTATGCTTGCAATGGATAAGAATGGTAACTCATTACCAAATGTTACAACAGAAAAATTTGCTCCCGAGGACGGAAAACACGGCATTGAGCACAGCTATTACTTCGGCTATGACTTCCGTGAAGACCCTATAGCAAATGCAAAGAAGCTTCGCACCTACATCAACGAAGTTAAAAAGCTTACAAAGCACGATACAATACGTGTAAGAGCTTCCTCAATGGGCGGCGTTACAATGCTTGCTTACTTAAGGCTTTATGGCTCAAAGGGTATTGACACACTCATTCTTCAGAACTGTCCGTTACAGGGCACTGCAGTTGCAGGCGAGCTTTACAACGGCAAGGTTCACATTGATAAGGATGCTCTTTTACGTTATGCACAGGGCGCTCTTCCATCTATGGGTAACGACTTCTTCGCAGGCGTACTTTACACACTTATTGATATGCTTGATGCAGGCGGTGTATGGACCGGCCTTGTAGACATTGCAGATGTTCTTGTTAAAAATCTTAAGGGCAGAGTATTTGACGAGGCACTTATTCCTATTTTCGGTACAATGCCCGGTATATGGAGCTTTGTTCCTCATGAATACTATGAAAGCGCAAAGACCTTTATGAAGCTTGACAGCAAAACACATAAGGTTCTTCTTGAAAAGTTAGACTACTACCACTATGAGGTACAGTCAAAAGCAGGCGCACTTTTGAAAACGGCAAAGAAAAACGGCACAAATGTGTATATAGTAGCAGGCTACAATATGCAGAGAACACCTCTTGTTGAAGCTTACAAAAACAACTCCGATGGTACTGTTGATACACAATATGCATCTGTTGGCGCAACATGTGCATTTATCAACGAACAGCTTCCGAAGGATTACAAACAGGCAGTCCCCGGTAAATACAACTACATTTCTCCTGACAGAGTAATTGATGCATCTACCTGTGCATTACCTGAGCAGACATGGTTTGTTAAGGATATGCTTCACTCTACCTGCCACGATGGACACGATGTATTCTACAAAATTCTTTTCAAGAGTGAAAAGCAATTAACTGTACACGATATGGAAGAATACCCACAGTTTATGCAGAATGATACTGTTAATCAGACCTTCTATGAGGTTCAGGAAAGCGGCTCACCACTCCAGAATGCCGCAAACGATGCATCACAGCAAACAAGCTTCTTTAATATCGTAAAATTATTATCCGTTTTCTTCAAACAGCTTTTCAGCTTTTTGGCAAAGTAACATTCATAAAAAATGCCACATTCCAACAAAATTGGAATGTGGCTATTTTTTATAGTTTGTCAAGTGTTAACTCATATGCAGGTATAAATTCTTCAAGAAAAACATTCGCCTCAGGCACACCGGCATCAATAATCCTTTGCCTTGTTGCCGACTCTGCCTCACTGAATTCTGTATTGCCTGCCTTACGCTCTTCTATACATTTTATAAGGGCGCTAAGCTTATCTGCCGCTTTTATAAGAGGCTTTAATTCGTCATCATCACCTGTTAAAAGGCAATCAAAAACATCTCTTAAATCCTCAGGGAGCTTTGAAAGAAGCTTTTCGTTTGCCGCATCCTCTACCGCTTTAAATGCAGTAGTAAGCATTTCATTATCATACTTAACGGGTGTAGGCATATCACCTGTTATAATTTCGTGGGCATCGTGATACAAACCTAAAACTGCTGCTCTGTCCGCATTATAGCTTTTACCAAAGCGTTTATTACCTATAACGGCAAGTGCGTGAGCTATGACAGCCACTTCTTTTGAGTGACTGTCAAGGCTTTCGTTTTCGGTATTTCTCATTAATGCCCAACGGTCAATGTATTTCATTCTTGAAACCATTGCAAAAAAACTGTTGTTCATATTATTTTACCTTATTTTTTAAGTTTAACTTTAAATGTTTTAATTTCAAATGGCTTGAAGGTTGCTTCAATAGATTTACCGCCAAATTTAACAGGAGCATCCTCTTCCTCAAGAAGGTTACATTCTGTTGCACTCTCAATATTATCATAGAAGAAAAGCTGTGCAGTTGTTTTTCTGTTCCATGTTTCGTATGCACGGACAATAAGCTCGTCGCTATCCTCAGCTATCTTTACTGTTTCAATTATGATGTTATCATCAAGAGTTGTCACAAACGCACATCTGTCATTCAATTCACCCTTCTGAGCCTTTGCGGGAATTGCATAAAGCGGGAAGTTTACGCTATAAGCCTGCTCAACAACACCTGAGTCCTTAGCCGCAAATTCGTGTGGGTAAATTGAGAATGTGAATGAATGGAATTCTCTGTCCTGAATTGTGTTTGGTCTTGTAGCGCAACGGAAGAGTGTTGGACGGATACGGCCATCCTTAACATCGCAACCATACTTGCAATCGTTGAGAATTGAAAGACCGAAGCTGTTATCTGAAAGGTCAACCCACTTGTGCATTGACTCCTCAAACTGAGCAAATTCCCAGGTTGTGTTTGTGGTAGTTGAACGCTCAACATTACCGAACTGAATATCAAAGGTTGCTTTTGTTGCGTTTACATCTACAGGATAATCTGCCTTAAGCACAACGTGATCCTCGTGCCAATCTGCCTCATAGTTAACATCGATTCTCTCAAGCATTCTATAGACACAATAATATTCTGTAAAGGTTGATTTCCTGAATGCTCTTTCAACCTTATATACTGTTCTTACAGGACCTTTTTCTATAATTTCAGCCTTTTTGAAATCAAGCTCCCAGCTCTTCTCATCAAAATAACATTTAATATCCCAAGCCTCGTGGTTATGTGGTCTGTCCTGGTAAGCTATAACCTTACCTACTGTTTCACCATCAGGAGCAACACTTCTTCCTGACTCCTTGTGAACAAGCTTTGAAATATTGAATTCCTTGTTGAACTCTATATCAAAATATGCTGTATGTGCTTCGTTTTCATTTGCACACATATCAGGGAGCTGTGTAGGTGCACATTTCTTTACAGTAATTGCAGTATAGCCCTTTGCAGGTACCTCTGTTACAAAAACAATTTTGCCGTCATATGTTTTCTGGTATGGCACCTCTTTGCCCGAAACATCAAAGAGTGCAAATTCTTCCTGGCAAGGGATATCAGATACAACAGCATCAAACCTGTAGAAGCCTGTTGTATTAAATACTACAATACTATCATTTTCAAGGTTAAGCTTAGAAATGATTGCATTCTGTGCATCAGAGAGCATTTCGCGACCCTCTGCAAGCACCTTTTCATAATCTTCCTTACTATCCTCATAAACCTCTTTAATTGAAGAGCCGGGGAGAATATCGTGGAACTGATTAAGAAGTATAAGCTTCCAGTTTTCGAGAAGTCTTTCTCTCGGATATTTAAAGCCTGTCTGAATATTTGCAAGAGCAGAAAGTGTTTCAATATCGTGGTATAAGCACTCGCTCTTACGGTTATATTTCTTGTTTCTTGCCTGGCTTGTGAGTGTACCTCTATGGAATTCAAGATACAATTCACCGCACCATGTAGGAAGATGCTTATTTCCTGAAACCTGTTTATCGAGATTCTCAAAAAAATCAAGTGAGCTTGCCTGCTTAACAACAGGGCAACCCTGAATACCCTTTGACATACGTCTGCCGTATTCAAGCATTTCAACAGTTGGCCCGCCACCGCCGTCACCGAAGCCGTAGCTCATAAGGAAATCCTTTCCTAAATCCTTTTGTGAATATCTCTTGTAACCGCCGATAACATAAAGTGGTCTTAACTTACTGTTGTATGTAGTTTGCCACTCTTTTCTTTCATCAACAGTTGCATGACAGCTTGGCGGGAAGTGTGAAAGTACCTCTGTGCCGTCAATACCACGCCACTTGAATGTATCATAAGGGAATTTGTTATACTCATTCCAACTGATTTTTGTTGTCATAAAGTATTTCATTCCGCACTTTTTAATAAGCTGTGGAATAGCCGCTGAATAGCCGAAAACGTCAGGGAGCCACATAATTTTGTTATCCACACCAAACTCATCACGGAAGAAGCGCTTACCTACCATAAACTGACGCACTAATGCTTCACCTGATGCAACATTGGTATCTGCTTCAACCCACATAGAGCCTTCAGCTTCCCATCTACCCTCTTTTACTCGTTCTTTGATTTTCTCAAAAACCTCAGGATAATCCTGTTTTACATAATCATAAAGCTGAGCCTGAGATGACATAAACTTATACTCAGGATACTCCTCCATAAGCTTTAAAACAGTTGCAAATGAACGGCATGATTTCTCTCTTGTCTGACGAAGGCGCCAAAGCCATGCCACGTCAATATGGGTGTGGCCTACGCTCCAACAAGTAGCTTCCTCAAACTTGCCGTAAAGATTTTCGTCAAGGAATTTTTGTGTTTGCTTTGCTGATTCGTGAAAAACCTGACGGTCGTCTGTGTCGATATCAAGAATATTGCAGGCCTGGTTAAGCGCACGGATTATGTTAACTCTTGCGTCGCTGTCTTCACCATGGTATTTTGCAACCTTAAGAGGGGTAAGCATATCAAAGTAAATATCCAAAGCAATATCGTCCATTACCTGAAGCTGAGCAGATAACTGGATTTTACCGCGCCACTCGTGCTGGTCTGAATATGCATTAATAGCAATTTCAAACTCCTCACCGCCTTGGGCACAATTGGTAAGTGTTACATACTGATGGTTACTGTCACCACCCTGAATAACTTTACCATTTACAAAAATAATAAATTGCGGGTTAACCTCACTCCAGTTTCTTTCGTAAGGCACAAGCTTATAAATAACGTGCTGACCCTTGAACTCTTCGGGAATTTTTACTGTTTGCTTAAACCAGCAATAACACTCCTGATAACCCCAGAAATCTTCACCGGCTTTGAAATGTACCCATTCACCTTTATTTATATCTTCAAAAGTGTACTGACCGTCACGGAAAAGAAAATCCCCTGTGTCAACACTGTCTGCAATTACAAATTTACTGTATAAATCCTTAAGAATCTGATCTACTCTTTTACACAGCATAAGTCTTTCACTGTTTTTATCGTGAAAATCAATTTCAAAATGCGCCATAGCTACACCCCGTAATACAAAAATACAATTTCAATAATTTTAGCATAGAATATGGCATATTACAATAATTTATTGCCAAAAAACAGCTTATAAATCGTTATATTTTATAGTTGACTTTATAACAAGAAAAAAGTAAAATAAAAGGTAATAATTATTGCACACAAAGGAGAGATAAGAATGGCTCATTATTGTAAAGAACCTTCAAGAACATTCAGCGAGTATTTGCTCATTCCGGGCTACACAGGTCCAGACTGCATTCCAAACAATGTAGACCTCAGCACACCTCTTTGCAAATACAGAAAAGGTGAAGAAGAAGCACCAATCACACTTAACATTCCTATGGTTTCTGCAATTATGCAATCTGTTTCAAACGATACACTTGCTATTGCTTTGGCTAAGGAAGGTGGTATGTCTTTCATTTACGGCTCACAGTCAATTGAAGACGAAGCGGCAATGGTCGCCAGAGTTAAGAATTACAAAGCAGGCTTTGTTGTTTCTGATTCTAACCTCTGCCCTGACAGCACATTAGATGATGTTATTACTCTTTACGACAACCTTGGTCACTCCACAATGGCTGTTACAGCTGATGGTACAGCAACAGGCAAGCTTCTTGGTGTTGTTACATCAAGAGATTACAGAATCAGCCGTATGCCTTTAGATTTAAAGGTAACAGAATTTATGACGCCTCTTGAAAAGCTTGTTACTGCCCCTGCTTCTACTTCCCTTAAAGAAGCATACGACATTATCTGGGAACACAAGCTCAACTCTCTCCCTATTATAGACGATAACGGAAAGCTCCTTTACTTCGTTTTCCGTAAGGACTATTCACAGCACAAGGAAAACCCACAGGAAATTCTTGACAGCCAGAAGCGTTATATGGTTGGTGCAGGTATCAACACCCGTGACTATCAAGAAGGAGTTCCTGCCCTTGTTGATGCAGGTGCAGATGTTCTTTGCATTGACTCTTCCGAGGGTTACACAGAGTGGCAGAAACGCACAATTGCATTCATCAGAGAAAAATACGGCGACACTGTTAAGGTTGGTGCAGGTAACGTTGTTGACAGAGACGGCTTCCGTTTCCTTGCAGACGCAGGCGCAGACTTTATTAAGGTTGGTATCGGCGGCGGTTCAATCTGTATCACTCGTGAAACAAAGGGTATTGGCCGCGGACAGGCTACTGCACTTATTGAGGTTGCTGCTGCTCGTGACGAATATTATAAAGAAACAGGCGTTTATGTGCCGATTTGTTCAGATGGTGGTATCGTTCATGACTACCATATGACACTTGCACTTGCAATGGGTGCAGACTTTATGATGCTCGGCAGATACTTTGCTCGTTTTGATGAAAGCCCAACACCAAAGCTCAACATTAACGGCACATACGTTAAAGAGTATTGGGGCGAAGGCTCAAACAGAGCACGTAACTGGCAGAGATATGACCTTGGCGGTCAGTCAAAGCTTTCTTTTGAGGAAGGTGTTGACTCATACGTAACATATGCCGGCTCTCTCCACGACAACGTTACAAAGAGTCTTTATAAGGTAAAATCCACAATGTGCAACTGTGGCGTTCTTACAATCCCTGACCTTCAGAGAGATGCAAAGCTCACACTTGTTAGTGCAACAAGTATTGTTGAAGGCGGCGCACACGACGTTACACTTAAAACAAACACAGGTAATATAAGATGATTAATTCGGAGTAGTTTTGGTTTTCAAAACTGCTCCGAAACTTAATTCCACCCGATAACAAGTGAACTTCATCGTTTTTATACATATAGCAAGAAAAGAGGTACAACCATGGCAACTTTTGCAGAGAAAAACTGGGGCGATTGTAGTAAAGCTATAGCATATGAATTCAACTTTGTGCAGATGTGCTATGGGTACGATTCTGATTGCTACGATGATTATTACAATTTATGTCCAAAATGTGGGTATGCCACAACGCAAGCCAGAGATTACGAATATCCAAAAAGCGGTTTTTCTAAAAAGGATTATTACCTTTTAGACACATATGATTTTGGTGTTTCACACAAGCTCAAAGAACAACTTATTTCCTTTGGAATATCCGAAGAAAATTTCAGACCGATATTCACAAGAAAACACGATATTATATTAGGTTTTCATCTGACACCTGTTCATACATTAGATTCTATTGAGAAAATAAATAACATTAAAAGCAAAATCCGTTGCAATTATTGTAATCGCATTGAATACGAATGGCCTGAAGAACATCTTGCTGTTTATGATCGCTTAGGTTATCCTCTATATGTTTCAGAAAATGAATTGACACAAATTAATACTCACCATATTGTAAAAACATTCGAACAGCATGATGTAATAATATCGTTAGAACTTTATAATCTTTTACTGAAAAACTATCCAAGAATAGAATGTCGACCTGTGTTTTTAGGCGATATAACAAATGACCCTGAATACATTAGATTACATAAGAACGAACTCAAAAAAAAAGCATTACGATAATTTACGTAAAGAATTAGAATCAAAGCGTAGCGAATCGAAACTTTAAAACAAGTGCAAAAAGCTAAGAGTAAAACTCATTTAAAACATATAATCTATGTTAATAAACTACAGATATTACAAAACAAAAACAGGAAGCGTTTGCTTCCTGTTTTGTTGCCTTTTTTAGTCCTTTTCGATTAGGTTTTCACGCTAACCGTCCCCTCGTGTTATGTCTCGTCTTGATAAACCGCCTTAACGATTGAGTATAAAGGAGGACTGTTATATAACAAGTATTTAAAAAGGAAAAGAAGTATGATACTTAATAACATTCCTACTATAGATTCGTAATAAAAACCTTTCAATAATAACGCCACAGAAAAAAAACAAAAGCGGTAATACAAGTAATCCAAAAATTATTAGTAATGGAGTCAAAAATTTAATGGCTAATTTTTTTACATAAACTTGAGAACATACGATGCTACTATTTTTTGAAACGATTGTACTATTACCCCTCAAGATATGATCAAAACTTTCAAAATTCACATCAATAGTCGATATATTAATGTTTAAATGCTCGTTGCTTATAAAGATTACATCATATTTTTTTGAAAAATATTTATTTAATATATCATTAAATAAAGGAGCCTTTGAACTGTCAATTAAATTAAAGTAAAAACGTAAAATTAATGACAAATCTTGTTTTAAACTATATTGTTTTATTTTGATTACAGAAAATTTATGTGTACCAGGAGGAATTGATATTATATTCGAACATATTTTCTCATCGTTTAAATAAAAATCATATAATGAATGTTTTTCCATCTACACACTCCTTCAAGAAAATTTGGGATGTAGGACAGGGGACGGTTCTGTGATTGGGTGATTTCCCAACGAAAACCGACCCCTGATTTTAAGTTTTAAATAGCTAAAAAACCTTGATTTTCAAGGGATTACGGTTCAATCATAGAACCATCCCCCGATTGGTTCCCCCCGATTGGTTCTGATTGGTTTATTGTGTTCCCTGATTGGTTCCAGTGCTAATTATTGCAGGTTTGATATTATATCCGCAAAATCAATTTCAGGAGAATAGAAGAAATAGGGGCTATTTAGAAATTGCAAAAAGAAACATGGATTAAAACCGGAATAGTTAACATTGACTGCAACACATTCATTATTTGAAATCAAATAAACCGTTGTTGAAACGCCATAATCAACATCGTCCGGAACGCCCAGCAAATCCACAGGAAAATGACCAAGTGTTGCCCACCTTCTACACTTAGCTTCTTCATAATAAACCTCAATGCCATCCATTTCGCCATAAAAGACGTATGTTGGATACACGTTCATTGATGCTGCTTTTTCTTCTTCAGTCATTCGTAGACCTTCAAGTAGTCTTTCGCTTGTCTCAGCATCCCAATAAGATATCCATCCGAACATATCGCTTGTGCTAAAATTCTTATCTTTACTATAAATATCTTTGTTTTGTTTAACATAATTAAATGTATCGGACACAGTATCCATTTTAACCCTTATTTTCGCAGGTGGTTCTGTGTAACCTAAAAGAATACATACACACAAGACAACAGATAAAACGCCCAACTTAATTTTAAGTTTTTTGGACCTATTAGTTTTTAAAAATCTTAAAGACCATACTATTGAGTAAATTAAATACCCTGTAAAAGCTACAAAACCTATACGAAGAAAAATTGAAATCCAACCGAAAAACACATGTAAAGCATCCGCACTACTTAGACCGTTTTGCATATTCAAGAATACAGACAAGAATGGGAAATTATATAACATCATATTATCACCTTAAATCATACGACGCAAAAAACTATATTTTTTTGCAAATTCAGTTAATAAAAAACCAGGGGACGGTTCTGTGATTGGGTGATTTCCCAACGAAAACCGACCCCTGATTTTAGATTTTAAAACGGCTAAAAACCTTGATTTTAAAGGGATTACGGTTCAATCATAGAACCGTCCCCCGATTGGTTTTTCGAATCATTTCCTTTTTCTCCGTTTGCCCATAAGCCCTCTTTGATATTCCCATCAAGAAATTGCTTAATTTGGTAAATCAATTCATCAATTAAAGAATCCGAAACATATATTTGTGATATAATAGTTGCCACTAAAGAGGAACACACAACTTTTAATTCTATTATATCATCATCTTCCCATATTTTTCTAAATATAATAGTATCTTTCATTATATTGCACCTTCTTTAAACTATTTCGTAAACTTGAAATCATCAAATGTTTCTAAGATTTGATTATAAACATAATAAAAAATCAGGAGGCGATTCTGTGATTAGACGATTTTCCACCAAAAATCGCCCCTGATTTTAAACTTTGAAACAGCTAAAAAACCTTGATTTTAAAGGGATTACGGTTCAATCATAGAACCGTCCCCTGTCCTGTCTGAAAATTGGTTTATAGAGTTTGATGTATGCAAAAATATCTGTTGTATTCTATGTCATATAAAAAAATGAGCCATTTACTTGTATCTTCATATACCATATTTTTACTATTGGTTATAATCTCATTATTTTTACAGTCATATATACATATATAGCAATTACGATTTTTATATTTGTTACCTAAAATTTTTCTATACTGATTAAAAGAATCAAGCTTTTCAATATGATTAGGCCTCAATTTATCCCAATTGCCATTTTCAATATCCTTTAAAACAAGTTTTTCCTCTAAGTCATTCAATTCAAAAATCCAATATTCGAAAACATCGCCCGAAAATACACTGTAACGGAATCTTTCTGCTGCAGAAGTTGGAACAAAAACAATATCAAGTTCGTATATATACTCGGTAATTGTTCCAAATCTCATACTGAACAACTGGAATAAAACAAAAACCAAAACCACAATTAAAGCTACCTTAAATTTGATTTTTGAGATTTTTTTAATATTTATTTTCGCCATGTTTTTGTACCTCCCATTAACCCAATAGAGAAAATCAGACGGTTAGCGTGAAAACCGATTAAAACCCTCCTAAATTTGGTTCCACTTATATATGTCAAAAATTTGAAAATACTACATAATTTTTTTAAAAAACTTTTCTGATTTTTTCGATTTGTATGAATACACAAAAATCACCTCATTGTTTTGTGCAACAATGAGGTGAAGTTATTGTTTTAAACCATTACTGTTTCCTCTGCAAAAATCGTTTTTAAGAATTCTACAGATTTCTGCATACATTCCATTGCCAATTTATTGTGGCTGAATTCAAGATGGAAGCAATGGTTATTCATAAAGCCATCTACCTCAAAGGCATCAAAATATGGTGCGACCTCTTTTATTTTTTCTGCCATAGGCTCGCCCTGATTCTGGCAAACTATATCATCATTTGCCCAGCACATAAATGTACTGCACCAGTTTTCGTTTATAAATTTTGAGGGAGAAAGATAACTGACATACGGAAAATCGTTTATATTTGATAAATCATCCTTAAGAGGGAAATCGCCTACAAGAAGCTGTGCTGTTTTGGGAATAACACCAAAAAGCTTTGTGCCCTTAAGAAGCACCTCAAGGTCATATATACCGCACATAAGCATTGTACCTTTAAATTTAACCTTAAGCTCATCGCACCCTAATTCTTTATGTAAATCAGGATTGCAGGAAAGTGCCACAAGATAAGACGCTGTATATCCACCTGAGCTATCCCCTGTTACAACAATATTATCTAAATCTATATTATGATTTTGTGCTAAAACAGTTATGTAATTTACTGCATTTACACAGTCAATAGTGTATTTGGGGAATATTACCTCCGGTGGCATACGGTAATTAACGCAAAAAACAAAATAACCTTCATTGGCATAAAATTCACTTATGCTTACACGGCACTTTTTATCACCCATTATAAATCCACCGCCATGGAAATATATTATAATCGGGTGTTTTTGGCCGTCATTTACAATATCATTTCTGTAATAAAGGTCACCCTTTGTCATTTCGTACTTATCATATGCAATATCCTTCTCACAAACAACATCAGCAAAGCGCATTTTATTTTGCGTGGGATAGCATATGCCATCTACGGCTTTAAAAACTGCTTGCGCTCTATTCATAGTGAAAGCCTCCTCAATTCAAAAATTTAATTACCACATAAAATTTTATAATATTTCTTCCACTATTTTTATATTATTACAAATTTTGCCAAAAATCAAATATTTTTTATTATAATCGGTTACTCTACAGTAGTTTGTCTTTCGATACTTCTTTTTAGTTTTGAAATTATTCTTTTTTCAAGCCGAGAAATATAACTTTGTGATATTCCTAATTGATCCGCAACTTCCTTTTGTGTTTTCTCCCTTTCTCCGCACATACCGAATCGCATATTCATAATCTGTCTTTCACGCGCAGACAGGTCTGACATACATTGGTGCAATATGCGTTTTTCATCCTCCATTTCTACATTATCGTTAATTTCAAGCCCGTCGCTACCCAAAACATCTGACAAAAGGAGCTCATTGCCATCCCAATCCACATTCAAAGGCTCATCAAGAGAAATATCCAGCCGTTGGTGATTCACCTTCCTTAAATACATTAAAATCTCATTCTCTATACACCTTGAAGCATATGTAGCAAGCTTTATATTCTTATCAAGGTTAAAGGTATTCACTGCTTTTATAAGACCAATTGTGCCTATAGAAATCAAATCCTCTATGTTAACACCTGAATTTTCAAACTTTTTTGCAACATAAACAACAAGCCTTAAATTGTGCTCTACCAATTTATCTCTGGCTTTAAAATCGCCTTCTTTAAAATTGGTAACACACAAATCCTCTTCCTCTTTATCCAAAGGTGGCGGAAGTGTCTGAGGACTGTTTATGTAAAAAATTTCTTTCTTGAACAATTTAAGAATCAATTTATTTTTCAGCAAAGTTAATCTATATACAAAATCCATACTATCACCTAAACCAAATCAAATATATTTTTATTCAAAATAAGATTATACTCACCATCTGCAAAGTTTTTATCTGCTATTGCGATACATATATTTTTCAGCTTTACCTTTTTATTCTTTAATTTCACTTCTGCTTTATGAGGAGTAACTACGGGAAGGAAAAATGATTCCCCTACTGTTTCACAGGGAATAAACCTTACAACACCAATGAGAGAATCCGGCATTTCCTCCATTTCTCCGGATTTGAAATACATTAATTCCTCGTAGGTAAATAACGGCGCAACAGCTTTCAATTCTGCCACACAAACTGTTTTCCCTGTAAGGCCATCAGAAAGGCTGTTACCTGTATCAACAAAGCCTCTTAAGGTTATTTCTGTGTCACGAAAGTTGATACAAACCGTATAAATCTCATTCTTAAATGATTTTTGCTGAAGCAAATAGTTTGCACCAAGAAATACCCCGTAAATTATAAATGTACAGCCTATAAGATATTTTATATTCATATCAAAATAAACTGTGCCGTTATAATACATTATATTGTGGGGCTTGAATGTAAGTTCTATAAAATACATTACACCGCCAAAAAGCATACTTACACCGCCGAATGTTACACAAGCCTTTAAAAAACTTCTGATTTTTGATGGCAGAAATGCAAGGTAGGTTATAACTACTGACACTAAAAGCTTATACAAAATAGAAAGCACAATTCCCATATCATCCCACAGAATAATAAGAGCAGAAAAACCACCAACAACAGAACTTAAAATAATCCCCCATTTACTTGTGGGTAAGTTAGTTACAACACGCGAGCACACAAGAAATATATATGTAATTAAAATATTTATGCAAACCAGCACATCCGCATATATCACCATAGCCTCCCCCCTAAAAACATTATATATTTGAAGAAACAAAACATTTGTCGGTTAAGGTCGGCAAAAAATAAAAATATGATTGACTTTATCTTCAATTGTAATTAAAATTTAATCAGGTGATATTATGATTATTTATAAAAATGCAAAAGTTATTTTCCCCGACAAAATCAGAGATTCTATTGTTGTTACCGATAGTGGCAAAATTGTTGACATATGCAATAATTTTGAGGAGAAAGCAGAAGACACTGTAATTGATTGCAATGGTCTTTATCTTTCACCGGGCTTTATCGACCTGCACGTGCACGGCGGCGGAAATAAAAGTGCTATGAGTGAAAATTATGAGGATATTATTTCCATGGCAGAAGCACATTTTCAATATGGCACAACATCAATTGTACCTACTACACTTGCTTCCCCCATTGACCAATTAAAGAAGGTTACTCTTTCCATAAAAAAAGCTTCTGAGAAAAGCAAAAAAGCCCACATTCTTGGTGTACATTACGAAGGTCCGTATATTTCAAAAAAGTATAAGGGTGCGCAAAGCGAGGATAACATTCTCAACCCCGATAAAAACCCACCCGATGAGCTTTTTGAGTTGTGGAATAAAATTTTAATTATGGGTGCCGCTCCCGAAGAGCCCGGTGTTTTAGCATTAGGTGATAAGCTAAAAAGTCGCGAAATTGTTGCAAGTATGGCACACACCGCCGCAAGCTATGATCAGGCAGAAGAAGCTCTTAAACACGGTTTCAGCGATATTACACACATATATAACGCTTGTACATCTTGCTTTAAAACAGGTGTATTCAGAACAGCAGGTGTTGTGGAAGCCGCTTTAGCCATTGACGAAATAAGTGCACAAACCATTGCAGATTTAAGGCATCTTCCGAAAGGTCTTTTAAAGCTCATTTACAAATGTAAGGGTGACGATAAGATGTACCTTATTACAGATGGCTTGGAATTTTCCGCTTGTAACTTAAAAGAAAATACCGTTTTCACTCAGGAAAACGGCATAAGTGTTGTATATGAAAATAATGTAATGATGCTTGCAGATAAATCCGCCTTAGCAGGTAGTGTGGCAACACTGCGCGATTGTGTAAGGAATATGTATAAAGATGTTGGTGTTCCTCTTTACAGCGCAGTAAAAATGGCAACACTCACCCCTGCAACTGTTATTAACCACCAAAGCTCAAAGGGGCAGATTAAAGTTGGTTGCGATGCAGATATCATTCTCTTCGATGATGATATAAATATCAAGGCTGTTTATACAGATTAAGATATAATAAAAAAGAAAAAGTTGTGTTTGAATCTTTACTGTTCAAACACAACTTTTTTATTTTTTCAACATGCATTTTTCAATGCTGTACGGGTAGCTGCTCCGACAAGACCATCGACATCAAGACCATGATCTTTTTGAAAAGCTCTGACTGCAGTATCTGTAGCAGGTCCGAAGTTACCTTTAACATCACTTGCCTTCATATAGCCCAATTTGCTCAGATGCCATTGCAACCATTTAACACCGTTACCGCTATCGCCTTTAGAAAGCAATGTACTCGGCTCTGCATATATACAAGTACCGGAGATGGCTTCACTATTGTTGGTGGTAGAAGTTGTTACAGAAACTGTAATCTTTATATAATCCATATGGGCATAGCCGGTGTAAGATTTCCCGTTAACTGCAAACTGCACCTTATACCAATTATCTGTTTCCCCGAGTATGGCAACAACCTGACCATTGGCGGCAGTTATTAAAACATCTGCACTTGTGGTTGGTGATTTTCTTATATTAAGAACACCACTTACTGTTACAACACCGGTCTTGGGTGGTGTACCTTTTGTTTTAGCAGAAACTAAAGGTGTAAATTCAGAGCAAGCTCGCATACTCTTGGTTTCGTAGAAAGCACAAATCTTATATTCATACACCGAGCCCTTGGAAAGCCCACTATCAACAAACACCGGTTCAGTTGTAATGCCAGCAAGCTCAGAGCCGGTTATATTGTTATACCTGTACACAAGGTAACCCTCAGAATTAACAGGATTCCATTTTATCTTGATTTTAGTTTCCTTTTCTACAACAACAGTAAGTCCCTTTGGCATAGAAGGTGCTGTGCCTGCAACAAAAACATTACTGAAATCTGTGTATATAGTTTCATCTATAGAATCTATATAATAGGCTCTTATTTTATACTTTGCTGATGCACCTGAACTAAAACCACTTTCTGTATAGCTTGTAGCTGATGTTACCTTAACACGTTTATATTTTTCTGTTTTTGCATCATATTTCCATATCTGATAATACTCTGCATTTTTAATTGGTTTCCAGCTTAAAGTAATCGAAGATTTGGTTGCCTCACCTGAGACAACAGGTTTAGTTTTCTTAAAAGTTTGTTCAGCCGAATAGTCTGCATTAGGCATTTTAAGGAAAACCGGAATAGAGAAAATCTTTTTGTTTTCCAGAACTCCGCTTTCATTATACGCTTTATAAGTTTTTTGGCTTTCTGCCGCGGCGGCGCGTATATTTGCCATATACTCGTGTGTATACAGATTTTCAGAGTTAGGGTTAACATTGAATTTCTGTAAATAGCCCGTAAACTGATTTTCAGAGAAAGAAGTGTAAATATATTTTGCACCATAATAAATTGACCTGTATGGTGAATTCCACGGACGACCAAATGTTTTTGATATAGAAACATTTTCAACAGGAATATAGCCTGTAAATTTCTTTCCGTTTATATTTACAGATGCTTTGTAGAATTTTTCTGTTTTACCAATATAGTTAAGCTCTTTGCCCTTGGGTACTGTTACAACCTTTGTTGACTTAACGGAAGCTTTTGAATACATTTTAGTTTCTGCCTTAGACTTCATATAGCCGTTTGCCCAACGAAGCCCGTCACCTGCACCTGTATAGGCGCCTATATTGTAATAGTTATAAATTCCGTTGTATGGTGAATTGGTACCGCAAGAACCACCCGCATAGGATGATTTGCCTGCGCCAACCTCCTGAACAATTTTAGACGCAAGGAAATATGCACTCATACCGCTTTCCTTAGCGGCTCTCATAATTGCCTCAGAATACTTTACAGCCACACCATCTTTTTTGTAGGTTTTAAGGTTACCATAAGCATCGTGATACTTTATAGGGCTGTCATACATCCATGTGTTTTTTAATATTGATTCTACTGCTTTAACTGAATGTGATTCATCATATGCGGTTGTTTCAAACTGAAAGATATACTCTTCTGTTAAGAAATTACGGGGATCAAGATAATACTCTACAGCCTCTTTAGAAGCACTTACCCAGTTACTTGCTTCCTGAATAACTCCTCTGCAAGAGTTACATGAGCATTTGAAATCAGAGGAAACTATATTTTCTATAAGCTGTTTGTTGTGTGGTGTGTGCTCACCCTCAACGGCTTCATCCCAAGTAAGGTTTGTAATAAAAGGCACAAATTCCCATTCGGGATACTTCTTGTGGAGTTTAAGAAGATAATCTGTATATGACCTTGTAAAGCCTATTTCCATAAGGTAATCAATATACTCTTCATCTGTCATAGGCTTAGAGCTGAGTTCTAATACAAGCTTTACATCTTCTATTGAAACAACACCATCAGAATTAACATCTGCCAATGCATTTTTTGATGCCTGCCCTGCGGCAATTTTCAAGACGATTTTAGCATCGTCTGTGGTTACTTCTCCATCTTTATTAACATCGCCTTTTACAGGTTCAGAAGCTGCTGATGTGGTACTATTTGTTGATGTAGCAGAATTTTGAGTGCTATCCGTTTTTGGTGTAGCATTCGTTGTATTTTTCTCTGTAGTTGTTTTGCTTGTTGTAGTAACAGCATTAGAAATAATTGCTATAGGTGTTGTAGCAACACATAATACGACCATAAAGCATAACAAAGTAAGCTTCAAGAATCTTTTCAACAATAACCACCACTTTTCTACACATTACGCATTTTATTGTATAATAACATATTTAACAGCGGTTAATATTCTGTTTTAGAATATTAACCGCTGTTCATATAAAATTAATATACATTTTTATTTATAATATTTCTTCAAGCTCATCACTACTAAGAAGAAACTGATCCTCTAAAGTGTCCAACCCAATATGGTCAGTATTATAAATTTTAGGTGCATATAACATTTTCTTTTTCTGCTTGTTTCTATCTTCCATCTCGTCAGCTATTTTCAAATTATAGCTACGCACAACCATAATACACATTACAACAAAGAACAAGTATTCAATAAGACTTAAAATGTACATGGCCGATTCACTTGAGAAAAGCTTCACAAGAAAATCATCTGTTTCTACAAGCTGATATTTGGTAATACAAAAATAAAATGTTCTGTAAACAGCATAGAAAATACCACTAAAAAAAGCAATAACCTCAAACAAAAACAGCTTACTGTTATCCTTATCTCTGATTAAATATAAAAGAGAAACCATAATAAATAAAAAGCTGTAGGAACCTGCCGTATTAAAAATACTAAGTAGCAGTTTACTTATAATCTGCCCTGCACCTGCACTATCAGAGGATAAAAAAGCCTGTTCGATAGGCACTTTTATATAACGTACAACAAAAACAAAAAGAAGAAGGAATTTTAAAAGCTTTATTCTTTTTTTATTAACAAAATCCTTATGGCGCTTATATCCGATACCCTCGCCGTTAAGAGCAAGAAATGCAAACACAAGAATTATGAAAAAAGTATAGTTTGCAAGCTTAGTACCGTATATGCCAAGCTCAGCATTAAACCTTCCTGCAAAAATAAAGGCATTAGCTATAAAAAGAATTATGCCGTTTACCGCAAACAATTTGGCAGAATTTGAAAGATATTCAGATTTCGTCAAGCTAACCTCTCACCTTCAACAATAATCGGCGACACAATGTGCCGCCGATTAATTAATTTTGTAATCTGATTATTTTTTCTCAGAAATGCTCATCTGCTGTTTTGCTAATTCCTTGATTGCGTCAGCATCACCTGTCATAGCAATCTTAGCAGCTTCATCACGACGCTGAACAAGTTCAACGTACATACGTTCTCTCTTTTCACCGGAAAGGTCATAGAAGAGAATCGGAATAATACCAAGAAGACCTGTTACTGTAGGAATAATTGTTGCCATTGCAAAGAGACCGAATTTTGTATTATCTGTCTGAGCTTCGCCTCTTGTGTAAGAAGAAATATCATAGCCGATAAGCTTCTTAAGCTGTAAGGAAAGAGCAGAGTTAAAAATACTTGCAAGCTTCTTTGTAAGGTCACGAGCAACAGAAGTCATAGCCTCTGTACGATAGCCGTTCTTCCATTCGCAATAGTCCATAGCTTCGTTGTACATTTCGCTTGGAATAACTCGACGAACACCCCAGAACACCATATAAATGGCTTCCTTGATTGCCATAACGAAGAACATTGGCAATACCTTTTTGTATATACCATTATGCTTACCGCCTATCATACCAATAAGGAATACAGGAATATCAAGGAGTGGCTGGCTCTTTGTACCAAGAAGGTAAAGAACCTTTGTTGAGAATTTTCTTCTGAACCATGGTACAAGTGAGAATGAGAATGGGTTAATGATAGCACCCGGAATACCTGCAACCATTGTCATAGAAGCAAAGTTAAGAACGTCTATGTAGTAGTCGTTTATGCTACCACCAACACTGAAGCTTGAAAGAGTTTCGGAAAGTGTAAGCAAGAGAATTGGTTTGTTGTTAACAACAGATTTAATACCCTGCATAATACTTGGGGTTTCAACAGACTGCATAACTCTTTCTCTTGTCATAACGCAGAAGATAAGTGATGCAACACCACTTACAATAGCGGTAAAGTTACCCATAAACATAAATGTTGATGTGTAAGAAAGGTTGATAACCTTGTTACCGATAAGGTCAAGCAAAACAGTCAAAATCTGTTGCGGCAGCTTTTCACCCAAAAGACCTGAGAAGAATTCCGCAACCGTTATAAGACGGGTTCGGTCTACAGGGTGAGGCGTTATGGTAGCCAACATACCGGTTTTTGCAATTGCACGGAAGGTACCTGCACCCTCACGGACGATAGCAAGAAGGAAGTATGTAATAAACTTACCCATATCTCTTGAGCCCTTACCTTTAAAGAGCATTGGAAGAAGCCAATAGAAGCAAGTACCCAATGTACCGGGGATACCCAATGCAACAAGATATGGTTTGAACTTACCCCACCTTGTACGGGTTTTTTCAACAATAGCGGCTGTAAAGACGTCGTTAATAACATCCCAAAAGCCATTGAACACATTAACAATTGTCTGGAAGTCAAGGTCGATTTGAAGAATGTTTGTAATGAAACGATCGTTGAAGGAGTCGATATTGAAGCTTTGACACATATCGTAAACAACGTACCATATGGTCTCCCTCATACCAACATATCTTCGGTTTTCATAAACGTACTCTCTGGAAGCAGAGTCTACGCCTGTTGTTTCAGCAGAAACATTCTCTTTGACTTCGATATTTTCGTTTGCCAAAAAAGACACCTCCGCAGTTGCAGTATATTCTTAAGCATACCACACCATTTATAAAGCAGATTATAACACAGTACGCAACTCTTTGCAATAAAAAATTTATATTTTAATTTCAAGAATAACAACCTTGTGGAAAACATCAAAATTTTGAACAGTTGTTTGTTAAAATTAACAACAAAAAAGCAGACTGCACAATCAGTCTGCATAATTTGTTTAAATAAGAACTTTGCTGAGAAATGATTTAAGTCTTTCAGACTGTGGATTGTTGAAAATTTCATCAGGTGTGCCATCCTCAACAATAACACCTTCATCCATAAATATAACTCTGTCTGCAACCTCTTTTGCAAAACCCATTTCGTGTGTAACAACAGCCATTGTCATACCCTGATCTGCAAGGTCCTTCATAACATCAAGAACCTCACCAACCATTTCGGGGTCAAGAGCAGATGTAGGCTCGTCAAAAAGCATTACCTCCGGCTCCATACAAAGAGCGCGCACAATTGCAATTCTTTGCTTCTGACCGCCTGAAAGCTGTTGAGGGTAAGCATGCGCTCTGTCTGCAAGGCCAACCTTTTCAAGAAGCTCCATAGCCTTCTTTTCTGCTTCTGCCTGACTTTTACCCAAAATCTTAACAGGAGCTAAGGTCATATTCTTAAGAATATCCATATTAGGGAACAAATTAAAGTGTTGGAATACCATTCCCATTTTTTGACGATGCTTGTTTATGTTTGCTTTTTTAGAGGTAATTTCCTCACCATCAAAAACAATACTGCCTGATGTAGGAATTTCAAGAAGGTTAAGAGAGCGCAACAATGTACTTTTACCGCTTCCCGAAGGTCCGATTATAACAACCTTTTCACCCTTGAGAATTTCGCAATTTATACCATCAAGCGCCTTAACCTTACCTCCCATATAGTGCTTTTTAAGGTCAGTTACTTTTATTAAAGCTTTATCGTTCACTCTTACGCAACCTCCTCTCAAGCTTGCCTACAAGTGATGTAAGAAGCATAACTATAACAAGATAAATAATTGCAACAGCAAAAAGTGGTAGGAACGCTTCAAAGGTACGCCCTCTTATAAGGTCACCTGCTTTTGTAAGATCCTCTATACCAACATAACCTGCGATTGATGTTTCTTTAATTAAAACGATAAACTCGTTACAAAGAGTAGGTAATACAACCTTGAACATCTGAGGAATTATTATGTAGCGCATTGTCTGGATATAATTAAAGCCAAGGCTTCTGCCCGCCTCAAACTGTCCGTTATCAATAGACATAATACCTGAACGGAATATTTCTGCTACATATGCACCTGAATTTATACCAAAACAAAGCATAGCAACAGGAACGCCATCGGAAACTGAAGGCAAAATAATAAAGTAAAAAATAAGAAGTTGAACAACCACTGGTGTACCACGGAATATTGTTAAGTATACCTTACATATTTTGTTAAGGATTACAAGAATCCAATAACCTATACCACCATGCAATTTCATTGCATCCTTGTTTTTATCAAAGGAAGAACGTATTGCAGCAACAACTATACCTATAGCGATGCCTATAACCAATGAAACGGCGGTAATCTTCATTGTTGCTCCCAGACCCTCAACAAGCCATTTCCAACGCTCACCATCTATAAAAACATCATAGAATTTTTCTGCAAATTGTGTAAACTCTTGCGTTAAACTATCCACGATTCTGTCCTTTCACATAAAACAAGGGCGAGAAACTCCCGCCCTCTTAAATTTAATCAATAATTATTCTGCAGGGATATATTTGTCAATAATACCCTGAATTGTACCATCTTTTGTAAGCTCATCAAGAGCTTTGTTGATGTTATTAAGAAGCTCTGTGTTTTCCTTTGCAATACAAATTGCATAATCTTCTTCAATGTAAGATGTTTCAAGAATCTTAAGACCTTCTGTTGCCTTTACGAAAGACTTTGCAGGTTCGTTATCAATAATAACTGCAGTAACCTTACCTGTTTTAAGAGCCTGAACAGCATCAGCACCTGTTTTGAAACGAACTACATTAGCTTCTTCAAAACCCCACTTTGCAACTGTATCAGATGAGTAAATATCACCTGTTGTATCCTGCTGAACACCAATCTTAATACCTTTTTTAACACCGGTAGGATTACCCTCTTCGTCAAAGCCTGTGTAGAAATCTTCGTATGATGTATATTCACTATCTGCAGCAACAATAACTGACTGAACACCATGGGCATATACATTAGAGAAATTAACGCTCTCAAGTCTTTCTGGTGTAACTGTCATACCAGCCATACCCATATCGTACTTACCAGTCTGAACACCACCAACAATTGAGCCGAATTCTGTATCAACAATTTCAAGTTCCATACCAAGTTTGAATGCGATAGCTTCAGCAATTTCTGCATCGATACCTACAATTTTGTCGCCCTCTTTGTATTCGTATGGAGGGAAAGCTGCATTTGTAGCCATTGTAAGAACTGCCTTTTCAGGAGCTTCTGTTGTTGTGTCATTGTTTGCTGCAGGCTCCTTGCCACATGCTGCAAAGCAAGCAACTAAAGCAATAACAAGAACGATTGAAGTAATTTTTAAAAACTTTTTCATTGTTAAAACCTCACTTTTTTATTAGCACACTTGTGCTTCGTGAGTGCATTATATAACTTTATACAGAAAATTGCAACACTTTTTGGAAATTTATACATAATTATACAATCAAGCTGAATACTTCACAAAACAAAAATTAACAATTTAGTAAACATTTTATGTATACAAAACAAGAAATATATAGTATAATATTGTTAATTATCGTAACTACAAGGAAAATTTTATGGTTTACTTACGCATTATAGGCTTAATTTTTTTAGGTGTTTTGTTTTTTGTACAGCTTCTTACCGCATCCTGGTATGACCTTGTAAAAAAAACAGGTGATAAGAAAAAAACTTTCAAGCACAAAATTATATGCTCCGCTATTTACATAGCCTCATTTCTGGTGTGCATATCAATAAGCATTGGCTTCAGAGGAATATATGCCATTCTTTTCGGAATTGCCCTTTCGCTCCTTTTTATCCACGATATTATGCAAGAACAAAGCAAAAAGGCTTGTGGCATTATCTCCTCTATGCTTTCCTCTTTAGCATACATACTTATTTCAACAGCATTTTTTTACAAAAATAATAATCTGTTTGATTTTGCACCTTTCTCGCCCCTTGTATGCATAGCTATTCCGGTTGCAGTTTCTGTATTGTGTATACTGCTGAGCTTCAAAACTAAAAAAGCACCACCAATAATTGCTTGCATTTATATGGTTGCAAATGCCATTATGCTGGGCTCGGCTCTACAGAATTCGGGTGAAGGGTTGTTCCAGGGAGCAAGCTGTGCCGTAATTATGGGCTCACTTGCACTTGCGGTAGCTACTATTTTACCTGTCATAGACACACAAGACAAAAAAAGCTTACTCAGAACAAACCTTTATTATTTCGGACTTATGTTTATTTCCTGCTCTGTTGCAGTTTTATAAAAGGAGATTACAATGAAAAAACTTATATCTGTTATTCTCGCATTAATGCTCATAATATCACTTGTTCCTGTAGCAAGTGCCGCTGAATACAACGGCTTTGTGTACAAGAAAAACTCTGTCGGAAACTATGTTATTATGGGATTTACAGATTATTCCGCAAAAGCTGTCAAGATTCCTGAAAAAATCAAAGGAATCAAGGTTACCGCTGTTGGCAGAGGTGCTTTCCAGCAAATGAACAACATTACTTCAGTTGTGATACCCTCAACTGTAAGTGTGATTTCCTCAATGTCATTTTATGGTTGTCAGAATCTTACATCCGTAACCTTAAGTGATGCCGTTACGTCTATAGGCTCAAAAGCTTTTGGTATGTGCACAAAGCTTAAAGGTATAAACCTTAAAAAGGTACAGACTGTTGGAGAGCATGCCTTTTTTGGTTGCAAATCTCTTAAAACTCTTAAATGTGGTACTGCTTTAAAAGTTATTGGTGCATATGCTTTTGAAAATTGCTCTGCATTAGACACACTCACGCAGTCCTCTGCTCTTATTTATATTGGTAGCTATGCATTTTCAGGATGTTCTTCTATTGCATCTTTATCATTACCTAAAAGCCTTACTTATATCGGAAACAGCGCATTCAAAAACTGTACCGCACTTAAAACGTTGAAACTCGGCTCAGGTGCAATGGATATTGATGCATACGCTTTTGAAAACTGTACATCTCTCACTGCTGTTACTATTCCTAAAACTGTTAAATCAATAGGCAGATACGCTTTTGCATTAAGAGAAGCAAACTCCACTAAATTTACACACAAAGTAAAATTGACATGTAGCCGTTATGCCCCGGGTATGGCATATGCAAAAATGCATAATGTTACTGTTTATGTAAATGAGCTTAATAAAACAATTACATGCTTTGGCGACATCAATGGTAACCAAAAAGCTGACACCAACGACGGACTTCGTCTTCTTCGTATTGCCGCCTCTATGGATAACACTATTTCAGGTGAAAAGCTTTTCCTTTGTGACATTAACTGCAACGGGAAAATCGATGTTGGCGATGCAAACTATGTATTGCTTAATTCTTAAACTTTTTTCTCAACAATAAACCCATTAAACCCTGCTTTTTGTAACAGTTTAAGCTGTTTTTCTGCATTACTTCTGTTACTGAAAGCACCTGTTTGCACAGCATACAACGTTCCGTTTTTTGACGGAGCGTTGTTTTTTTCTGCAGGCAACTTTACTCCGTAATAATTACAAACACCTTTTGCGATCGCCTCACCTATAGCGGTTGTGTTTTTTATAATGAAATCTGAACCTTGTTTTGTATCGTGAAATTCGCATTCACAATACACGGCAAGGGCAGATGTACTGTTACACTCGTAAAAATCCGGCTTCGCAATTAATCGTTCTGCACTTTCACCCGGTGTAAGAGGACTAAGACTGTCAAAAACCGCCTGACCGGCTTTTGCCCTTTCTCCGGTTACTGAATACAACAAAATTTGCGTACCGCCTGTTACATTATGCTTTGCGGTAGCATTAGTATGAATTGCAATGTGCATATCTGCTCGAAAATGATTACTCTCTCTTACTCTTTCGTACATATCATTATTGTATGTACATTTAACCTGAAAGCCTGATTTTTCGAGATATTCTACACACGCCTTTGCAATTTTGTGGCATTGCTCTTTTTCATTTGTGTTACCTGTTGCATAAACATTGCCACTTTGGTTACTTGGCGAAATATATATTTTCTTACTCAGAGTATGTCACCGCCTTAGAATCATTCTCATTACTGTAATAAGTCATTGCCCTGTCACTATCAGATATGCCTGTGGTAGTAGGGTCAACCACAACACCAATTACTGCTAAAACATTTACTAATATACCGCTCAACTCCAATATTTCATTTTCTGACACAGCAGGAAAAACATCTGCAAGCGCCAGAAGTCTGTATACAAACGATACCGTCAAAGTTATTGCACTTATAAGGAATGCTTTATTTTTTAATCTTGCTTTAATATTTATTTTCAAATTATCATCTCCTACAACCATTAAATACGATGTGACTCTTCCGAAACCAATTCTTCTATGAGCTGGTGATATTTAAGCTTGATCTCACCATTACCGCCCAGATTCACATATTTATCGCCGGCTTTAACTCTTTCGCTCAAAGGCATATATGGTGACATTATTTTCAACTGCATAATAGACATATAATTATCAAAAGAATGTTCACTTTGCTGATCTACCCATTTCTCCCATTTGCGTATAAATTTGTATATTTTAACTGCCGTTGCAATAATAATTCCCAAAGCAGTAAACAAAGAGGAAATTAAAATTATTTTTTCAATATATCCGAGCAAAAATCCACCGCCTTAACCTATTATTGCTTTTTGTGGCTCGAAATAGAGCGTGCCCTTGAAGGTGTCAAACCATTTACTGACTACCATTGCAATTCGTTTTACACCCTCTTTATTAGGGTGAATACCATCTGTTGAGAAAGCACCATCGGTATCGTTAAAATTATACGAATTAAAACCACACTCATTAAGGTCAACAAAAGGCAACCCGAAATATTCGGCAATTTCCTTTGTTGCAACTGCATACTCTTTGAGCTGATGTAATTCCTCAGGATCAGGCGCATAGTTACCCATAGCATTAAGGAACATTCCCAACAACACGATTACTGTATCAGGCTTTGCAGTTAAAATCTTATCAATTATGTAAGCATAAGCACCTTTAAAGGTTTCAATGTTTTTATTAATGATATCCTCGTCTGTACCTATAGGGATACTGAATATGTAGTCATTTGCACCGCCAAGTATTGTAACAATATCAGGCGATTCTGCAACAAGTGCATTTAATCTGTCATCGTTACAAAATGCCTTTTCTGTATTACTTGATTTATAGGCAACGGTGCTGTAGCCTACACCCATTTTGATGTGTGTACCTATATCATACCTTTCGGTAATGTAATCCTGCCAAAGCTTTTCTCCATTTACAAAATCAACACCAACGCCGAAAGTGATACTGTCTCCATAGGAAACCCATTTAATATCACGCAGGCTTCGGTCAACAACACCGATATCCTTAAATGTCAGAGAGTGTTTGCCGTCAAATGTTCCGTTACCGATTTCAACGGCTTTCTCAATAAACCGAGATTTGTTTTTACCAAGCTGAAATCTGCCACCAACATTCACTTCGTTAATTGCAACATATTTATCATTTGTTGTTGGTTTAAAAACATATTTGTCCTTATTAAAATCCGAACCATACACTATTGAGTTAACCTTGAAATCTTCGTCGACAAACAACAACATATCTGTCTCATCATAGGCATAATAAAGCTCGGGAATTGACACCACATACTCAACATTTGCCTGCAGAGGATATATACCATTCGCCCAGGCATTATTGTTTCTGTTTACGGCGACTAAATTACCATCCGTGTCCGCTTCGTACTTTAATATTTGATTACTGTTAAGCTGTGCAGATGTAAATTTACTTGCATTAGGAATTGACTTATCACTTGTTTCTAAAATTCTTTCGCTTACAAGTGTTACGCAAGGTGCATCTGCCCCTCTTTCTGTGTTCAGTACCACATACTTTGCATTTTCAGGCATAGGGAATATGCCACCTAACACCTGTGGTGCAGACGAAGCACCAAAGTTTTTTATAGAAACAAAATTTTGGTCTAATATACAAATCATTGAGCCTGATACAGCAGTTGTAATTGTATAGCCCGAAATCTGCAATCTGTCACTGGGGTTAACCTCGAAGAAATAACAATCAAGAGTATCAACATTGGACATAAGACCCGATGTATCCTTGTTATACCATACACCAATTTTATGTGCAGGTAAAACAGTAGGCAAAGTAAGAGTAGAATCCTCTTGTGCAATGGTATTAAGAAGGTTTGTATATTTCGTTTTCGGTACTTCACTTCGTTTAGCCTCGTTTGCTTTAAATTCAGCATTTCTTGCAAACTCACTTGATTCAAAGGTTCTTGCTCTGTAGGCTTCGTTCTGATTAAAGGTCTTTACCCTTTCAGATTCCGATAACTGCCTATAGGCTTCGGCTTCACTTACAGAGGTTTCCAACTCAGTATAACAATCTGCTATCATTTTGCAATATTGCTCATATTGAGATATATCATACACTGCCGCATCATTAATTTCCTCAGAATACGAACCATCAGAAACAAAAAAAGCTGTTGGTTTCGGGGAATACATAAGCTCTATGCCATCGTCATTTTCTTTATATGCGTACACACCTAATGTTGCTGTTCCCTTTTTCAGAGTGGGAATTACACATTGGTTATTCACTAATGGTACAGGAATATTATTAAATGAAGCTGTAACAGTTAAATTTTTAAAACAATCGGGCAAATTAAATTTACATTTATTAACACTTACTTCACCCTCGTTTACAACTGAAGTTTCTGTTATAACAATTTTCTCTTTTGTAACTTCAACAACCATAAGCTTCTCCTTTATCCATATTTTTTATACATAGCTTCAAGATATAGTTTGTAATCACCTTTATACAAATTCTTATAAACACTACTTGATGCAAATTCGTTTTCCGTCAAAATTGTAGCAACACCTGTTCTTTGATAAAATTCTTTATAGGTTACCGGCGGTGAAACAGTTGTTTTATTTTCAGATGATGACTTAGAACTGCCCGATGAACTCGATGAGCTTGATTTTTGACTGCTTGAATTAGCTTTCTGAACGGATAAATTATATTTTCTATCCTGATTTGCCTGATCCCTTAATGCTTCTTGTTTACGGAATTCAAGTTGACGATCAAACTCCTCTCTATCTAACACATCCTTCTGCTTATTGAAATCAAGCTGACGGTTGAATTCATCTCTGTCCAGCATATCCTGTCGTTCTTTAAATGCAAAATCCCTATCACTTTCCCAGCTTTCTAGATCTTTAGCAAATAGTTCAAATTCTCTGTCAGACATAGAAGCAATTTTTTTCAAAAGATAGTCGCCATCCTTATAATACTGCTGTACTAAATCTATATATTTTCCATAATCATCACCATCAAGAGAACGAAGAAGCTGAGCATCATCAAAAAGCTTTTCACCATTATATTTATATTCTTCAAATGCTCTGTCCCTTAAATCCATTGCTATGTCATTCAGCTGTTCAAGGCTTTGCTGATACGCCTGACTACCTGCCACAGTAGCATATGAGTTACCATATCCCCCTGTCAAAGCGGCGGATTCACCAATAGTATCCATCATAGCCTTTTTGCCATTAAGTGTATACATCTCCCTGTACTGTTCATACATAGGGTCAGACGACATACTGTAATCAAATTCTCCTCTGTTAAGAATCTCATTAAGTACACTATCTATTTCATCCGAGTATCTACTTTTGTATTCCTCAGGCTTCTGATTTTCCCAATTTTCAAGATTTTCTTCAGATGCAAGAAGCTCCTTGCTTTTTTGATATGTAGGCTTTGACGCTAAATTATAATTTTCACTTTTATTTTCCTGTACAGGCGAAGTACTTGTTGATGGCTTTTGAGTAGTAGTACCGGACTTCAACGGCGGTGTGCCTATTGATGGCTTTGGATTAGTGGCTCCGGATTTTACCGGCGGTGTACCTATTGATGTTTTTTGAGTAGTAGTAACGGATTTCACCGGTGGTGTGCCTATTGACTGTTTTGGGGTTACAGAACTATTGGCGTTTGTGCCTGACTTCCCTGATTTCACCCTCCCTAACAATTCTTCTTGCTGTTTTTTTGTTTTTTTATCTTCCTTGGATAAACCGTAAGAAGTAGTTTTTTTCGAAGATATCTTAATCACCCTTTCTGAAATATTGGATTTTAATCACAGTATTTTCAGCATATAAAAAATCATCTGTTTGCGTAACAAGCTCACATTGAGTTTTGGGTTTTATTACCCAATGCAACAGACAGCGATTCGTTAAGCTCGCGCAAATAATTTTCAAGAAAAACAAATTTTTCTTCAGAAGAAAATTTATCAGAACTCAAATTAGGTATTGCAACATTAAGGTCATACATTCAAATCACTTCCTGCTTCTGTTTTTCGTGAAATATTTATAATTTTCACATTACCTGTGCCTGTTATTTTCATACGCAGATGATCACAACGCGGAGTTATAAAAGGCAACACGAGAGAGCCTGTGTGCGAAACCTTAACAGACATTTGCTCAATCCATTTACCATCACTATTAAATTGAAATAAAACCTTTAGTGTTGCGCCCTTTTCTCCAATAGCTTTAATTATTACACTTGAATAATACTTATTTTCCGGCAACTCAAGTCCCCACAAGCCACTTTCAACGCACCACTCCACATTCTCCTCAATACGATAGCTTGTAAGCTGTCCGTTAAATTCACCATATTTATTTTCGCCATCAATAATACCAAGTCTGTGTGTATTCCTTTCATTGGCAATAAAATACAGATTCAGATTGTTTTCAGCAAACTCGAACACATCAAAAATACCTTCCCTATGCCACAACGACTTATCCTCGTCGTACACAAAAAGCTCTCGCTCATTTCGGGGATTTGTCATACAAATGTAATATTTGTTTTTTAACACACCTGCTACTGCATCACGGTAGTGAATTCGCCCTAAAGCTGATGATATTTCCACAGGTATACCGCCATTGTATGTGCATACCCCTGTAGGTGACTTGTAGTAAAGTGTATCATTAAGGCAACACAGGGACTTACTGCTACCATTCTGAACACCCCTTATATATGATGTTGTGATTGTGTAAGGCGGATTCTGACCATATATTTTATGAACACAATTTTCTTTAAAAAACAGCACATAACCTCTGTAACCTATTACTCCTGTGAATGGTCCATCACTACCAACCGATGCACCATAACTATCTGTCGAAACACCCATGTATGAATAAAAATTTGTTGGATCACCTAACTTAGATGCAAAAATTTCGTTGGTTTTTGATGAACAACCCCATATTCTGTTACCACTTTCGCACACAAAATCCATATCCGGGATTTTTCTTTTAACAGAAACTTCTCCCTCTATCGTTACATTTTGGTCAATCATTCCCGGAACAACTATGTAATCCTCTGATTTGTCATATATTATGGATGAACCATTCAAACCGATTTTTTCAAAACCTTTAAGAAAAACAGAATCATATTTATTGAATTTCGAGCCTATTCCGGAACTGGATATACGAACAAAATTATTTATTATTTCCACCCAGGTTTTAGTATCTGAGGAATATTGTTTAAGAGTATGAGGCACTGAGGATGTATCCACCCACAAATCACCATGCTCAGGCACCTCCGGTGGTTTTTTATTAACTGTATAATTCTCATACAAATCACCATCACCACGGCAAAGGGTACATTCAGCCTTTTCACTCCAGAAGAAAGCATCCAATTGACCATAATCATTAAAATCCGCTGTATTTATATATACCTTATCAGGAAACACAACAAGTTTTGTACCCATTGAAACAAAGCTTCTGTTTTTAACATCACTCGGGAAATAAAGATCAGTCACAGGACCTCCGTCATAATAAAGTGTACCGTTGTTTATGTAACAGATTTTTGTTTTCGAATGCAAATCACACAGCATTTTTCCTGTTACATTAAAATAACCTCTCTTTTTTCGTGGTGCCATAACAGGATAATGATCTGAACTCATATTTTCTTCGTAATGCATTGCATTCTCATCAATAATAAGATTGTTTTCGTACCCGCTGAAATAAGAAACAAGTTTACGACTTTTTTCCGTGTTATAAAGGATCGGCTTATACATATAAATCATCCACCTTTATTTTTGTTTTTTTCGCAACCTTGGTTTTGCGATTTATAGCATCACCCATTTCTTTATAAATGCGATTAAATAGGGTGGCAGAATTGTTGTATCTGGTTATTTCACCATTAAAGTAATCAAGCTTCATATTCATATAGTATGAATATATCTCAGAAAACTCCGATGGAGCTTTGAGATTTGTTTCGTGTGGTGTAGTTGTTGTATATCCCTCAAATTTCTCACCATTGCGTATTTCAAGGTATTCTGAGCTTATCTTTTTATCAAGCTCAGAAATCCATTGAATCTTCTGCTCCATAGAAATACTGTTACTACGGTGAACATCAAAGCTCTCTATTGCTTTTATTAATGTCATATAACTCCCCCTTAAAGAGAGATATTCGCATCAATATACTCTGCAGAAACAGCTGCCATTTCTTCACTATTTCTGATAACCTCTGCAAATTTTTCAGGAATTTCCACATTTTTACCTGTCTGAACAAGAATTCTTTCACCGTTCACAGCAATAAATCTTTCTGTATCGTTCCTTGACTGCCTTGGAATGAAAACGTTTACAAGCTTTTCTTTTGTCTGATTAGTTTTATTATTTGCCATTTTTATTCTCCTTTTCAATTCCGGTAGAGTGGTTTCCCACTCTACCGTTTTGCTTTAATATTTGTTTTGAGCTGTATGAGATACTGCGAGCGAGATAAAACAAGTTATCCGCCCAACTTACCACTCAGTAAGCTAACTGAATATTGGGATGAAGAACGCCGTTTTATTGAGCGACGCTGTATGAGATACTGCGAGCGAGATAAAACAAGTTATTCGCCCAATATTCAGTTAGATTTAGCTGTGGAGCTGAAAGCTGAGCCTGACTCAATTCTAATCATATATTCTTCAACGAGTCTTTTCGCAGTTTTAAGTCCCTTCCAACCAACAGATGAACGCTGATTAAGCGGGTCGTTGCCGTAGCCCTTCTGCTTTACAATGTGCTCAATACCGCCGCCGTTTACACTTGTAACACCATAGGCATCGGCACCAATAACAAGGGTTGCAAATACAGCACAATTGTCTGCACCTGCATTCCAAATTTTTGCTTCCGTGCTTTCAACAAAGCGAACACCGCCAAGGCAACCGATTTCACCTGTAAGCATATTTTCAGGAGTTGCGTACTTCTGGACCTCCATCCACTGATTACCTGCCTCCTGCATAAGGTCGTAGGCAACATACGGATGAATAATACCCACATAGTAGCCATCGATTTTAGGGGCATTCATAGCCTTAAGCTCTGCGGCAGCCTTGAAAACATCCTTAACACGGAGAAGTGATGTTTTATCAATAGCACTTCTTGAGGTAACCTCTGTTTCTGTGCCATCTGCTGCTACCTTAGGGCAGTAAAGAACATTAGTACCACCAACAATTTCATTTCTTACAATTGTATCCATTGTAAGACCTGCCTGTGCAGAAAGCTGCTTTGTAGCTTCAACAATTGTGTTATCAACTGCAGTAAGCTCAAGAAGGTCTGTCTGTTCAATGTAATCACCATACTGTTCAACAGATGCGGTAATTGCTGTTACATTAAGCTTATTTCCTGATGGTGTTACACCTTCTGTAAGTGGTGTAAGCGCCTTAGGAAGTGATGAAAACTTTCTGAATTCGATAATCTTACCACCATTTTTAGGAATATCGCGCTTCTGACCAAACTGATCGTGCACAAGATATGGTGATGCAAGAGTAATAAGTGTTTTATCATAAAAGGTTTTCATTTCTGCACTAAGATTATTACCTGATGCGTTTGATGTTGTTGCGTTTACTGTGTCACCTGCTGCAAAAAGCTGAAGATTTAAAATATAATCTGTCATATTTTCTCCTTTCAGATGGTGTCAGAATTTTATGCTGGCACCATTTTCGACCTGTTTAAGTATTTTTAAAATATCCTGTGAGGTCAGGGAATTGACATCGACTGAAGTAACAATTGCACTTTCGGAAGAAATACCATTTTCCATAGGACGCATACCTTTAGCTTCAATATTCTGTACCATTTGCTGACGCACCGCATCTGCAGTAAAGTGCATAGCATCAGAAATAATTTCATCTTTATGCACCATATCGTACGCAGTTTTCACCGGTACACCGCTTAAAAGAAGTCGAGAAAACAGCTTGTTGCCTCTGATTTCATTTCGTAAGTTAAAATCAGGAATTATAGCTTTAAGTTCTTCACTTTCTTTAAGCCATGACCCGATTTTATTTCTTAATGCTTCTGAGTTTAAAATGCTATTTCTTTTGTCTGCCTCATATTTTTGCTGTCTTTCAGTTTCCATAACATCAACAAGCTTTTCTTCCTCGCCCATATCAAGCCCGTATTTACCCATAAGCCTTTCAACAATCGGGGAAACCTTGCTTTTATAGGCTTCAAGCTCCTTTGTCTCTTTAAATCGTTTATCAATAATTGCCTGTGTTTTCCTGGTAAAATCCTCTTTAAACCTACCATTTATTAGGTCATCAAATTCATTATCACCATTATAGGTATTGTTTTGCCCGGCGGCGGCAATCTCGACGCCCGTTTCTCCACCTGCAGACTCTGCTCCCTCACCTGAGAAAAGCTGTAGGTTAAGAGCATACCAAAATAATCTTTTCATAAAAAATCCTTTCTTTGTTGCAACATTCATCGTCTTTCCGAAGTGTCATGATATATATTAAAAACCGTTTGGCCATAACGGTTTTTCACACAAGAATCAGTTAAATCTCACATACTTAGGGTAACTATCCTCAAGCATCAATAAACCCTTGATGCAGGTATCAAAAATACCCTGCACCCGATTTTTTGAAAAATCGAAATATTCTATTTCGAGATGCATATAACCATCTCTTACGATGTTTCTGATAAGCTTCACATTACCCGAAGCCTCCTCATCCAGCATACAATTCAACAAAGTGTATGCCAGGGTGGATATGCCTGCACAAACAATATCAGAACCGCTTTGTGCATATGTGCTATGTCCTTCTATAGTGACAAAAAGCTTATCATAATATTCTCTGTAATAAACAGTTGTCACTGCAGGCTCACCTCTGCGCTTAGCTTTGAGGATAAAATACTTTTACCCTCAAAATCCATCATACTGATTGCAAGCAATGCCTGTGTTCTGTTTTCCGGGTTAAACATACCCGCACCATACAACTGTAAAGCCAGCTCATTCTGACTAATTTTTGAAAATGGACTTGCTTTTTCGGCAGAAACCTTTACATCGAATATAGGCTTTCGCAAACTGATTTCTGCACCGAAATCACCACTGTATTTTTTTATCAGCAAGCCTGTATTGTCATATGTAACAAACTGTTGTTCTCCGTTATCACCAATAATTCTGAAAAATCTTGGTTCATCGTAAAACTGTCGTATTAACTCAATAGCAAGACTATTAAGCTCTGCAAAGGCTCTGTACCCACCTTTTACCATATCGCGGGTAAGCTTTGAGCCTGCTTCCTGCAAAGCGGCAATTGCACTTGCCGCTGTAACTCCGCTTGAAACACCACCCTGAGAAAAATCCCTGTTGCCGCTCGTTTCCTTAAGCTCGTCAATTTTGTTGTTCAAAACCCCAAGGTACGTACCCGGAACATTAGAAAACTTAATTTCTCTTATGCTGTCCTCACCAAGATTACTGCCTGAAACATGCACAAAATTATTGGACCAATCTGCAAACTCTTCCTCATTTACAGCACCGGAAGAGTTAATAAAATATCGTGGTGTTGCTGCCATTGTTGCATTTTTTACCAATGAATTGGAAAGAATATCAATCTGCTTCTGAGTATTCTTCATAATATCTATGTACCCGAAGCCACACGGCGTACCTTCTTCAACAAAAAGTGTATCGAAAACAAATGGATACTTACCGTGGTCGTAAAAGCCTCTTGAAATATATGCAGAATCATTTTCAGAAGCGTACAAAAGCTCACCATTACAGATTTTGCAGTAATGCACCTGCTCAACACCATTTTTGATTACTTTATAATAATGATCTATTACGGCACTTTTTTCTGTTGTATCAACATTATCATCATAAACATACTTTGCAATTTCAACATCTGATGAACCTAATTTGCCTGAAAGCTGTGGATACAGAGAAACAAGTGTATCATTATCCATAAGCTCAACATGGAACAGATTTTTACTTTTCTGAATATTCTTAATACCCGGCTCCCAGAAAAGGTTAAGCACATCAATCTGTTTGATTTCAATATCACCCAAGCCATTATTTTTTATAGGGTTCCAGAATATTCCGTAAACTGCAGTACCGGCTTTAAGCTTGTACCACCAAGCATCATTATAGATCTTGTCAAAGCCGTTTCTTTCAAATACAACAGGCAAGATCTGAGAAAGTACCTCTGCGGTTTTCTTATCACTTTCTTCACGAGGCAAGCATGCAACCGTAGGATAATTATCCATTGCATCCGCATGCTTGTTTGCAATAGAGTTAAAAAGCCATGCCGATGCATTCTGATTTTTGCTTTCAGGACTTAATTGCTCCCAATGGCGCATTTTGAACCACTGCTCATTATCAACAATTCTGTTTTCAAGATTTGTTTTTGCTGATTTGTATTTTTTTAAAGTTCTGAGGCTCTTTTCTACCTCATCTTTTCCTATCACACCAAAGGTTCCTATTAGTGTGGCAGGTTTTATTTTTTCATAGTTATTTAGATTTTCTTTTTCCATTTTCTCTTTCCTTTACTAAATTCTTTTTATTAAATCCAACGGATCATCATATATTTTTTCTTCTCTTTTTTTGTATGTAGGTGATATTGGTCTTGCCATACACATATACCTCATTTCGTCAGCGATATGATCCTCTCCCGTTGTATCTAAATCCTCAGGATTGGTTGAACTGAATTTCAATTCCGGTACTGTCCTTATAAAGCCTCTGCAGTTATTAAACACATACATCATAGGAATCCCCTGCTCGTCAAAGGCAAGTCTGTAGTGCACCTGCATCCACCCGGGAATACGCTTATTATCACCTTTTGTGAAAAATATTCCGTTTCTGTCTGCTGATTCAATGATTGCCTCACCTCTTGATGCATCCCATATAGATGGGTCAGCCACACCTAAAATCCTTTTATTTTTTAACCACCTGTGTTGTTTTTCTATGTTTGCTATTTCAGAAAATATTTTTTCAGGAGGCCATTTGACACCTTCGTTTGCTGTTTTAGTACAACCGTACAACTCTAAAATTCTGTACAGCCTGCCATCGTAATCCACAGCCCACCAGGCGCAGGAAAACGGCTTTGCATAACCAAAGTCAAAGGACCTGTAAATTACCCAATCATTCGGAATTTCAAAAGGCTCAATAACATGTGTGTTTATACCATCCCTGTAGTGCTCCGGATTATCTCTGAACTCTTCAAAAAATTGTCCGTCAAAAATATCCCAGTTACCAAAGCGGTGAGCCTGCCTTAATTTTTCGGGAAGTGCATCAAGCACCTTCACATATTCGGGATTAGTACTCAGAAGTACAGTATTATCATCTATTGTTGCAGGAATAAATATGTAGTCATTGGGATCCTCACCCGTTTCATAGCGACCTTTAACAAACAGCCTTTTAAACCAGTTATGCCCCACTCCGCCTGGATTCCCCGTAAAATACATACGAGGTTTAAAATCACTTCTTGTTGTTCTGTTACAGGTCATCAAAAACTGAATCTGGGAAAAGGTAAAATGCGTACATTCTTCAACACCAATAACATCATATTCCTGACCCTGATACTGATAAATATCGTTTTCGGTATCACAATAACCAAGCCTGATTCTTGATCCGTTTGGGAATATAAATGCCCTTTCATCTCTTTTATAGCGGGCAATTCCGTTTAACTGAGCAAGCATAGGCAAAAGATGGTTTTCTCTTAGTTCAGGAAGAGTTTTTCGTAAAAGCAATAATTTAAGGTTATTGTACTTAAGAGCAAGCAGAATAAATTTTGTTCTTAATGCCCAGGATTTCCCGCCACCTCTTGCACCGCCATAGCCGATAAATCGTTGATTACACTTAAAAAACTGTTCTTGCTTTGCGTTCGGTTGAGAAATGAGAAGTTCCTTCATTGGCTTAACTCCTCAATTTGTTTTTCGAACCTTATTACAACACCATCAGCAATCTGCGGTGTTGCGTCGCAGTCCTCTAATAAGCCATACAATTCTCTCAATGCACCCACACTTTCCTTTAAGAACTTAGCATCCAATTCAGGGTTGCCTGTTGTTTTGAAAGTCTTTCTTGCTTTTTTTACAATATCGTCTACAAGAGCACTCATATTCTCTGCAGCAGAGGAAACTCTTTTGAGCTTATCCTGCTTTCTTACCTCACTCAAACTCGCAAGCCCCTTTCATAAAGAACGGAAACAGCTCTGTGATGCATACATTTCTTGCCGCTGTTAATGCAACAAACAGAAAATTCGTATTTTTTCTTTTCATCATTAGAATTAAATCGATGTGTACTGCTTGTGTTATCCAATACACCTTCACAGCTAATGAATTTTTCTCCTTCTTTAAGATAAAATGGACACTCAATTATTGATTCTATGGTTTTTGACATATTTTTCTCTCCTTTTGTACTATAATTGGTATTGACACTTTTTTATAAATAAGGTATATTATTAGTGTAATTTGTACTGATTTCCGAACTGCAAGCATATTATAATACGGATTTCTGTACTTTTCAACCTATTTTCAGAACATTTGTTTGTTCGACATTTTTTTGTGTGAATGCACAAATATGTGGAGGTCCTCTTTGTGAAGATGTATGAAAAAATACAAGAATTATGCAATGAAAAGAACATAAAGGTCGCACAGCTGTGCCGCGAAACGGGTGTGCCAAAAAGTACAATATCAGAACTTAAGCAGGGCAGAACAAAAACTTTATCCACTCATAATCTAAGTAAAATTGCCCAATATTTTGGTGTTTCTCTTGACTACTTTGATGAAAGCTTTGATGACGTTGATAACCAAAAAGATGAGCTTTTTCAAAAAAGAAAAATATTATTTGATATGTCAAAAAGAGCCACCAAGGATCAGCTTGACACATTTATCGTTATGTTCAAAGCATTAATTGATCAGGAGGAAAAATGAATTTACTATTTATAAGAGAAATAAAAATGCCGCTCACAATCAGGGCATTTACTATACCCGATGCAAACGGCGATTTTAATATTTATATCAATGAGGCTCTGTCGGACGATGCAAAAAAGAAATCATTAGCTCATGAAAAAAGCATATAAAACGAAATGATTTCCAAAAAGATTTATCTGTAAAGCTAATTGAAAACAACATATAAAAAAATGCATCCTTGAATATTTCAAGGATGCATTAATATTTTTTAGAAGCCCTTCATTTTCTTAAGGTCACGGTAGTTAATAAGCTGAATACCGCAAGCCTTGATGTGCTGAAGTGTCTGTGGGTCAGAGAATAATCTATGCTCCCAAACTCTTCTGTGCCATGCACCGGAAATTGCTTTAAGCTCATCACACTCAAGAGCAGGGTGAATATATGTTTCTGTGACACCATTAGGGAATGTTTTGTATAATTCGTAAATATATTCCTTGTAGTTTTCATAGCTATCGTTCTGAGGACCATTCCACTCACCGGGAATAAGGAAGTCAGGTAAAGCAACCTTCTGATCATTTGCATAGTCAATTACTTTGCCGAACATCATTGCAATAAGCTCTTTGTCAATTTTAACCTCGAGTGTATCATTCTCGAACATTTCAGGAACATATGTACCCGGGAAACGGAAAGGAAGTCCTTCCTCACCTGCTATATCGAGTGTAAGGTTAAGAAGTTCAAATCTACCTGTTTCAATACCATAAAGAGAGCCCATATGGTTATCAAGGTGTGATGGTACAACACCAAATGAGCGGAAGCGCTTAATCTGAGCTTTAATCTCTTCTTCTACCTCATCAATATCGCTATTCTCTTCAAATTCGTCAGATTCATGGTACATGAAATCTTCACTATCTCTCAAGGAAGGTGTTTTACCCTGAGTAATTGGTGCGCATCTGTACTTACCCCATTCACTTGTGAATGTAAGGTGAACACCAACAGCGTATTCCGGATGCTGTGCTGCCCAATCACCTGCTTCTTTAGCCCAACCGCAAGGTGTCATAATTGTGGCGGAAGTAATACCACCTTTTTCAAACAAATCAAAAACAGCAAGATTTGTAGAATGACTCATTCCGAAATCGTCCGCATTAATAATGAGATACTTATCCATTTGAATTCTCCTTTTATATACCCAACTTCAAGTTTTAATCATTTTTATTTCATAATGAACATAGGTAACAAACCAAAACGTCAGTTCGACAACAAATTAATCATTATCTCCGTCCACAGAAATCTCTGTTTCATCAGCAATCTGCTCTTCTACCTTATCATTATTGTTCTGAACCTTAGTTCCGTTTGACTTTTTGTTTTTAGACGCTTTTTTCTTTTTCATCACAAACATTGTAGCAAGGAAACCAATAGCAATAATCCAGATTGCAATAACCGCAACAAGAAGAATTGTAAGGCCATCTGTCAAGCCCTTTTCCGATTCCTCAGCAGGTGCAGTTGTTACTACGGCTTTTGTCTCAGTTTCTTCCTCTGCTGTTGTGTGAACAGCCTGGAAATATAACAACTCGATTTTATCTATTACCTTATCGTCTACGACACCATCAACGGTAAATCCGTTTTCTTTCTGCAGCTTCTTTACAACTGCCATAGTGTCTACATCGAAAATACCTGTAATACCATCGTCCTTAAGACCATAGCGGGTATATATAAATATCCACTGCATCCATTTAACGCCCTCGCCGGTGTCACCACCCTTAAGTACCGTTGTTGGCCTTTGATAAGGATTATTATCTGCTGCAAAGTCAACTGTTTCGTTAAGATTTGATGACTTAGTTGTTGACGGAGTCATTACAACAGGTACTGTAGCTTGCTGTGAAGGCACAACAGGCACATACTGGCTTGCGGCAGGAACAATATCGATATAGCCTGCAGTTTCTGTATTCACATTATATGTACTTTGAGGAGTTGTAGGAAGAATACCGCCATTACCTACACCGCTTATTACACCACCTATTGCACCACCAAGGCCACCGATTGCGCCACCTATATCTACACTACCTAAGCTGTTGCCGATAATCGAACCAACACTACCCGAGCCTATTGAGCCACCAAAACTATCTGATGAAGCAGGAGAGCTTGGAATCTCCGAATCATTTATGCTGACATCCGGATTGCCGGGATCACCCGGATCTATAGGCATATCAGCAACATCGCTTGATGTAACAGTTGGTTCGCTGAACTCTACAGAATTTGAGTCTGAGTCAGAGCCACCGCCGATAATTCCGCCAATATCAAGCATATCGCTGAATTCATTGCCGGCCTGTGCAACATCGCTGATGATACCATCCGCAACAGTAATATAATCCATTTTATCGCTCACAAGCTCAGCTAAGGTTGTTGTGCCGGGTTTTTTCATTGTCATAGATGGAATATAGTCCATAACAACGGTAGCCAATGTTTCTTTTGCAGCATGGGAATTAACCTTACCATTGGAAACATCTGCTATTCCATTACCACTACTGTGGCCTACCATAACAATTGAACACGCAGTAACAAGAATTGCTATTGCAAGGGCTGTAATTTTTTTATTCATAAAATACCGTCCTTAATTTATTACATAATCACGATGTATTATAGCATATTAGCAATAACAAATGCAATACAAAACGACAAATTTATATTTAAATATAACAAAACAGCAAAGCTACACTAAGCAACTTTGCTGTCATCTTATGTACTATTTAAGCGTTTTCATTTAATATAAGACCCGGATTCTGGAAAAATTCTTCCATTTTTGTAAGGAAAGGTCTTACCTCACCAAAGTCAAGAACTCTGTGGTCAAAAACGATGTTCATAGGAAGAACTGTTCTTATTTGAATTTCTTCCTCACCATTCTCATTTTTAACAACAACAGGCTTTCTCTGGAGTGTTCCGATACCGATAACGCATACCTGAGGCGGAATAACCATAAGCATTGCTATTTCACCACTGAGACCACGTGTATCTGCACCAACGTTTGATACAGTAATTGTACCCTGCTTAAGGTCTGCTCTTGTAATCTTTTCTGTATCGGGAATTGCCTTATAGGCTTTCTTTTCAGCACCTTTAAGGCGAACAATTTTATGCTTACCAGCATTAGCACCATAAATTCTCTTGATTGCCTTTATAATGTGACCTTTTTTTAACTTATCAAGGGTGTCGTGGAAGGAAACAGAGTAAAGCGCCTCAACAAGAACAGTCTTTTCAAGGCGACGATTAATATCTGCCTGATAAGCTGCAATTTCTTTAAGAGTTTTGTTACCCATATCCTTCATAGTGATGGTCATCATTTTACCATCAGGAAGAATCCATGGAACAGACATATCAATATTATCGAACTCTGTCACCTTACCTCTTACGAGACCCTTTTCAAAGTGGAAGTGAGCATTTATACACGGATCGTTTTCGATTGCTTCTGCGATAGCTTTAAGAAGAACTGCATTAAGAGTAATCTTTGGTCCTTCGTCTGAATTGTGCTCTGCTTGAAACTTTTTGAATTCCTCCATAAATTTTGTAACATCAGGTTCATACTGGTAACTTACATGAGGAATATTCTGCCAGCTTTCAGTTGTCATGTTAGCAACAATTTTTCTCTGTATACCGAATCTTGTTACACTTTTTATTGCCATTTTCCTTTTCCTTTCAAAGTTATTAAACAATTTTTATTTATTGTAATATTCAAAAAAACCTACATCAGTAAGCTCTTTAACAAGCATCTTTTTCTGCTCTTGCGTAAGAGGAGCCATAGGATAAGCCATATCACCCGCTTCAACACCATCAAGAGAAAGAATGTATTTTACAGCACGTGATACACCATATTTTATAAGAATCTCTGTAACCTTATTAACCTTGTATTGTGTCTGCCTTGCACCCTCAATATCTCCTGCAAGGAACTGATTACGAAGCTTTACATACTCTGCACACATAAGGTTATATGTAGAACCGATACCTGCATCAGCCCCCATTGAAAGACCACAAATTATCATCTCGTCAGGTCCGTTGATAACATTGATATCGCCACCATTAAGTTCTTTGATTCTTCTCATAGAATAAAAGTCAGTCAAAGTAAACTTACAACCGATTACGCCGTCAACCTCTATTAATCTTCTCATAAGGTTAACTGAATCCGATGTAAGAAGATTTTGCACATATGCAATAACAGGAAGCTCTGACACATCTGCAATTTTTTTATAATAATCTATGATTTCATCATCCGTATGCTTAAAATAGAAGTTCGGAACAACACTTGAAACTGCATCACATCCACATTCCTTTGCATGACGCGCAAGATCGAATGCATCCATAGTAGCGGCTGCACCAATATGGTTTACAATAAGGCCTCTGCCGTTATTGTGTTCAACTACTGTTTCAGCAATTTCCTTTCTCATATTCGTTGTAATAACAGGACCTTCACCCGTTGAACCACAAATATAGAAACCACATGCACCCTGATTAAAATTTCTATCCATATTAGCTTTTATAGATGCTTTTAATACAGTGCCATCATTTTTAAAATGAGAAACTAATGCGGGCATAATACCCTGAACAAGTACATTTGACACGATTTTCACCTCATACTATTTTGTCATTTTAATTATATCAAAAGAGAAAATGAATGTCAATTCACTATTGTATTTTTTTGGGAAATAGTCAGTTTTAATAAAAACTTTTTTCGCACTTTGTTTAATGTGTCTTCAAACAAATACTATTCGTTAAATTTTTGTTAAAACAACTCTTATGTTAAATATATTTGTTGCCATACATTATATTATGTGTTATAATAATTTGATTAAAAATTAGGAGAAAGTTCATGGAAATTGTAAATAAAATCCTTTATAAACTTCACCTGAAAAAGCCACCACGCCCCTCGTACACACCGGGTGAGCTTTTACCTAAACCGATAAAAGAGGTTTTAGAAGAAAACAAGCTTAATACAGACTCAATAATCTATTCCTTCAAATCAGATATGAGTGATGCAGAAGAATATGGTGATTTATATGTTTTCTTTGATGAAAAAGGTGTCTACACTGCTTCATTTGAAGAAGAAGTAAAGCCTAAAAAAGGTAAAAAGAAGTTGGAATTTAAGCCAAAACTTCTTAAGCTTACATGTATTCCAATTGATGATATAGACGAAATTTTTGCAGAGCAATATCTTGCTACGGGTCAGTTAACCTACAAATTCGACAACGAATATTACCCTTTGGCATATTTCTCAATCGGTGGTCTCGAAAAAGCAGATAACTTCAAAAAAATCTTCAACACCTTCAAGCAAGGCAAGGATTACAAGCAATACCTTAATAATGCCACAGGCAATAATTGCCGCACATGTGGCAAGCCAATCCCACGCGGATTGAAATATTGTGAAAGCTGTGTAGATAAAAAATCCACAATTAAGAGATTGTTTTCCTTCTTCAGCGACGTTAAGTGGAAAATGATTTTCATAATTTTCTCGGTGCTTATAAGCTCAGCTATATCCCTTATAATTCCAAAATTCAGCACTCAAAAGCTTTATGATGAGGTTTTGAATCCCGGAAACACAGCAAGCTACGAGGTACTTTTCGACAGTCTTATATCAATAGTACTTACAATGGCTGCCCTAAAAATCACCCATCAGCTTTTCACATTATTTTACCAGTATATTGTTGCAGGTATGCTCCCCGAAGTAATTTACAGCATCAAGCTTAAAATCTTCAAGGCAATGCAAGGTCTTTCTGTAGGCTTTTACACGCATAAGCAAACAGGCTCTCTTATGGAAAGAATCACAAGAGACTCTAATAATATCTATTGGTTTTTTGTTGACGGATTTCCCTACCTTATATCAAGCTTGATAACTGTAATAGGCATTATAGTTATAATGCTTTTCACAAGTGTAAAGCTTACTCTTATGGTGATGAGTGGTGCACTTATAGTTTTCATCGTTTACCCTATCGTAAAAAGAAAATTCAGAAAAATTCACCATAAAGTATGGGTTCAGATGGCTCAGCTCACTTCTAAAACAAGTGACAATATAAACGGCCACAGAATTATAAAGGCATTTTCAAAAGAAGATGAGGAATTAAAGGATTTCAAAAAAACAAGCCAAAAGCTTTTAGAGTCAGAAATCCGTTGGTACAATGCAGAGTCAACCTTCTACCCTATTCTCGCCGTAGTAGTTTACTTGCTTGGTGCAATTGTTTTAGGTGTAGGCGGTGTACTTGCAATAACTACAAACGAAATTTCCGTAGGTGAGCTTTTAACCTTCATTGTTTATCTGCAGATGCTCGAGCAACCTATCAGCTTTTTATCATGGGTTACAAACTGGTGGGCGCGTTGTGTAGACTCTGCTCAACGAGTTTTTGAAATTATGGACACAGAGCCCGATATAAAAGATAAAGAAAACCCAATTATATTAGAGAACTTCAAGGGTTCGGTTGAAATTAAGGAAATACAATTCGAATACGAGCCTGCACATCCTATAATCAAAAACCTTTCTTTAAAGGTGGACGCAGGTGAAATGCTTGGTATTGTTGGTAAAACAGGTGCCGGCAAAACAACAATTTCAAACCTTATTGCCCGTCTTTATGACCCTAAAGAGGGCGTTGTAATGATAGACGGGTACGATATAAAAGACCTTCAACAGAAGCAGATAAGGCAAAATATCGGTATTGTTTCACAGGATATTTTCTTGTTTATGGGAACAATTGCAGATAATATCCGTTACGCAAAGCCTGATGCTACAAACGACGAGGTTATTGCCGCCGCAAAGGCAGCATCTGCCCACAGCTTTATTTCAAAGCTTCCCGATGGGTATGAAACATGGGTTGGTTCTGGCGGTCAGGATTTATCAGGCGGTGAACGCCAAAGAATATCTATTGCAAGAACAATTATCCAAAACCCAAAAATTCTTATTCTTGACGAGGCAACTGCCGCAATGGATACAGAAACAGAAAGAAATATCCAGAACTCAATTGCCCGATTAAAATCAGGCAGAACAACTATAGCAATCGCCCACAGGCTTTCAACGCTTCGTGATGCAGACAAGCTTGCCGTAATTGATGATGGTAAATGCATTGAATTCGGCTCATACAAAGAGCTTATGGAGAAAAAAGGCGCTTATTACAAAATGTTCAAGCTTCAGGAAGAGGCTTTACGATTTATCGGCATAGGTGAAGAGCCTGAAGAAAAAACGGAGGACTAATACAATGAATCAGAACAAGCTTTCTCTCGAATTTTTAAAACCCGAAGATTGCACCTTCTCCTTCAATAAAAACAATTTCCTTGTTATGACATTATGTGGAGAGGCTAAAGGCAGAGTAAAGCTCATAAGAACTTACCCCTACACCCTTACAGAAGAATACATTTGTGTACACGACCTTGAAGATAACGAAATAGGCATATTAAAAAACTTATCCGATTTAGATGCTTCATCAAAGGAATGTTGTGTAAAAGAATTGGAAAACCGCTATTACTGCCCAACTATTACTGCTGTTAAAAGCATAAAGGAACGAATGGGTCACTTTTACTTTGAAACTGTTGTTGACGGCAAGCCAAAGAAATTCACAGTAAGAGATGTTACCCGTAACCTTCGTTACTCAACCGAAAACACACTTTTAATATTCGATATGGACGGAAACAGATATGTTATTCCGGATTACGAAAGCATAGAAGATAAAAGCAAACGACTTTTGGAGCCTTATTTGTATTAATTATGGAAAAACTTATTTCTCACTTTGACATTTCTCCTCAGGGAGAATTTTGCGATGGTCATCTTTTGCTTGAAAACGGCACAATAACAGCTGAATTAGATGGCAAAAAAGAAAAATTTAATATTTCAGATATTGAAGAGGCTGTTCAATATACAGATATCGGTTGCGGAAAATTAGAGTTGAAGCCAAAGGGTGGTAGCCCTGACGGAAGCGACAACATTCCTGTATGCCGCTTTTCAATGAGCTATGTTACTGAAATAGGTGAATTCTGCAAGGTTGTTAACCACTTTATTGAAACAGGCGAATTTCTTGAGATAAATGCCGAGGATTTACCGGTGTGTCCTAAATGCCACAGGCACTATCTTAAGGGAATGAATATGTGTATGTTCTGTGTAAAGAAAAGCTATGTATTCTCAAGAGCATTCCAATACTTCAAGCCCTACACAAAATCACTTATTTTAACAGGTCTCTTAATGGCATTGGCTCATTCTACAAATGCACTTATGCCGTACCTTAATTCTCTGCTTATAGATAACTACCTTGTGCCAACACCGGATGCAACACCTTTGTTTGACTCCCGTATTGCGGGTATTGTTGCAATTGCATCCACAATGGTTGTTTTCTATATACTTTCCAGGATGGTTGTTATTTTCAGTAACCGTGTTGCTAATAAGATTGGTGCATATTATTACAGAGATTTAAGAGAGCTTCTGTATGCTAAAATACAAGAGCTATCCCTTACAACTATGTCAAGAAGACCTGCAGGTAACCTTATACACCGCGTTACGTCAGATACAGAAAGGGTCAAACTCTTTTTCAACGAGCAGGGCCGATATCTCATTGAGCAGATAATTGTATTTACAGTTATTTTGATCATCTTATTTAAAACAAGCCCCATTCTTACTCTTGTTGTTTTAATCCCAATCCCCTTTGGTGTGCTTATGATAAGGCGCTTTTCCCACGCTACCCATGTAAGGTACCATAAGCAATGGCGCACAAACTCAAAAGCTACATCTATACTCCATGATATTATAAAGGGTATCAAGGTTGTAAAATCCTTTGGTAACGAAGAAGGAGAAATCAAAAAATTCTCCGACATTTCAAGAAAGCTTGCAGATATTTCCGCATCTAACGAAAAATATTGGGCTCTTACCTTCCCTCTTGTAGGTAATTTTATGGCATTAGGTGAATTCCTTGTGCTTATGATTGGTGGTAAAATGGTCCTTGACGGCACGTTGACATTAGGTGAACTTACACGTTTTAATCTTTACCTTGTATATCTTTACGCACCTCTTCGTTGGATGTCTATGTTCCCAAGAAGAATTGCAGACTGTACCACAAGCCTTGTAAAGATTTATGAGATTTTAGACGAAGAACCAAATGCCTCTACAACACAGACCGAAATAGACTTCGATGCCTCTGAAGATATCGTATTCGACAATGTAACATTCGGATACAAGTCTTACGAGCCTGTGCTTAAAAATGTAAGCTTCCAAATAAAATCAGGTGAAATGGTTGGTCTTGTAGGTCATTCCGGTGCAGGTAAATCAACAATCATAAACCTTTGTATGAGGCTTTATGACCCGGGTTTAGGTAAAATAACAATCGGCGGAGTTGATATTAAAGATATTTCGCAAAAAACACTCCGTGATAATATCGGTGTTGTTTTCCAGGAAACATACCTTTTCTCAGGCTCTATTTATGAAAACATTGCATATGCAAAGCCAAATGCTTCGCCTGATGAGATTATTTCTGCCGCAAAGGCGGCAAATGCCCACGAATTCATTACAAAACTCCCTGATGGCTATAATACTGTTATAGGTGAAAACGGCCATTCTCTTTCAGGCGGCGAAAGGCAACGAATAAGCATTGCGCGAGCAATTCTAAAGGACCCGAAAATCCTTATCCTTGATGAAGCTACAAGCTCACTTGACCCTGAAACAGAAGTAAAAATTCAGGAAGCATTAGCAAGGCTTATTGAAGGCAGAACAACAATTGCTATTGCCCACAGACTTGCTACCCTTAAAAATGCCGACAGACTTGCAGTTATTGAAAAAGGCAGACTTGCAGAGCTCGGCACACACGAGGAATTAATTGCACAAGGCGGTATTTACGCAGACCTTGTTGCGGCACAAAGGCAGACCCAGGCATTGAATTAAATGACTATATCTGAAAAAACAAGGTAATGG